>NZ_VFTM01000025.1:0-110698 GCF_006439555.1 Mesorhizobium sp. B3-1-6 | reverse complement strand
GCATCGATGCGATGGCATAGTCGGCTCTGTTGGTTCGATAGTCTTCCTTTTGGATGGTCATTGGTATTCCTCCCGCGCGGCTTTTCCCTCCTAAATGACGGCCAGAACCAATAGCCGCCAATGCATCGCAGCAGTCTACAAATTGAGGATTGTATTAAAATGATACACACCCGCGCGGAGCAGCAACGTTTCAGCGGGTGGCTGACGCGGGCGTAGCGGAACGGCGATTCCAGCTTCTAACAGTGTTCAATTCGTCGATGCAGACCGGGCCGGATGCGCCGCAGTCGCCCACGCAACGACGACGCGTACAATCACCGGCCCGAGCGCTTTTTACCGGCGATCCCCCTGGCTTGGCCCCAGGCTTGCGAACCGAGTCCGCTCGCCTTCGCCAGTGCCGACCGCTGCGCGGCATAATTTGGCGCTACCATCGGATAGTAACAAGCCAAGGCCTCATTTCTCGCGGTACTCGTCGGGCGTCAGGCCGTGCAACGCAAGATGCCGCTTCAGCGATTTGAACTTCTTCCCGTCCTCGAGGCAGATGATGTAGTCGGGGAGCACCGATCGCTTCGGATTGACCGTGGGCGCCAACGCAGGTTGCTCTGGTGCCTTGGCTGGCGAATGCCGGATGTATCGAGAGAAGCAATGAGGTCGGGCAGCCCCGATACGGGGAGGGGATTGTTGCCGACATATGCGGAGACGATGTCTGCGGTTAAGTTGATTAGCTCGTTGTTTGGGTCTGGTCGGCCAAGTCGTTTTCTATCCTGCTAGTCACCGGCCGGCCAATCGGAAGCTTCGCCGCACAATCAGAGATACGTGGCCGGGTTGCCTTCGAGGAACAGAACATGACGGCGCGCGCCCCAGGCAAAGCAGATGGCCCAACTCAACCAATCCTCTAATGCCGAAGGTTCTTCCGATCTGAGCGACAGCGATCCCGCCGCCTGATCAGCTACTTTGTGCGCATTTTGGAGCGGAGCGATTTGGCTGACTAGCAACCCAAGCTGGTCGAGCGGCGTATGCGATTTACATTATCTGAAGCCTTTCGCCGTAGCCGCGAGCGGATTCAGAAGACGCCTTAGACTCCGGCCGCTACTTCAGCCCATGACTCTAATAGCTTGCAACTTCATGGAACAATATCCTCCTCTGCGGGTAAGGTCTCCATGCCATCGGGTCGTTGTCTATGCGGGTCTGTGCGTTACGAAATAGCGGGCGAGCTTGCACAGCCTATAGCCTGTCACTGCACCCAATGCGCCCGCACAAGCGGCAACTTCGCGGCTATGGCGGCCTGTCGCTCGGAGGATCTCCGACTGCAAGCGTCGTCGACTCTCAGTTGGTACCGGTCGTCAGATGACGTCGAGCGGGGCTTCTGCTCGCGCTGCGGTGGTAATCTATTCTGGAAGGCGGCTCCGGGCATCGAAACCTTCGTCGCTGCTGGAACCCTTGACCGACCGACCGGCCTGCGCCTTGCCAAGCATATTTTCGTCGGCTCGAAGTCCGATTTCTACGATCTAACCGACGGCCTACCGCAGGAGCAGGATGGCTAGGTTCAGCCGGCAGGCGCTCGAATGGGGGCGCCTCAAACGGCCGCCGTCGGTTGCCAGTTTTTTTGGTCGGCACGCTTCGGCTGCCAGCTACAATTCGTCGCTTATGGCAAGTGAGGCGCCTCACCATCGATGATCAGCCGCCGATGCTCCGAGAAAGAGTGCCAGACCACCTGCCGCGCGTCCCGCTCATCCACCATCTGACCGCACCGGGGGCAGCGGTAGAAATACTCACTTTCGTGCTCGCAAATCCTTCCGTTGAGGTGAGCTTCGAATGGGCCGAGCTCCGAAAGCTTCGTCATGTCGCCTTGTCCATCAGAGGAGTCTTCCGCTTCGGCGGCACGTTGCGCATGACCAGCCTTACCGTATCGGCGTTGACCGTAACGGGAATGCCCAGGTTGACCGTGACCTTCGCTTCGTCGACATGAGTGACGTCGCCGGTCAGTTCGATCTCCTGGCCATGCGTGATCTTTGTCGTTCGGTCGATAATCGAGTGGGGAAAGTCGTATGAGGGGATCGTCACGCTGACGCGATCTCCGTCACGCGACCCCGCACCTTAGCGGTGATGGCGACCTCGTCGCCGACTTTGATGCTGCCCTTCGCCATAAAGGGAGTCTGGAGCGGGCAGCGGTTTAGTCAAGCAATCGCTAATGGAACGTTCAATCAGCCACCAAGTTGGGTGAATGCCGGGCGTGGAATCGTCCGCGCCGCTTTGTTGGGAGGTCTCCGGCCGCGCCCGCGCCGCGAGAGGCGTTGGAGAACTCGAGCCGAGAGTCTCGGCCACTTTGGATGAGTAGCGCTGTGCCCCGTATGGTTGGTCGGCGATCCACAGCAACTGCACGCGATCGAGGCGGGTGCTGCGTTCCGTTCGATCCACGAACGTCACTGCGGCGTCGAAATCGGCCAGGTGCGCAAGCAGCGCGAGGACTGGCAGCGTGATGCCACCTGCGATTTGGCAACCGGCAGGATCGGCGCAGCGATCGACGCCTATGAGGCGCAAGGCATGGTGCGTCAGGCGGCGACTCGGGACGACGCGCGCAGCGGTCTGGTCGAACGCTGGGATCGCGACAGGCAGACGCAGCCTGAGGCAAGCCGGATCATTCTCACCCACACAAACGACGAGGTGCGCGCGCTCAACCAGGCAGCACGCGAGCGCATGCGCGCTGCAGGCGATCTCGACGAAGATATTTCAAGTGGAAGTGGAACGCGGCGCGAGAGCTTTCGCCAGCGGCGACCGCATCATGTTCCTGCGAGAGGAAAATCAATAACCATGCAAAGGGAAGACAATCGAACGAACAGAGCCCATTTTCCCATGCATTGCTCGCCAAGAGACGTGGGAAAGAAATCCCCGTGAGTAAGAGACGTCGCCGCCATCAGGGCGATGGGCGGCAAGGGTCCGATCGGAATCAAACTTGGCGCTGGTGATCTGACCGGGACTGTCTTGCCTGGCCAATACCAAACGCAACGCTTCCCGGCTGTGAGCCCTTGGGTGGACGTGAACGAAGAGCTGGAGATTTGGACGCCGGATGAACGGCGCGCGCTCCTGCTGCGATTCTGGAATGCTCTGCTGGACGCCTACGGTCGGCCGCCTGCGCGCTCCATTACAGAGTTCGAGCGAGCAGCTGCGGTAGCGCCGCTTTCGAAATAGGCGATGCATGATTAACGCTTCTGGGGCTAAGCCAACGTCAGCAGTTCGATGCCGGACTGACCGGTTCCCAGTCGAAAGACCGACGGGTCAGCAACCCACCGAGCGCGTTGAAGCGGCCGTCCGCGCTACGTCGGATAGGCGCTCAAGTTCTTGCCGCATTCAACGCGGCTCGCCCTCGGCTAGCATCATCGAAATGAGAATGGCCCATATGAGTTTCCGCTGCCTTGATCGGCCAGGCGAGGTGCGGTGTCGGCAGCACCATGGCTTGGGCCCGCAAGCCGTCTGGCGGTTGCGGACACGAGGCGCAAAACGGCAGGCCTTCGAACTGGCCTGCCGAGATTGGCAACTGGCGGCCAACCCCGTCCGCTTCGAGCTTGGGAACTGGAATACGAGTTTGCCGGCGTCAGCCGCATTGAGAGCGCTCGCTGCGCTTGAAGCGCCCCTATATAATCCCCGCCGCCGCGTCACCTTGGGCGAATACAGCTTGAGAACGAATAGAATATTCGCCACTTCTTGTGCGAAGGTGGAATAGCGCACAATGCCGTTTAACGAAGACCGCTTTGTCCTGAATCTGACCGACAGCGAACTGGAAGATTTAATCAAAAAGTGGTTCGCACGCCTCGAAAGCAGCTATATCGGATTTGAGCGTCCCACGCGATCAGCGGACATGGGTCGCGCCGCCGTCGGATTCCTGTCCAACAACGCTACGACGGCGAATGGCACAATTATCAGTGTAAGCACCTGAAATCACCCTTGGGCAAGGCGGAGTTCGTCACCGAGCTCGGGAAATTTTCTACCATGCGGGCCAGGGCGAATTCACGCTGCCCACCAGCTACATTTTCGTCTGCCCCAACTCGGCGGTTCGCGATGTGAAAAAGGTGATTGACCGGCCGTCGTTCATCGCCGACTTCCTGATCGACAATTGGGCCGACTATTGCATCGCGCCGTCGACAGGACGATGACGCTGTTGAAGTAGACGTTCTATTTCCCGTATCGCTGCTCCAGCGCTTCGGCAATGTGTTCGCAAAGCAACTCCCCGGTGACGATGTTGACGTGGAGACGGATGCGTGCGCCCTGCGGATCGACCATCGTGATCACCGCGCCGCGGTCGGAGTATTCGAACGTATCCAGAACCTTGTGAATGACGAAGTCAGCTACGTTGGGCAGCGAGCCGGCGCGATCTTCCACGGCCTTTCTCCATCCCGAAATCAGCGGATCATCCTTTTGGTCGGCAGTCGTGTGCCTAGAAGGTCTCCGACAGCTGCCCGATCGTTAAATATGTAGCGGCTTGTACTAGCGTCCAGAAGAATATTAACGCTCCGCAGCATCCGTTGCGCATGTCCTTGGAGCGGGCGGCTTCTCGGCAAAAGCCAAGCCGGGAACCGGATCTTTGACTGGCTGCTTTCCGCATAGGTCTGGATAAGCGTCAGGTCGCGGTGCCGTGCAAGCGTGCTGCGACGGCTCAAAAAATAGCGGCATCATCGAGTCGCCGGATTTGCTGGTCCGGCGCCCGCGAACGCCTTCCAGCATAACACCTGCCGTTAATGGCCGGGTGAATTGTGCAGCCCGTTGGAACCTCTTGTGAAATCGAGTGTTAAGCTGCGTTTAGGGGAATTCAATCTTTCATGGAACAACGAGCTTTGCCCTCCAGCATTTCTGGCGCGAAATCCTTCGCCGATGAAAGGGACGTCGAAGGGCCCCGTGCGGTCCTGCTCCCCGGCAGCGATATGGAAGATTTCTTCGAGAATGCAGCCGTGGCTCTCCACCTGGTCGCGAATGATGGCACGATTTTGCGCGCCAATAGAGCCGAACTGGACTTGCTCGGCTATGCCGCGGAGGAATACATCGGCCGGAACATCCGCGAATTCCACGCCGATCCCGCCGCGATCGAAGACATTTTGCACCGCCTTTCTCGGCATGAGCAGCTTCGACATTATCGTGCGAGGTTGCGCGCCAAAGAAGGCTCCATGCGTTGGGTCGAGATAACATCGAATGTGCGTTCGGTTGGTGGTCAGTTCCTCAATACGCGCTGCATCACCATCGACGTGACTGAGAAGGTCGAAGCGGAAGAGTTGTTGCGCGAACAGGAGCAGAGGCTTGCCCTGACCTATCACAGCGCTGGTGTGGGAATCGTGGAAGCTGACGCCGAAGGCCGGCTGCTGCGGGTGAACGGACATTTGTGCCGTCTTTTGGCCTGTACGCAGGAGGACCTTGTTGGCCGATCTATTTTCGATCGGACCTTTCCTCCCGACGTCGAGGCGGATCGCATGAAATATCGCCAACAGGTCGCTGGCGAGATCAAAAGCTACACGATCGAGAAGCGGTTCGTGCGCAAGGACGGGTCGCTTTTCTGGGCTGTCGTGACGTCTTCCAGCGTCTACGACGGCAGTGGGCGGTTTCACTACGCGGTACGGGTGCAGCACGATATCACCGAGCGGAAAGAGATTGAGGCGACGCTCGCCCAAAGGGCCGAGGAGCAGGCTGCGCTGCATCAATTAACGGAAATGCTACAGCACGCCCGTACCCGCGAAGACGTCTACGAGGCGGCGCTCGACGCGATCCAGCGCGGGCTAAGATGTCAGCGTGCTTCTGTTCTGCTCTTGGAAGGCGGGATCATGAAGTTTGTCGCCTGGCGGGGCTTGTCGAAGGCATATCGAGGCGCCGTGGAAGGCCATTCGCCCTGGTCCGCGGCAGACCGCGATCCGCAGCCGATTTGCATGCGCGATGTGGAACAGGCCGAACTCCCCGACGGCTTGAGACAGGCAATCCGAACAGAAGGCATCGACGCGGTCTGCTTCATTCCGATAACCGAAGGTGGGCGTCTGTTGGGCAAGTTCATGGCCTATTTCGACGAGCCGCACGAATGCTCGGCCGAAGAGGTTGAAGTCGCCCGGACAATTGCACGCCAGCTCGGCTTTGGCATTGAGCGTGTCAAGACACAGAATGCGACCCGGCAATTGGCGGCAATCGTGGAGTCGTCCCATGACGCCATCGTAAGCAAGGATCTCAGAGGCGTCGTCTCGACCTGGAATCGCGGCGCCGAGCGGTTGTTCGGCTATACGGCCGCGGAGATGGTCGGTAAGCCCATCACCACTATCATTCCCGAGGGTCGGCAGCACGAGGAGCCGCTGATATTAGGCCGCATCCGCAACGGCGAACTCGTCGATCATTTCGAAACGGTTCGCCGCCGCAAAGACGGAACGCTGGTAGATATCTCTCTCACAATATCGCCGGTGCGGGATGCGTCAGGCCATATCGTCGGAGCATCCAAAATCGCCCGGAACATAACCGACAAAAAGGTAGCGGAAGCGAAGATACAAGACAGCGAGCGCCACCTTCAAGACCTGCTCGCGGCCATTCCTGCCGCGATCTACACCACGGATGGCGACGGTAAGATCACCTACTTCAATGAAGCGGCGGTGCAACTTGCCGGCCGAACGCCCGTCATTGGCACCGACGAATGGTGCGTGACATGGAAGCTCTACTGGCCGGATGGAACGCCGCTCCCCCACGATCAGTGTCCCATGGCCATCTCACTGCGCGAAGGGCGGCCCCTCCGGGGATATGAAGCGGTGGCCGAGCGGCCGGATGGTACCCGGGTTCCATTCATTCCCTATCCCACACCGATGCGCGATGCCGCGGGAAACATCACCGGCGCCATAAACATGCTGGTCGATGTGAGCGAGCGTAAGCAGGCAGAAAGCCAGCAACGGATCTTGCTCGACGAGCTCAATCATCGCGTGAAGAACAACATGATGATGCTGAAGTCCCTGCTTTCCATGGCGGCAAGGACCAGCAAGAGTTCGGAGGCTCAAACCGTTCTGCATGAGGCCAGCAAGCGGGTGGCCGCCATGGCTGCCGCTCAGCGGGTCCTCTATGACACGCCCGATGCCATCAACTTCGGTGCCGAACCTTTCCTGGGAGCTGTTTGCGAGACAGCAAAACAGATGTTTCCCGCAGCCGTTCAATTGGTCTGCGAGGCAGATCCGATCCAACTGCCGAACGACGTTGCGATGCCGCTGGCGCTTATTATCAACGAGCTTTTGATCAATGCCGTGAAGTATGGCTTGCCCGGAAATGAGCATGGAACTATTCGCGTTTCCATCAGACAGAACGGCCGGGCGATTAGCCTTGTGGTAGAGGATGAGGGCCCGGGCTTCGAACTGAGTTCGGTACGCTCGTCGTCGTCCGGCCTGCGACTTGTCGAAGGCCTGGTGCGACAGATCGGCGCGACGTTCGAAGTCAGCCGGAGCCCGTCCAGATGCACCATTATTTTTTCTCAGATGCCTCAGGAGATTGGCCTTGCGACCAAAAGCAGCGATACCTGAGTTGAGCCGTGCGGGGGACATCAATCGGCCCTTCAAGCCGCAGGTAGTCTTCTCCCGAGATGATGTGAGCGGAGGACACCCCGAAACCGCTCTGAACCAGCCGATTCTGATCGTCGAAGACGACTACCTGATCGCGCTGGATGTAGTGGCGGGACTGCTGGCCGAAGGCTTCTCGCTGGCGGGCCTCGCGACCAGCGCCGATGAGGCGATAAGTATGGCGCTCTCGACCAAGCCGGTGCTTGCCCTGATGGATATCCGCTTGCTCGGCAAGCGGGACGGCATCGACGCGGCCGTGGAATTGTACCGCGAGTTGGGCATACGGTGCGTCTTTACGACGGCCCATAGCGATCGCGACGTGCGGCTTCGAGCCGAAGCGGCCAGACCGCTGGGCTGGGTGCAGAAACCCTATTCGATAGCGACGCTAGTCGCAGCCATTCGAAATGCTCTTCAGGAGCTCGAGAAGGAGAGCTGAACGCGCGGGGAGGCTCATTTAAGCAGTCGGACGCGCCGAGCGCCACGTCAGTGCTTGATTTTGGGTGTGATTTGAACCTATGGACCAGGTCTAGAGGGCGAGGCGATGGAGACTTTCGGTGGTACCTCGCTGGTTGCTCGCGGAAGCATAGGGAACGACACGCGAAGCTTCGTGATTTTGGCCCACAAAAACGCGGGTCGTGTCCCCCGCAGGTGGTGTAGCTCGGCGATGGCGCAGCCGTTCGCGAGCGCGCCCTCGACAGCGCCGTTTTATGGCAGGAATTGCATGCCTCCGTTGAAAGGGACATGCAGACTTGCAGACTACTTCTTGGGCGGATTTCTGCGGGCAGTTATCGCGAGATCTCGAAACCCGCGGCGACCTGAAGCATGGTCGGTTTCTTTCAGGTCTTCTTCATCGTGTTCCTCGGCGATCACGTAGGTCGACCAGCGACTCGGCCTCGCCGATCTCGACCCCGTTCCTCGCGAACAGCGGCTCACTTCAAAGCGACCGCAGTTCCCAATGTTCGACGAACCAGCCTTAGCTGACAACGACTCTTGCTTTGACACAAGCTACGGGCAAGCGTTTCGTGACCATCCGCGGGCGGGAGGGCAGCCAGTCAGTCTTTCGCGTGAGCGGTCCTGTGGCCGGCAGGACCGCTGCAACTCCGTCGTGGCGCTAGGCCGCCTGCAGAGCACGTCGATTGGCATCGTTCTCGCCGAGAGCGTTGAGCGCCTCGTCGGTGTCGGACTCTTCTTTTAAGGTCTGACGGAGCAGCGGGAGAGCATCCTTGAGTCTGAGCTCCTCGGCCCATGCAATCAGCGTACCGTAGCGCGCGATTTCGTAATGCTCGACCGCTTGTGCGGCGCCCACCAGACCCGCGTCGAGCGCCGGTTCGTCCTTGTACTCCTCGAGGATTTCCGAGCCCTCCTCGATGATTCCATCAATGGCCGGGCAGGTCTTGCCCCGGGCCGGCTTGCCGAGTATGTCGAAGACTTGCTCCAGGCGATCGACCTGGGCTTCAGTTTCCTTGAGGTGCTTTTCGAAGGCAGCGCTTATCTTTTCGGACTGTGCTGCTTTCGCCAGCTTTGGCAATACCTTCAAGATTTTCTTTTCCGCATAGTAGATGTCTTTGAGTCCGTCCAGGAAGAGGCTTTCCAAGCCCTTCGAGGTCGCGGACGAAGCTTTCTTCGGCATTTTTACGCTCCTTTGCGGTTGCGATCGTGCGCCTGCAGCGCTCTTTCCTAATCCGCCCGGGGACCTGAAGTTCCGACAAGACCGTCGTGTTGAAACATCGCGTTCCAGACAACCGAACAAGCTGACCGTCTCGCTATCAATCACGCCGTTGATGGAGATGGTGGGCGGCTGGAAAAGGAGTGTTGCCTGATTCGGGCCGTCCTGCTGCCGTGAAGCGCTGTCGTGTCGGAAGTCATGGAATGCCTCGCCGGGTCTTGGAGCTGCAACCTTCCATCCGTCCGTTCGTTCCTCGTGCTTCGAGTTTGTGGGAACATCGGCGTCACGGCCCGGTTAAGTCGATGCGAGGAGGTGCTCCATGAATGCTCCAACGCGTGCTCGACAGAGCCGCCGAGCGAATCCCGATGAGGAGAGTTCGCTGGCGCCGATGCGCTGGAAGCCGTTGAGCCCGAGACGCACGGGCGCTTGCCGCAAGAAGATCCCGCGGAAGGTTCACGCAAGGCTGTGGATCGCGAACTCGGCCGGCAAAAGCCATCGGCCAGGGCTGACAAAGCGAAGTCCGACAGTTAGCGCCAGCGGGATCAGGTCGGCTTCGGCCAGGGAGCCGCGCAACGCCCCTGTCAAAGCGTCAGGACGGTGGCGAGATTTTCCAGCTCGCCATAGTCGCGCATCGCCATCGTGTCGCAATGAGCGGTCGCGAGCACGGTCGAGCTGCTGGTCCCACGAAGCAGTATCGTCACGCAATGCCGGCCTCTCCAGGCCGGACTCGTTCGCCAGATATTCCACATGACGGAAGGCTGGATCCTCCCGCAACTACGCTGCCGGCCATCGACCGAACGCAGCACCGCCCTGCCTGCCGGTGACGCTTTTCTGTTAAGTGAGCGAGATTGCGCGGGCTCTGGCGCGCTCAAGCCATGTCTTGGCTATGTCGCGTTCACGATCGTCCCGATAAAGCTGAAACATTGCGAGCTCAGTCGGACATGGAACCGGCCAGCCTCGATGCCGCAAATCCCGAACACGGAGGAACTTTCGCGTGGCTGCGGCTTTATCTTCGGGATTTGAAGCGATTGCAGCGAGGGGAAGATGTTGCGCACCGTTGCCCGGCCGAGCCGGGCCTTCCTGCCCCTGCTGGCGCTGGCGCTTGCCTCTTGTTCCTCGTCTGAAACCGTTGACCAGCAATCGAAGCTTGCGGCCTCGACGGCACAGGCGGCAGTGCTGGTGAGCGACGCCTGGCTCTCCGGCGCAGCGCCGTCCCATTATGCGTCCTCAGCATTGCAGTCCTTTGCCGAGACACTCGCCGACGCTGGCCGGCAAGTGGAATCGGCGTCTCCGTCCGACCGGGGAAAGCGAGATGCGTTGGCGGCCGCTGTTAGCCGGCTGTCGAATGCGGCAAGGCGGGCCAAGGACGCGGTCGAGGCCGGACAGGATGCGCAGGTCGGTCAGGCGCAACAGGAGCTTCGGGCCGCGCAAGGCGATCTCGCAACAGCCTATCGAAACTATTTCTCGCCGAAACGATGAAGAAGCTGCTGGAGATTTCGCTTGGTGTCGTCACCAGCGTCGGCGGCTTCCTGGAGGTCGGATCGATGGCGACGGCGGCGCAGGCCGGCGCACTGTTCGGTTTCCGGCTCATCTGGGCGGTGGTGCTCGGTACCATCTGCATCATCTTCCTGGTCGAGATGGCCGGTCGCTTCGCCGCGGTCAGCCATCACACCATTGCCGACGGCATCCGCGAACGGTTCGGCTTCAATGCGTTCATCTGGCCGCTCCTTGCCACCCTGCTGGTCAACTTCCTGGTGCTTTCCGCCGAGATCGGCGGGGTGGCTATCGCCGCCGAGCTTGCCACGGGGATCAGCTTTCAATGGTGGGCCTTGCCGGTCGCTTTCGTGGCTTGGCTGCTGTTGTGGAAAGGCACATTCGGGCTCATCGAGAAGGGGGTGTCGATGCTTGGTCTGGTAACGCTCTGCTTCGTCGTCGCAGCCGTGATGCTCCGCCCCGAATGGAAAGAGGTGGCGGTGGGGGCCGTGCCCAGCCTGCCGCAGCACGACACGGCAAAATACTGGTTCATGGCCGTCAGCATTCTCGGCGCCTCGATATCGCCTTACCTTTTCATGTTCTATTCCTCTGGCGCGATCGAAGATCAGTGGGACAAGAGCTATCTCGGCGCCAATCGGGCGATAGCCGGGCTCGGTATGAGTTTCGGCGGCACGATCTCGGTGGGCGTTCTGATCGTGGCGGCGCTGGTTCTTGGTGCTCATGGCGTTACCGAAGTGGAAGACTACAACCAGCTTCCGTTGATGTTGATTCCGATGTTCGGCTTCTGGGGCTTCGTCCTTTTCGTCGCGTCGCTGGCCATCGCCTGCTTCGGCGCTGCGCTCGAAGTGGCCTTGCAGCAGGCCTATCTCGTCGCGCAGGGATTCGGCTGGACCTGGGGCGAGGATCTGAAGCCGCGCGACGATCCCGGATTCAGCCTCATCTACACATTGACGCTCTTCCTCGCCGCGGTCCCGATAGCGCTCGGTCTAGACCCGTTGAAGCTCACTATCTTCTCGATGGCGCTGACAGCGGCCAGCCTCCCGCTGACGGTTGTGCCGTTCCTCTTCCTGCTGAACGACGACCGCTATGTAGGCAAGCATCGCAACGGCGTCATCTCGAACGCGGCCGTGATTTTCGTCATCGCGCTCGGCTTCGTGCTGGCGCTCGTGACGATTCCGCTGCAGATATTCGGAGGCACGTGATGCAGCTGCTGCGCGATATCCTGGACAAACAGGTCGTCGATCGCGAGCAGGTCAAGATCGGCAAGGTTGATGGCCTGGTCGCCGAGCTGAGGCCGGGTAAGCCGCCCAGGCTCATTGCGATCGAGCTTGGCTCGATCGCGCTGGCACGTCGGCTTGGCGCGCGGCCCGGCCGATGGACCGCGCGGCTCGCGGCAAAGCTTGGCGGCAAGCGCCAGGCACGGCCGCACCGGATCGCGTGGCACAAGGTGCGCGACATCGGTGTCGACATCGAATTCGACATCGACGTGCGACGCACCAAGATCTTCGCCTGGCAGGACTGGCTGCGCGAACATGTCGTCGGCCGAATCCCGGGAGCCTGAGGATGGCGACTGTAAATCTCGAGCATCTTGCCGGCAGGCCCGTATTCTCCGAGCGCGGCAAGAGCATCGGCTATATCGAAGAGATCGTCGCCGAGCGGGATGGCGACGACCTCGTCGCCACCGAATTTCATGTCGGCATCTTCGCCGCGTTCGAGCGCTTGTCCGCTTCGACTATCGGCGCTGCATTGCTCGACTTCTTCGCGCTGAGGCGCCATGAGGGCCTTTATCGCATTCCCTGGGACAAGATCGATATTTCCGATCCGACACGCCCCCGGCTGCTTTGCCCGGACCAGGAGCTTGCCGCTTTGAGGGCAAAGCCCGAGAGCAAATGAGAATTTGCTAAAAAGCCGCTCGTCCAGGGGAACATCGCAGCCGGCGGGAAGTTCGGACTGCATCGAGGAGGCTGCATCATGAACAGTGTCATCTATCTCATTGGTCTGATCGTCGTTGTGCTCGCAGTGCTTTCCTTCCTCGGCTTTCACTAGGAGGCACCATGCAGCGCGAGGATGATCGGGACCCCCAGTCCGCCGACTTTGCCAAAGCGAAGGACGACATTTCCGACCGGATCCGGCAAGAAGCGCAGAGCGCCGGCGAAGCTCTCCACGATGCCCGCGACGAGGTTGCCCGCAGGGCTGGAGCGTATGCCGCCGAAGCCCAGCAGGCCGTCTCCGAAAAGGCCGAGCAGACGCAGCGCGATATCGGATCGAGCCTTTCGGCTTTCGGCGGCGCCCTGCGCGCCGCGAGCAATCACTTGGCTAACAGCGACCAGACTGCGGCCTCGAAGTTCATGCAGGAGGCCGCAAGCGGGCTCGAGCGGCTGTCCTCCTCGTTGAAAGAGAAGCCGTTCGGACAGGTGCTGGAAGACGTCCAGTCTTTTGGCCGCCAGAATCCTGGGGCGCTTCTTGCCGGTTCGGTTCTGGCGGGATTGGCACTTGGCCGCTTCATGAAGGCTTCGCCGCCCGGCACGCGCCGCCCGACGCAGGGCGCGGCAACGCCCGATCACCCCCGACAAACCGGCATGGGAACGAGCGCGCGCCGGCATAACGCTCCAGCAAATTGGGGTTCCGATGGCGGCATACCCGGGAAGGCAGCGGAGCTGAAGAAATGAGCACTGAGGACAATCCAAGTCTCGGCACATTGGTCGCCGATCTGGCGCAGCAGGTGAGCACGCTCGTGCAAACGGAGGCGAGGCTCCTAAGAGCGGAGATATCGGAGAACGCGACCAAGGCCGGCGCAGGCGCCGTGGAGGTGCTGGGCGGCGCGATATGTCTGCTCGCCGCGCTGCTGGTTTTGTTGCAGGCACTCGTCATCGCCCTGGCTCGCCTTGGTCTGGGCGCCGGGTGGTCCGCTTTGCTCGTCGGCGTGGTCGTTGCCGTGCTCGGCGTCATCCTGTTGCGGACCGGCATGGCGAGCATGGCGCCTTCCGAGCTCGCGCCGGACCGCACACAGGAACAGCTCAAGCGTGACGTGAACGTGATCAAGGAACAAGCGAGATGACCGAGAGATCCGCAGCCGAGCTCGAACGCGAGGCGGAAGCCACACGCGCAAGGGTGGTGGCGACCGCCGACTCCATTCGCGACAAGATGACCCCCGGGCAGCTCTTCGACGAGTTCACCGGGCTTTTCAGAGGCGGCGCGGGCTCCGACATGCTTCACAACCTGAAGGCCCAGGTACGGGACAATCCGTTGCCGCTGACCGTGATCGGCGCGGGCCTGGCCTGGCTGATGTTGGGCAGCGGCGCCTCCGCCACCCCGGCTGGTACCAATGGTGTGACGCGGCGCGGTCCTGGCCTCGATCATGGCGCATTCGGCGCTGGAATGGCTTCGAGCGCGTCGGATGCGGCAGGCTCTGTTGCCGAAGCCGCCAGCGGAGCGGCCGAAACTGTTTCGGGAATGGCAAGCGAAGCAGCCGGCACGGTGTCGAACCTGGCAAGCAGCGCAGCCGACACACTGGCGAGCTCGGCGGCGGCTGCGGCCGATATGGCGACGAGCGCCAGCCGATCGGCGCATGGTCTGCTTCAGGACCAGCCTCTCGCAGCAGCCGCCATCGGCCTCGCCGTCGGAGCTGCGATCGGCGCCATGCTGCCCCACACCGAGGTCGAGGATGAGCGATTGGGTGCCTATCGCGAGAGGCTTCGGGACAGTGCCGAAGACACTTTGAAAGAAGGCCTCGACACTGCAAAGCAAGTCGCGGCCGAAGCCTACCAGACGGCGAGCGACGAAGCCGGACGTCAGGCCTCGAGCGAGGGCACGCTGGCCGACAAGGCCGGCGGCGTTGTCAAAGCCGCGGCCGACAAGACCGACAAATCGATGCGGGAGAAACTCTCCGGTTCCGACCCGTCCTCGTCCCGGAAATCGTAGACGCTTTTCATCACGTTCAAGGAACAATGCGGGCCACCCTCGGTTCGGGCGGCGTCAAATTGATGGAGACACCGCAATGGCTGAATCGCGCGAATGGCTTGTTCAATGGTTGAGGGACGCTCACGCAATGGAGGAACAGGCCGAGACGATGCTGTCGGGCCAATTGAGTCGGATAGACAATTACCCCGAACTCAACGAGCGAATCCGTAGCCATCTGGAAGAAACGAAAGAGCAGGCCAGACGGCTGAAGACCTGCCTGGATGGCCTCGACGAAGGATCGTCCATGCTGAAGGACGCAGGCGGCAAGCTGACCGCCACCGCGCAGTCGATCAGCGGCGTCTTCGCCGGTGACGAAGTGATGAAAGGCTCTCTGGCGAGTTACACATTCGAGCATATGGAAATCGCGTCCTATACGATCCTCATCGCCGCGGCCAATGCCGTGGGCGAAGCCGAGATTGCCCGCGTGTGCAAATAGAACCTGCGCGAAGAGGAAGCCATGGCCGAGTGGCTGAAGGACCACCTTCCGCAGGTCACCCAGACGTTCCTGACGCGTGCGGACGCAGATAGCGACAGCGCCAAGCGCTGAGACGGCGGTTAGATCAATTCCAGGAAAAGTCTGAGCGGTTTTCCGCCCGGAATTGCGTCAAAACAAGGAGGTGGAGCATTTCACTGTTTCACGGAAACGGCGAACCGCCTCATCTTCTTGTTTTGACCCAATTCCGGGCGGAACCGCGGACGAGCGGCCTGCCTGTCTGCCTATTCGTCATTCTCATCCTGGAACCGCGGTGATCTTGCACGCGGCTTGCGATCTCGGTTCCCTTGCTGATCATCTCAGCCCGTATAGATAGGCCGCGATATCGCGCGCCTGCTGGTCGGTAATCCTCATCGATGGCATGGCGGTGTGCGGGTTGATTTCCCTTGCCGAGCGGATCCAGCGGATCAGATTCTCCGGATTGTTCGCCAGCACCCCGCCGATATAGACGCGGCCGGCGAGGCTGCCGTCGAGGCGCGGCCCGACCTGGCCTTGCGCTCCCGGCACGCCGGGAATCGTATGGCAGCCGGAACAGCCATTCGCGGTCATGATCGGAATGGCGCGTGCGCCCACGCCGCCAGTCGCGACATCCGACTCGTGCCGGACGCGATCGCGCCGGTCGGTCCATAAGGCCGCCAGGCCGACCGCGGCGAGCAGCAGGCTCATGGCCAGGGCGCCGCCGATAAGCCTAGCCAGGTCGGAGCGCATGCGTTGCCTCCCTGGTTCCGCTGTTGCTTATCCAAAGGCCGGCGATCAGCAAGGCCGCTCCGCCATAGATGAGCCCGGCCGGAACCCACATCACCAGCCCGGCGAGCTGCTGGTCCTCGATGGGACTCAGACCCCAGAGCGCGGCGCCGGAGGCATTCTCCGGATACCAGAGTTTGGGCGATACCAGCAGCAGGACGCCGAGCAGGCCGGTATGCAGCGACGTGAAGAAAAGATGCATGATGGAGCTACCATAGGTTTGCTGTCGGCCAGAGCGCGGCAGAAGCACCGACCAGAACAGCAAGGCAGTGCCGAGGAAGCTCGCATGTTGCGCATAATGCAGCACGCCCTGCTGTAGCGCTGCCTCGAACAGCGCTGGAATATGCCAGATCCAGATCGCTATCCCGTGAAGGATCGTCGCGTAGAGCGGGCGAGCGGCGAACGCCCAGACCGCCTGGAGCATCTTGCCATGGGTGAGTTTTCCTGTCCCCCGCCGAAGTGTGGCCGGCAACGCCCACATCAAGGCCGCGCTCGGGCAGGCGGCGACAAGAAGCGGCGCCGCCACGGCCATCAGCAATTCATGCTCGATCATGTGGGCTGAAAACACCCGCTCGCCGAGCGCATGGATCGGGCTCACCAGCGCTCCCGTCAACACGCCCCAGCCGGCGGCGAACAAAAGAGCCTGGCGAAGCCGCTCGGGTCGGCCTCGGCCGCTGCGGCGCCACAGCCGGCCTGCGCCGATCCCATAGATGAGCGCGATTGCAGCCAAGGGAAGCGTAATAGGAAACGCCAACGTCCATCCGGCCTCGGGCGCGCCGGCGCCGTAGCATATCGAGGTCGAGAAGAACGCATCGAAGCTCATCGCAGGCACTCGTCGAGGATAAGCGCCGCGCTGCCCTGCATGACGATGACGAGGGCAAACAACAGAGCCGCGAGCATGCCGAGATCGGCGACGAAACGTTCGGTGCTGCGCGTGCGCTCCGGCTTGAACGCGGCGCCGCCCTGCCGCTTCGCCCGCCATGACAGCGCGCCGCCGAGCAGCGAAAACACGGCGAGCAACAGCGCCGCCGGGAGCACGACCTGCACCTGACGATTGCACTGCCAGTGCACAAGCGCGTAGTTCAGCTGCGTCGAGATTGCCCAGGCCAAAGGCCCCGACAACAAACCACCCCAGGACGTGCCTAGCCGCAGCGCACGCATGTCAGCCCCACCTCGGCAGCCAGTAGATGAGCAGGTAGATCGGGATCCAGGTGAGGACCACGAAGTCCCAGTAGAAAACATTGTCGCCGACATCGCCGAAGCGCCGGCCGTTATAGCCATGGTGCGTGAACATCAGCACCGTCAGAACGATCGTGTCGCCGACGTCGGTGATGAGATGCGTGGTGTGGAGACCAAGCAGCACCCACAGCATCGAGCCATAGGCGTTCGTGTCCCAATAAATATTCAGTGCCGGAAACTCGAACCAGCGCACAATGAGTGGCGCAATGCCGAGCAACGACATCACCACCATGCCGATCCGCACCGGCCCGATCGTGCATTCCTTGGCGTAGCGGTTGAGCATGTGGTTCGGCACCAGGCTGACGATGAGAAGCAGCGTCACGATCGTTCCCGGCCAGTGGTTGGGTTCCGGAGCGCTCAGACGCCAGTTGGGCCACAAGGTCGCCAGATAGAGGTAAGCGCCGGCCGCCAGTGCAAAGCCCGTCCCTTCCAGCGCCATGAAGCCAAGCGTGCCCCACCAGGTGGGACTGCCCGGACCATGTCCAAAGGTCGGGAGGCCGGAAAGATCTGCGGCGGGACGCTGGTTCATTCCTCGTCCTCCGGATCGTCCTTGGGCCAGAACCAGCCGATCAGGGTGATGGCGATCGGGCCCACGCCCCAGACGATGGCCCAGGGCGTGAAGATCGAATAAAGGAAGGTGCCGCCGACCGCGATCGCAGCCAGCAGCGGCCAGATCGACGGCGTCGCCGATTTCTCGCGGATGTCTGGATGGGCTTCCGCCACCGTCGAGATCACCAACTCGCGCACGTCGACGCGAAGCCCGGTCGCGACCGGGAGCGCCTCGCGTTCGGCCCACAGCGGCTCGACATTTGTCACGACCGGAATGCGCGCGAAATTGTAGCTGGGTGGCGGAGAGGAGGTTGCCCATTCGAGCGTGCCGGCGTCCCATGGATTGTCGCCGGCGGGCGCGCCGCGCAATGCGCCATGCACGAGATTGAAGGTGAACAGCACGAAGCTCAGGAAGAACAGCACCGCGCCGGCGGTGATGAAAAGATTGATGTTGCCCCAGCCAAGCTCGGCTGGATAAGTGTAGACCCTGCGTGGCATGCCCCACAGGCCTACGATATGCATCGGGAAGAAAGCAGCGTTGAAGCCGATCAGGGCCAGCCAGAAGTGCCAGCGCCCAAGGCGCTCGCTTATCATGCGGCCGGTGATCTTGGGGAACCAGAAATAGGCTGCGGCCAGCAGCGGGAAGACCGAGCCGCCGATCAGCACGTAGTGGAAGTGGGCGACGACGAAATAGGTGTCGTGCACCTGCAGGTCGAGCGGCACCGAGGCGAGCATGACGCCGGTGAGGCCACCAATGACGAAGATGAAGAAGAAGCCGAAGACGAACAGCAGCGGCGTGCGGACAACCGGTCTGCCGTCCCACAATGTCGCCAGCCAGCAGAAGATCTGCACGCCGTTGGGGATGGCGATCATCATGCTGGATGCGGTGAAGAAGCTGGCGCCGAGCTTCGGCAGTCCCGTCGCGAACATGTGGTGGACCCAAAGGCCGAACGACAGGAAACCGACAGCGATGAGCGACAGCACCAGCCCCAAATGACCGAACGCCGGGCGCCGCGCGAAGGCTGGAATGATGGAGGAGACCATGCCGGTCGCCGGCAGGAAGATGATGTAGACCTCCGGATGCCCAAAGAACCAAAACAGATGCTGGAACAGCAGCGCATCGCCGCCCTCCGCCGGGTTGAAGATGTGCGTGCCGACGAGCCGGTCGAGAATGAGGAAGGTCGACGTGATCATCACCGCCGGCATGGCGAAGACGATGACGAAGGAAGTGACCAGCAACGCCCAGACGTAAAGCGGTATCTTGTCCAGCGACATGCCGGGCGCGCGCTGCTTCAGCACCGTCACGATGGTGGCGACGGCGACCGACAGCGAGGACACTTCGGTATAGGTGATCATCTGCGCCCATACATCGGCGCGCTTGCCGGGACTGTATTCCGGCCCGGACAGCGGCACATAGGCGAACCAGCCGACATCGGGCGCCATCGAGAGGGCGAAGGATACCCAGGCGAAGATACCCCCCGAGACATAGACCCAGTAGCTGAACGCGTTGAGGCGCGGAAAGGCAATGTTGCGGGTGCCGACCATCAACGGCACCAGATAAATACCGGTCGCCTGCACGATGGGCACGGCGAACAGGAACATCATGGTGACGCCATGCATCGTGAAAAGCTGGTTGTAGAGATCCGGGCCGATGAGCCCGCGCTGCGGGCCCGAGAGCTGGATGCGCATGACGACGGCGTTGAGCCCACCCAAGCACAGAAACAGGAAGGCGGTGATGAGGTAGCGCCGTGCGATCACCTTGTGATCGACGCTCGAGAGCGCACCGATGATGCCGGGGGGCGTGCGCCACGTCCGCGCCAGCCAGCGATGCAGGCTGGCATCATCCAAGCCGGTGTCGCGCGGCCCATCACGCTCGGGTGCAAGATCGCCTTTGGCGGACACCTCGCGCTCGGGCGGCAGATCGCGTTCGCTGGTGAGATCCGCGCTGCTCATTTCAGCCCCTCGAGATAAGCGACGATGGCGTTGAGCTCGTCGCCGCTCAGATCGACAACCGGCATGTGAGAACCCGGCTTGATGCCTTGCGGATCGGCTATCCAGGCGGCGAGATTGCCGCGGCTCATCGTCAATGTTCCGGCCGCAAGCGTTTGCCGGCTGCCTATATGCGTCAGGTCGGGAGCGACCGTTCCTCCGGCGGGGGTGCCCCCGATCCTATGGCACATCACGCAGGGCCGCTTGAGAAAGAGGTCTTCGCCGGTCTTTGCCTCGTCGCTCGCCGGGCCAGCGGCCGGCTGCAACTGGTCGTTCCACCAGGCGTCGAACTTTGCCCGCGGCTCGGCGATAATGAAGGTACCCATATTGGCGTGCTGCGCGCCGCAGAACTCGGCGCATTGGCCGCGATAGACGCCGGGCTTATCCGCCTTGATGTCGAGCACGTTCATGTGACCGGGAATGAGGTCGAGCTTGCCGGAAAGACTCGGGACCCAGAAGGAATGGATAACATCGGTCGAGGTGAGGAGAAGCCGAACCGGTTCGCCGGCGGGAATGTGGATCTCGTTCGCCGTCGTCAGGATGCGGCTCGGCGTGGCGTCCTCATAGCGCACCTCCCACCACCATTGATGGCCGGTGACGCGAATGGTCAGCGCGGCGTCCGAGCCGATCGCGGCGAGCGTCCTGTTGGCGAAGAAGCTCAGCAGAGTGAGCCCGATCAGGATGACGGCGGTCAGCCCGACGGCGGCCGTCACCACGCGCAGCTTCCGATTGTCCGCGCCGGCGTCAAGCACAAGCGGCTCCAACCGTTCCCGCGGCCGCATCATCAGCGGCGCGGCAAGAGCGATCATCACCAGCACCCACACCACCGCGCAAAGCCCGGTGAAGAACCAGATCAGCCATGCCAGTTCGCTCGCCGCCGGGCCCTTCGGGTCGAGCGCCGATTGCCAGCCTGCGCATCCCTGAAGAAGCAGGGCGATTGCCGTGGCGAACGCAATCGAGGCGAAGCGTTTCACGGCGACTTCCCCAGCGTGGCGGCGTCCGGCATGCGGTTTTCCGACGGATGCACCATCATATCGTCATTTCGGGAAGGCGCGGCGGAGGAGGGCGCGTTGCCGCTCAGCGAGCGAACAAAAGCTGCGAGCTCCCAGATCTGGTCGTCAGGGATCTTCTCGCGAAAGCTCGGCATGCCGTTCGGACGACCGTCGCGGATCGTGGCGTGAATGCTTTCCATCGAGCTGCCATAGATCCACTTTTCGTCCATCAGCGCAGGGCCCATGCCGCCGCCGCCATTGGCATGGCATCCTGAGCAGTTGAACCAGCCGAACAGGCGCTTGCCTTCGCTCAGATGGAAGGCATTGGCCTCGAAGCTCGCCGCCTTGTTGTCTGTGGGAGAGGGCCGCTGCCCGCCGGGTTCCAGAGTCGTCACCGGTGTCGGCTGCTCGCCGGAGCCGAGCGCCGACTGCGGCCGTGTGTCCCGCTCCTCGCGCTGGCAGGCCGCCAGCGCTAAAATCGCCAAGAGAAGCATGGCGGCGGTCGATCTCATCGCACCGGGCTCCCGGCCACGTCGAGACGAGGCACTCCATATTGCGTCAGAACCGCGTCGATCTCGGCTTTGTGTCTGGCAAGCGCGCTGTTCACATCGCTGCGCAGCGCATCGTCCTCGCGCCGAACGCCCATCGAGATGTCATACATCAGCGGCAATTGCGGCCCGTCGATGCGAGGCGTAACCGGCGTGATCCGGAGCGGCACCTTCTGCTTCTGGGCGAAATAGCCGGCGAGCGGACCCCAGACCACCGCGAGGTCGATATCGCCGCTCGCCACTGCTTCGACGATACGCGCCGGAGGATTGGGAGCGGAGTAGTCGCCATAGACGGGGTAGCCGATTAGATGCCCAATGATGCCGCGGCGGCCAAGCGCCTGGACAGGAGGCGAGTTGGCGCCGTCGTCGCCGATGAGCTGAACGCCGATGCGCAAGTCGCGCAGCCGCGGGTCGTTGAAGGAGGCGACGTCGGGGTCGTCCTGGCGAGTCACGAAGACATAGGAGGAGCGGTAGTAGGGCCTCGTGGTGCGCAGCATTTCGAGATTGGCCGGCGTGCCGGGCACGAGATCGCAGAGACCCGCCTTCAGCGTGTTGCGCACGAAGCCGCGGCGCTGCGCCCACCAGGTGTAGGTCAGCTTCGCGCCGAGATCGGCGGCGATGATTTCGGCGATCCTGTTCTCGAATCCTTGTCCGGCCGCATTGGAAAAGGGCAGGTTGTTCGGGTCGGCGCAGACCCTGAACTCACGAACGCCGGCCGTCGCCGGCAAGAGCAGCAAGGCGAGTGCGACGGTGCCGAGCGCCATTCGTGGGAACGCCTTCCGTGCCACGCCGTGGATCAAGCCGAACGCATCAGGGCAGCCGGAACACATAGAGCGTGCCTCCCGCCGTGGTCGCGTTCTTCAGGTCCTTCATTGCATTGACGAAACCGAGCGCGGCGCTGGCATCGCGCGGGTCGAGGTCGCCCGACACGATGGCGCCCGCCCAGCCGCCGACGCCGGATAAGACGGCGACATATTGGTGGCCGTCTGGGCCGCGATAGGTGATGGGTTGGCCTATGATGCCGGACGAAGTCTTGAATTGCCAAAGCAGGTCGCCGGTCTTTGCGCTCACTGCCTTGAACCAGCCTTCCATCGTTCCATAGAAGACCACGTCGCCGGCGGTCACGACCGCGCCGCTCCATACCGGGAAGTTCTCCTTGAGGCTCCAGGCGGGTTTCTCAGCCGCGATATCCCAGGCGGTGAAAGCGCCGCGATTGCCGCCCGGCCCGGGGATCATGCGCACGTTCATCCCCACATAAGGCGTGCCGGCGATGTAGTTCACCTCGACGCCTTCTTCGTCCATGCACAGATTGTTGTGCGGGATATAGAGCAGGCCGGTTTTCGGCGAGAAGGCGGAAGGTTGCCAATCCTTGAGGCCCGACGCGGTCGGGCAGATGTCGCGGACGACTTTGCCGGTGCCGGTCTGCTTGTCAGGGTTTTCGATCAGCCGGCCGGTCTTAAGGTCGACGCCCTTGCTGGAATTGACGGGACCATAAGGTTTTGCAGACAGGACCTCGCCGGTGGTGCGATCAAGGACATAAAGGTAGCCGTTGCGTTCCGGACGGACCAGCACCTTGCGCGGCTTGCCCTGCCAGTTCATGTTGAGCAGGACCTGCTCGTTGATGCCGTCATAGTCATGGAGGTCGTGTGGACTCCATTGATAGAACCATTTCGCCGCTCCGGTATCGGGATCGCGGGCGAAAATTCCCGATGTCCACTTGTTGTCGCCGGGCCGCAGATCCGGATTCCAGGGGCCGGGATTGCCAGTGCCGTGGAAGATCAGGTTGAGGTCCGGATCGTAGGAAATCCAGCCCCACATATTGCCGCCGCCGATCTTCCAGGCCTCGGGCGGCCATGAGGTGACGCCGAGGTCCTTGCCCTTGTCCATATCGTAGTGGGGCTTGAAGTCCGGTCCGATCAGCACGTCCTTGTCCGGCCCGGTGCCATAGGCCGTCCAGACGACGTGACCGTCGCCGGCGTCCAACGCCTTGACCCAGCCGCGAACGCCCATCTCGCCGCCGGAATTGCCGACCAGCACTTTGCCTTTCACCACAAGCGGCGCCATGGTGATGGTTTCGCCGATATTGATGTTGCCGATATGGGCGTTCCAGAGCGGCTGGCCGCTGTCCGCATCGAGCGCGATGGTGTGGCCGTCGAGCGTGTTGAAGAAGAGGCGCCCGTCCGCGAAAGCCGCGCCGCGGTTGACGACGTCGCAGCAGGCAACCCCTTGAGCGGCCGGCTCAGGATTGGGCTCGTATTTCCATTTCATCGGCGCGCCGGGCTTGGAAAGGTCGAGCGCGTAGACGATGTTGGGAAACGGGCTCACGATATACATGGTGCTGCCGACCACCAGCGGCGCTGCTTCCTGGCCTTTGTTCACCCCGGTCGAAAAGGTGAAGGCGACCTGCAGGTTCTTGACGTTACCCTCGTTGATTTCCGCGAGTTCGCTATAACGGGTCGAGGCGTAGTTCTTGGCGGGCATCGTCCATTGCCCGTCATCAGGCGGCGCGGCCGCGGGAGGCGGAGATATCGCCGGCGATGGGGGAGCTTCCGAAGCGGCTGTCAGCAAGGGGGCGCAGACCAGCAGCATGGCTGTAAGAACGCCAAAACGTTTTTGAGATACGGCCGGGCGGTCGGAATACGCGGCATCACCGCAGAATGTTGCAGTTTCGGTTGCTTGCTTCATTTCGGCGTCGAACCTCCGACGCCGGAACCGATTTCCGCCGCAATATCGGCCTCGCGACCGGCACAAAGCGGATGACCCCAGCCGGAGGCACTTTTCCCCCCGGGATCAAGATCGTAGATGATGGCGTCCTTGCGATTGGGATTGACGCCCGCCGGAACCTTGTCGAGGCCGAGAGCGGCGCGAACGCGCCAGGCGACATTGTGGTCGGCACAGGAGGAATCGCCGCTGATGCCGAGCGCCCCGACGATTGTCTTGCCGTCGTAAAGAGCCAGTCCCCCGCCAAACACGACGACGCCCCCGATCGACTTGCCAATAAGCGGGTCGTTGGCGCTGCCGAAAGTCTTGGGGTCACCGGCATAGGCTGCTGCCTGGTTGACGGGGCTGGTGGCCAGGAGACCGAACAGCGGCCCGCCCGGCTGCACCCCGGCATAGAGATTGGCTGTCGACAGCGCCATGTTGGCCAGGCTGAGCCCGTTGGCCGTATTGGCTTTCTCGGCCGCGATCAGCCGGCTGCCCGGCCACTGCGCATCGGCGGTAGGTCCACTGAAGGCAACGGCACAGACGGTACCGTCGCGGGCGACTATCGCTGCCCATTCATTGTTCTCGAAGCCGCCATTCGCGGGGCCGCCACTTGCCTTGACATTAGCCTTCAACGCCGAGAGCAGCTTATCGTGATCGGCCGAGCAGGGCGCCTGGGCCTGAGCAGTGCCTTGCGGCATCGAGCCAAACGCCAAGACCAGGAAACCCAGACCCAGTGACGAAAACCGACGATGAGCCATGGCCTCGAAGCACTCTGTTGAGGCTATTCAAACTGGCAACAGGCAGCTTTGTTCCTCCTTCATGAAAGGCGTTTGTAGCCGACCAAGTCCGCTGGCGTGGAAGGACGTCGAGCAACCGATTCAGTATGGATCAGTGGCCGCATCAGACGTGTCGGCGCCAGGTCGGATCACGGCATTGGGGCAGGGCTTGGCCGTTTTTGCGACCGCGGCAGGGTTACAAAACTGTCTTTACTCTGTCTGCCACGCGAATTCCCCGAACCGCTCGGCACGCCGATCGAGATGGCGAGAGTGGCTGCGTTGCGCTGTTGCCGATTATCCCAGCCTCGCCATCAGTAAGATTGGTGACCGGAACACGAGCCGGGCTTTGCAATCGAAGGACAGGCTTGCCGGAGCTATCCCGTCCGAAAAACACGATGCCGGCGGCTTGGAATGCCTGGCGCATGGCAAGCAGCTTTCCGGCGGGTGGACGGCCACCACGCTCAAACGCGCGAACACTCGCTTCGCTCAAATCACATTTTGCTCCAAGCCGCACCGGAGGACAGGTCAACCGGACACGGGCCGCGTTACCTGTTCTGGCGTTATAGAAGCCACCAAACGTCTCCACTGCTTTTGGTCCTGCCTCGAACTGGAAGCTCAAGAACATGTTCTATTGCCGGCAAATTCAGAAGGCGTCATGCCCCAGGACTGCCGTCTTGAGCCCCGCTTGGAACAACGATGAGGCGCGCGTTGTTCGATGGCAATGGAACAGCTTCGTTCAGATTTCGCGGCAATGGCGCAGCCGGGCTATTGGATTGCCCTCGCACTCGTCGTTATCCCATATGGAGTGGGCGTGTTTTTCCTCGTAAGGACTTGCCACTGTATGTGACCGCGTGCCGTGCTGCGGTCCAAGGCGACGCGATCTGCAGCAAATACAACGGACGGTCGAATGTCACGTCCCGTTACGGGCGGCAACAAGAGCCGCTATCGGGAGCTCGGTCGCTCTCCAGCAACGGGAACTGGTGATTTATAGCGACCGGCGCATTCCCGCCTGCACTCCGGGTCGGAAGTCGCAGTCGAGGAACATTCTTCTTTCCGCGCTATTCGGGAGGAGTTTCCCGGGACACACAACATGTCGATACTGGGCTGGATTCTCGGTCGCCGGCTGGCCAATCAGGAACAGTCGCAGCGCAAGATCGGTGTTTTCGAAGGCGTGCCAGCCATGGGCCTCGATGGGCTGGGTTCGTCGGCCTACGGTCCGGAAGCGGCGCTCACGATCCTGATCCCGCTCGGCGCGGCGGGTCTGGGCTATATCGGTCCCATCATGGGCGCCATAGTCGGTTTGCTCGCGGTCCTTTATCTTTCTTACCGCCAGACTATCGCCGCTTACCCCAGCAATGGGGGCGCTTATATCGTCTCGCGCGAAAATCTTGGCCGCAACGCCAGCCTGCTTGCCGCCGCCGCGCTGATGGTCGACTACGTGCTCAATGTCGCCGTAGGCATCTCTGCCGGCGTCGGCGCACTGGTGTCGGCGCTGCCTTCGCTGCATGCCTACACGCTTTGGATCTGCCTCGGGATCCTGCTTTTGGTGACCGTCGTCAATCTGCGCGGCACGCTCGATGCCGGCCGGCTGTTTGCCTTGCCGACCTATCTGTTCGTCGCGAGCTTCCTGGCGATCCTGGCGATCGGCGTCGCGAAGACAGTCGCCTCCGGCGGTCAACCGGTGCCGGCAATTCCACCGCCGCCCCTGCAGCAGCCGTTCGAAACCGTAAGCCTGCTCCTCTTGATGCACGCCTTTGCCAGCGGCTGCACGGCGATGACCGGCGTGGAGGCGGTCAGCAACGGCATGACCGCTTTCAAGGATCCGGCTGTCAGGCACGGCCGGCGCACGCTGGCGGCGATCTGTCTGATCCTTGGGCTGCTGCTCGGCGGCATCGGTTTCCTGTCGGCACACTACCGTATCGGCGCGATGGATCAGGAGAAGGACGGCTATCAGAGCGTGCTGTCGCAGCTTGCGCATGCCGTCGTTGGCGACGGTGTCTTCTACTACGTCGCCATCGGTAGCCTGCTTTGCGTGCTGGCGCTTTCGGCCAATACAAGCTTCGTCGATTTCCCCCGCCTTTGCCGCATGGTGGCGGAAGACGGGTACCTTCCCAAACCCTTCGCCATGGTTGGCCGGCGGCTCGTTTTCTCGATCGGCATCCTTTATCTCGCCTTGTCGACCGGACTGCTGCTGATCGTGTTCGGCGGCATCACCGACCATCTGATCCCGCTCTTCGCCATCGGCGCCTTTCTGACCTTCACGCTGTCGCAGACCGGGATGGTGATGCACTGGGTAAGGGCGCTTCGCACGACCAAGGACACGAACCGGACGGGCAACCACATGCATCTGGCGATCAACGCGTTCGGCGGCATAGTCACCGCGCTGGCGCTCATCGTGATTGTCGTCGCCAAATTCAGGGAAGGGGCCTGGATCACGGTGATCGTCATCCCGGTGGTGATCCTCCTCCTGCGGCTGGTGCGGCGCTATTACGACCAGCTCGAGGCAAGTCTGCGCGAGCCCGGCAAAGTCGATTTGAGCAGCACCGAGCCCGCTGTCGTTCTTGTCGTGACCCAGCAATGGAACAGGATGGCGGACAAGGCGCTCAGCTTTGCCTTTCACCTGTCCGGAGATGTCATCGCCGTCCATGTGGCGCGGCTGTCGGGCGAAGAGAGCGATGAAGAGCGCGCAATTCGCGGAAGGTGGTCGCAGGATGTGGAAGCGCCGGCGAGAGCGGCGGGCCTGCGCCCGCCGCGTCTTCTTCTCCTCAATGCCGACTACCGGCTGATGTACGAGCCGTTACTGAAGGAGATCAGGACGTTGCGCGGAGAGTTCGATGGCCGTCCCATTGCAGTGCTGCTCCCAGAGGTCGTGCCGCCCAATTGGTGGCAATATATCCTGCATACGCATCGCGCTCGCCGATTGCACGCCAAACTGCTCGAGTTCGGCGGGTCGGACATCGTGATCATTTCAATGCCCTGGTATATCGAAGAACCGAGGATCGAGGGGGCCCATTGAATGTTGCCGCTCCCTTCGATCACGCCACGTCGCCAAAAGTTTCTGGCCGAGCGATGGAAAACAGGAACGTTCCTTTTTTTCAAACATTCTCCCTGGTCTGCACCTCGTAATTCCTACTTGCTGGGGCCGGAACATTGTCATCCAGAGAGCATAATCTGCCGAGCCCCAGCACCGAGGAGATCTCCATCGTCGATCTCATTCCTGCCTTACGGGCTTTTGCCCGAACCTTCTGTCGCGTGCCTGACGATGCCGACGATCTTGTGCAGGAAACGTTGGCCAAGGGGCTTGGCAATCTGGACAAATTCGAGCCCGGCACGCGCCTGAAGTCCTGGCTCTTCACCATCATGCGCAACACGCACTACACGCGTATCAAAGCGGCGGCGAGGGAGGCGCCCGGGCTGCTCGACTGCGCCTCCAGCCGTCCGACTTCGGAACCGTCCCAGGACTGGTCCGTCCAAAGCAGGGAAGTGCATCAAGCCATCCAGAAGCTGCCTTCCCATCAGCGTGAGGTTTTGATGCTGATCGGCGTACTGGGCGTAAGCTACGAAGAAACCGCGCAAATATGCGGCTGCGCTGTCGGCACCGTCAAAAGCCGTCTCAACCGCGCCCGTGCCGGCGTTCTGGAGTTCCTTGGGGAAACCTCGCCGCAAGTGCTGATCGAGCCACGAGGTCAATTTTCGGACAACCATTGGGATACTGAGGGCGCAAGGCGCTAAGCGCGGCCAAATCCTACAGGCGCTGAGCTGCTCTCATGACTTTCGCCTCTCTCATCAACGAGGCCCAATTCAGGCCGAGCAGAGCAACAAGTTCGAGCGCTTGCGCTTCGGTGATGCCCGTCTTTGCGACCAGCCGCCGAGCGAGTTCGTCCACTTCCGGAGTTCTGCCAGCCATCGGGATGACCCCCCCAAACGGCTACAACGATTCACTTATGTTAAGGTTCCACCGATCACGCGACAGCGGGCGATATTGATACCTGCCCGTCTCCGAGTAATGCTGCATCCTTGCCGGTGACATCTTCAACCGCGCTCACCCGTCATGTCGCCTTTGCGCTTTTCGATCAGCGCCTTCTGCAGTTCGAGCGCAAGCCTTGTCAGCCGGTCAGGGACCTCTTCCCGCTCGATAGCATTCAACAGTGATGCGATCTCCTGGTCCAAGCTCAGGATCAACTGGGCGCAAAGATCGCGCTGACTCCTGTGAGACATCGCATTCTCTTAACAAATAGAGGCCCCTTCAAATCTCACAGGGGCATAGCCGACCAGCCTTTGCAAGGCGCTTGCCGCAGGCTGTGGGATTTCCGGTCCGTTGTCACCGGATTTCGCGGCAAGAGGTGATCTGGGAACATCAGCTCAATCCTCGGGAAGGCGGTTCGCCGCGTGATCCTGATACTGATCGGACTTAATCCGGTTGCCGTCGAGACCGCGTTGCTCGGTGTGCTGCTTCTTGTCCCGGTTGGACAGCACGTCGTTCTCGCCGACCACGTCCTTTGCAAGCGTCGCCTTCGCTCCGCTTCCGGAACCCTTGCCCTGGCTGCCGCGGCCCATCTGCTTCTTACCGCCGGATGCCATTTCCTTCTCCCTGTTCTGCAGGCGTGGAACTGTTCGGTGACCGAACTGCCGCCGGTGCGTTATGTTCCGCCGGCACGGCGGACGAGGAAGACCATGCCGTCCCAACTGCCGAACGGCATTTCACCGTCGACCGCAACGTCCATGCCGCATGCATGAGAAAGACGGCTGATGTCGCGGGAATCGATGCCCGGCGATGTCCGATAGGAATAGTTGAGGATCGCTGCCATTCCTCCCCGTCGCAGGACGCGCGCGATCTCGCTGAAATGCCGCTCGGCAACCCCGGCGAGCACCAGGTAAGGAAAACTGTCCAGGGCCAGCACGCCGTCAAAGCTTGCATCGGCGAAATCACCGAGATCAAGGCCCGAGGTCAGGCGAAATTCCACATTGACAAGGCCGGCGCATCGCCGGCGCGCGATTTCGATCATCCGCGACGAGATATCGATGCCGACGACATATCCTGCCTGGGTGCCGAGCGCATGTCCGAGACGCCCGATGCCGCAGCCGATGTCCAGTATGTGCTTATGGGCACCAAGGAAACCCTGCTGTTCCAGCCATGAGACAATCTCGGCGGTCGTAGTCGAAAGCCTGTGCTCGTCGCCAAGCGAGGACAATTGGACGCTGGCCGCGGGAGATATGGCGGCCGCCCGATCGAAGCTGCCGGCCAGCCGTTTGACAGTCATGGCGGTCGGTTCGCTATCCGGCCGGTCATGCGACACGCAGGCAGCCGCTCTTCGGACCTTGTCGAAGGCATCCGCCTTGCCACGAAGCATCGTGGCGATCTCTTCCAGCCAGCATCGCCGGGGAGCATGGCTTGGACGCATATCCAGCGCGATATCCGCCAGTTGCGCCGCGCTGGTCGTCTTGTCAATATAAACAGCCAATCTGCCCAGCGCGTTGTCAACGGAAAGGCTGTCCGTCATGCAATCCTCGAGCAGCGCCTGGCAATCGCGCCTGATTGCTTCGCGATGTTCACGGCGACGCGCTCCTGGTCCACACCTTCTGCGCCGTCCAGCGGTCCTTCGCGCCCCAGCCATATTTGTAACCTTCTCTGCCGCGTAGGAAATCGAACTCCAGCGCGCCCTCGCTGGCGGCTCCGGTGATGGCATGCCCGATCAGAATCGCGCCGGGGCTTTCGTCGGCATAGGCCGGATCGAAACCGCCAAGGTACGCATAGGCCCGGTCGCGGTGATGAAAACCGTAATAGGCACCGACGACGACATCGTCGATCTGGATCGTCAAGCATCGCGCCAGGCCGTTATCGGCAAGCCGCGGCAGGGCCCTGCGATGAAATTCCACAGCCGTGTCGGATAACACGCCACCGCCATGGCCAGTCCAGCGCGCGCCATGCAGTCGGATGAGCCTGTCGAGAAATGTCTGCGGATCGGACTCGCCGCGGCTGATAATCACGGCTCCTCTTCGCCGGGCAGCTCTCTCGGCACGGCGCAACTGACGCCTTCGTCTCGCCGGAACCGAGCGGGCCAGAGTCCGATTGCCATCGAGCGACAGCACAGGACAGGCCGCGTGGGCCATCGATCTGCGCTCTTCGGCATTCGGCAGTTCAAAGCTCAGCGATATGGCATCGGCCGAGAGGTCGGGCAGGATCCACTGCGACCATTCCAACGACAGCGCCGCCTCGGCTATGGCGGCCTCAGCCTCCGCCTGCAGTTCCGGCGCGCACAAAATGTCGAGATAGTCGCTCAGCGAAATCCCGATGGGGAGCAGGCGCTGACCGCAATTATGCCTTTCGATATAGAGCGGCGCCAGTCCGGCGAGATCGTCTCCGCTCCACACGGCAATTGCCGTGAGATCGCCCGGCGCGAATGTACGCCACCAGGGGATGAGCCAGGCAGGAGATTGGAACGGCGTGGCCGAGATGCTTTGCCCCCAGAGCTGCCACCAGCACGGCTCCAGGTCCTCGAACGTTCCGGGTGCGCGAATGATCTCGGTGCGCAGACTGCCCATCAGCCGGTTCCCAGCAAAGCGCGACGGGTGCCAAGCTTCGCCAGCGCTTCGTAAGCATCCATGTAGGATGTGATCATGCGCTCAAGCGAGAAGCGGCGGCGCGCCTCGGCCCGGCATGCCTCGTGGTCCAAGGCTCCGGATGCGACAATGGCCTTCGCCATTTCCTCGACGTCATTGACCAGGAATCCGGTCCTGCCATGCTCGATGACATCGGGAAGGGCGCCGTTCGGGAAAGCGACGACCGGCGTGCCGCAGGCAAGCGCCTCCATCGCGACAAGCGAGCTTGTTTCGGCGGCAAGGCTGGGAACGACGAGGCAGCGGGCGGCGTTGAGCAGGCGCCGCTTGGCACAAAAGCCGAGTGGCCCGAGGAAACGCCGCTGCCGATCGAGCCGAGGGTGCACTTCGTCGGCGAAATAGCGCAGATGGGTCTCGTAGGGATAGACTTGGCCGGCGATCGCCAGGGGAATGCCGGCGCGCTTGGCTGCCTCTATCGCGAGATGGATGGCCTTTTCGGGACAGATGCGGCTGAGCACCAGCGCGAAATTGCGCCGCGATCGGGGCTGGTTCAGCGCCTCGATATCAACGCCGTTTGGAATAGGCTTCGCAAGTCTCGACCCTGCCGGCGCCGTCCTGTGCTGCGCCCCCGAGACCGCGTGCAGCCACAGGTCCTCGCGTGGCGGGGCAAGCACCTCGGACGAATACCAGCCGAGCGGCAAGTGCAACGTCACCAGGGTTGGGCCCTCGGAAGGCAAATAGGCATCGAAGTCGATCCCGTGGAGATGAACGATGTCGATGTGCCAGCGCGCCCGGGCGGCCGTGATCGCATCGCGATGCGCCTGCTGGGCCCGGTCCTTCGCCGCCTTGTCGAGCACGCCTGCTTCGGCCGGTGTTTCCACCAGGACGCCAGCCGTCTTTGACCCATGGCAGGCGACGACAACCGACCGGTGGCCTTTCTCAACCAGCCCCCGGTCCAGCGCCGACAGCACCTGCTCGGCGCCGCCGACCGCATCCGGCCCGACGGGCGCGAGGGGGTAGGCGACGTTGAGGACGGTCAGTGTCATAGCCGATCGAGCCGGAACTCACCATGCTGCCGACACACGTAGCGTTGGTGCCATGTCATCGCTGATCGCCGGAGCGTAGCGGCGGATCATCGCCGCACAGAACTCGGCGAATTCCTCCGGCACTTGGGGCGGGCTGGTGTGATGGGGCTGCAGACCGCGATGTTGCGGCGTGAAGCAGAAGGTGACCGTGACGTTGAAATCGGCAAGCGCTTCCATCTGACGATCGAACCAGCCCTGCGCATTCGGCCGAAAACTGTCGGCCCAGGATAGGCCTGTGCGCAGGTGCGTAACGCCCAGACGGTGCATCCAGGCAACGGCATCATCCAGCCGATGGTCCTCATAGTGGAACCACTGCACTAGGCCCATTTGCGGAGTGTGGCGCGCGAACTCCTCGAGCGCCGGCTTGGGCGTGCCGTCCTCGCGCAGCAGGCCCATGTAGAAGTGCCTGTAATAGGACGAGCCTTCCGCTTCCCGATGGCGCGTCGTCGCCTCCCAGGAACGCGGCAGATCATAGAGGCTGTACCACTGCACGCGTGGCGCGAGGCTGAGCAAAAGGTCCGCCGTCCGGCGCAAGCCCCAAACTTGCACCTCCTCGGCGCCGAAGGTAGACACACCGACTTCGCTGACCCAGACCGGAATATCGGCGACTGTAGCAATCTCACCGAGCTTGTGAGGCCACTCGTGGATCTGCCAGAGGTTCCAGTCGAGCGGGAAGCCATGCACTGCGGCGGCATCGACGTGGTCAAGCACGCCGAACTCCTTCATGCGCGTCATGAAGCCAGCATCGATCGGGGAAATGCCGCCGAGGACCTTAGTGATTGCCGGGTTCTCGCGGCCTATCGCATCGGCAGCCATGATCGCCATCGTGGCAAAACGGCTCCAGTCGGGGTCGAGCTCTGGGTCCCAATGCGATTTGTTGTTGGGCTCGTTCCAGATCATGGCGGCTTCAATCATCGGTCTCTCCTTTCGAAGGATAGACGGCGCCGCTGCCTGTCGGTTCGTCGGACGCGCGGCAGAAATAGACCTCGTCTTCCGGATGCAGCAGGATGTCGAAACCAGCGCTGCGCAGCATCGCTTCGGTGCAGGCGCGGTTCGGGATCCACCAATTGGTGGGGTCGTCGGCGTAACGATGCTCGATGAAATGCAGCTTTGGAAATTCTGGCCGGTCGAACAGATCGCGCGTCCAGAAATGGTAGTTCTGTTCGAGCGGTAAGACTTTGCCGCTGCCGCGCTGCATCGACTGGAAGATCATCAGGTCGCCCGCGACATGCGCTCGGATCAGGTCGAGCGCCAGCAACGGGTGGCGCAGGTGGTAAAGCACGCCCATGAACAGCACGATGTCGAAGCGTTCGCCGAGCGCCCCGACATCGTAGACGGACAATTCTCGGAACTCTATGTCGCAGTCGGCGATCTCGGCGGCGAAGCGGGCCTGGGCGAGATAGGCTTGGTCGAAGTCGATTCCGAGCACGCGAGCGGCGCCGCGTTTTTTCATTTCGATCGAGTAGAAGCCGGCGTTGCAGCCGATATCGAGCACCGACTTGCCCGAAAGATCAGTCGGAATGGCATCCGCGAATTTGCGCCATTTGATCAGCGGGTAGTTGCCGAGGAAATGATCGGGAGCGGTCTCCACGCCCGCGAGCTCCATATTGTGAAACCAGGGCCCCAATGCGTCGATGCGGCGGCGTATCTCCGTGCTGGAATGGGGCATGACTAAGCTCCTTCGCTTGGGAGGAGTGGCACAGGCGAGCGGTCTTGCCGGGCGAACATCGGCGGGACTTCGTCTTCCGCGGCGCCGTTGTTTTCCAGCAGCCTGAGTGCCGTGCGATAGCCGTTGAAAGTACCGACATCGACATAAGCCGTCCCGGCCTTGACGCCGTAAGCCTCGCCTCCGCCGGCGAGATAGGCGTTGACCAGAGTGCCCAAATACTCGTCCACGCCGTCGCGCTGGCGCCACAGTGCCGCCAGTTGAAGGAAGATACGACCCGGCATCTTGAAGGCGCCCCAAACCCAGTTTGTCGCTGCGTCAGCTTGCTTGACCTGGATCTGCTCGACCCGCCCGTTCCGATCGAGGACGACGGCGTCGAACAGGTCGGGGCGATCGACCGGAAACATCAGGAAAGAAAGCTGGTCGTCGGCCAGGTGGCAGAAGCCGTCTTCAGGAAACCAGATCGTGTCCGGCAGGCCGATCAGGACCGTTTCTTCCGGCGTCACAAGCGGTGTCGCGCGGAAGATCGCGTCGCACAGTCCAACCGGAGAAGGCTGCGCCACGAAGATCGCCGTGGCGTCGTCATAGCCGGCGGCGTAGTATTCGAGGATGTCCGACTTGCCGGAACCGATGATGAAGCAGATGCGGTCGACGCCGTTACGGACCATCCGCCGCACCAGATATTCGCTCACCGCGCAAGGGCGTTCGGTCTGGCCATCCAGTCGGCTGCCGACCGGCAGCAGTTCCTTGGAAAAACCCAGCGGTTGAATGCGGCTGCCGCGACCTGCGGCAGGCACGATGCCCAACATCAGACGACTTCCTCCATTGCTCCACCTGCCGTGGACACGGCGGCGTTCAAGATGCGATCGAGTTCGGCGGCGCGGTGCGCGGACGTGTGCTCGTCGAGAACGCGTTCACGGGCGCGGCGGCCAAGCGCCTCGATTTCGCTGTCCGACAGGCCAAGCGCGGCGACGACATCGTCGGTAGTGTGTGCCAACAGAATCTCGCTGCCGGGCGTGAAGAAGCTGTCCAGGCCGGCCCAGTCGTCGGAGATGATCGCGGCGCCGCATGCGGCTGCTTCGAACAGACGCCCTGATGGGCACCAGCCCTTTCGCGCCATCGCTTCACGGGTGACGTTCAGCGTCAGGCGCGAGGAGGAAAAGAAGGCAGGGTGATCGGCGGGCGGCAGGTGCCGGACGAAATACATGTTGCCGCTCCAGGGGAAGTCCTGCGGGTATTGCGCCCCGCCGATGATGAAACGTCGGTTTGGAAGCCGGGCGGCGGCAGCGACAAGCAGTATTTCGACGCCTGCCTGCCGATCCTCGGCGTAGGTCCCGAGATAGGATAGGTCGCCCTCGAACTCGGGCCTTGGCTGCGCTGGCTGGTGACGGTCGGGGTCGACATGGCCGTAGAGCGGCAGGACGTGGCGCGCGCCGAGAATGCGCTTCAGCGCATCGATCGCCGGCCCTCCTGTATAGCTGAGGACCAGATCGAAATCGCGCAATCCTTCCGGCTCGAAATAGGCCGGATAGTCACCTCGCTCGATGCTCGCCAGCGTCATCGGTGTATCAAGGTCATAGAATACTTTCAGGCCGCGACAGCGGTCGTTGGCGAGCCGCGAGGCCTCCATGGCATCTGGACAATAGGAGGTGACGATGACGACGTCGGCCTGCCGTATCGCGGCCTCGGCCTCTTGGCGGATATCTTCCCAATCCGGGTAAAGAACGACACCGCCGCCGCTCAACCGGTCGATGTCCCTGGCGCCGGCATAGTACGGTGTATTGCGCTCGAAGAAGCTAATCGACCAGCCAAGCGGTGCTAGCGCGCTAATCAGTCCCCGCCAGAGCGTGGCATGCCCATTGCCCCATGACGATGTAACGGTCAGACCGAATATGACCATGCGCATGGGCGACCACTCCCTCAGGCAACTTCATTCAAACGGATCAGTTTGGAGCCCCAGTCGCCGTGGACGACTGTTGTGATGGAGGCCGGCGCGATATCGAAGCGAAAGCAGTCGCCAAGCTGCAGGCCGAGGATCGCGCAGACAGCCGCCTTGATCACATCGGCATGACTGACAAGCGCGATGCACTGACCCTGTCCATTCTCGCGCAGCGCGTCCATCAGGCCGACCATCCTGTGCTGCACATCCAGCATGGTCTCGCCGCTCGGCGTGCGGGCGCTCTGGCGCTGGTCGTTCCAAAGCCGCCAGCTTGCATCGCCGCTCAGTTCTTCGAATGTCTTGCCGGACCACTCGCCGAAGTCGATCTCGTCGAGTTCCTTGCAGATCGCGATCTTCTCAATCTCGCAAGCGATGGCGATCGGCTTCGCTGTTTCCAGCGTGCGCTCGCGCGGACTGCTCAAGATCGCCGCGAGCGGCTCTCGCGTCAGTCGCCGCGCGAGGTGCAGTGCCTGCGCCTGGCCGGCTTCGCCGAGGCGAACGCCTTCGAGCCGCCCGGCCAGGTATGAGCCAACATGATCATGCGCCGCGTGGCGGATGAGAAAGAACGTCGTGGTCATTCGGCGGCGTCCAGCATAGGCTTGTCGTTACCGGCGATGAAGGCGAGCGTGCGCAGGCGCGCTTCCGCGTCGGTGAACTGCTCCGGCGGCGACTTCATGAAGTAGCTGCTGGGGCCTGTGAGCGCGCCGGCGATGCCGCGGTCGAGGGCGAGCTTTGCGCAGCGGAGGGCGTCGATGACGACGCCGGCCGAGTTGGGCGAATCCCAGACCTCCAGCTTGAGCTCGGCATTGAGCGGCACGCCTCCAAAAGTAGTGCCTTCGACACGGATATAGGCCCATTTGCGATCGGTCAGCCACGGGACATGGTCACTGGGTCCGACATGGATGTTGCCGGCCTCAAGCGGGACGTCGATCTGGCTGGTGACGGACTGCGTCTTCGAGATCTTCTTCGATTCCAGCCGCTCGCGCTCGAGCATGTTGAGGAAGTCGGTGTTGCCGCCGAAGTTGAGCTGATAGGTGCGATCGATGCGCACGCCGCGCTCACGGAAGAGATTGGCGAGCAGCCGATGCACGATGGTTGCACCGACCTGGCTCTTGATGTCGTCGCCGACCAGGGGAAGGCCACGTTCCTCGAAGCGCTTGCGCCATTCCGGCCGCGAGGCGATGAAGACAGGGATGCAATTGACGAAAGCGCAGCCGGCCTCAAGCGCGCATTCGGCATAGAAGCGCGTCGCCTGTTCGGAGCCGACCGGAAGATAGGATATCAGCACCTCGACCCCCCTCCCGCGGAGCCGGGTGGTTACGTCTGCGGCCGGTTCATCCGACTCTTCGATCTCCTCTCGGAGATATTTGCCGATGCCGTCGAGTGTTGGACCGCGCTCCACACGAACGCCGGTCGGCGCGACATCAGCAAAACGAAAGGTGTTGTTGGGCGCGGTGTAGATCGCTTCCGCCACATCGCGTCCAACCTTGTTTTTCGCGACATCGAAGGCGCAGACGACCTCAATGTCGTCGACATGATAGCCGCCGAGGTCGGCATGCATCAGCCCGGGGATCGGCTCGTTGCCGTTGACGTGGCGATAGTAGGAGAGACCTTGCACAAGAGATGACGCGCAATTGCCCACGCCGACGATGCCGATACGAACTTTCTTCGATGTCACGAAACCGCTGCCCCTTTTGGTTCGAGGTAAGTTCCTCGCCGCCGAACCGGGAGCGGCCTCGAATGTTCCGTGGCGCCGCGAAAAATTGCCCGGCGTCCGAAAATTGCTGGGCTGGGTTGCGGATCAAAAGAGACGCGGTTCGCGTTGGCGGCAGACAGCCGGGTAGGAGCCGCATGATCGTCTTCGGCGACCACAAGCGAGCGCACAGCGCACAACAGCTCAGGGAAGCTGTGTTGGCCGCCGCGAGAGCGATCGGCGATCTGCCCGCGGGCATCGAGCGCCACGCTGCCCTGGTCGATCTTTTCGTCGGCGCTTCCGAACTTATACAAGGCCTTGCCGATGCGGAATTCGACATCAAGGGCGGCGATTGGAATTCCTCGAGACAGAAGCTGGGGTCGGAAATTCTCGTCGAGTTGTCGGAGGAAGTGCTGCGATCCTGGCAACAAGGATTTGTCCGGCATGGAGTGCTCGATGCGTCGCTGCTTGCGAAGCTTGCCGGTATGGACTGTGGCAACGAAATAACCACCGGCCCGGCCGAAGGCTACGCGCTTTATGCGCTATATCCGGAAACCTATCTGCTTGCAGCGCTGCAGTCGGGACTCGACGCAAACACATGCGTCATCGGCATCCGCAGCATTGGTCTCGGCTTGGCGGCGATGGTCGCCGCCGCCCTGCATGCGCCGCCGCCTGTTAGCGTGCGACCGATCGGCCATCCGTTTTCCCGGCACATTTGCGCCGCGCCCGAACTCCTCGGCTCTTGGCGCGACAGACCTCTTGCCAAATTTGCCATCGTTGATGAAGGTCCGGGCCTCTCCGGCAGTTCCTTTCATGCTGTCGTTGCCTGGCTGCGCCGGCAGGACATCGACCGGGAGCGCATTCATCTGTTCCCAAGCCACCGCGGCGGGCCGGGCGTGCAAGCTTCGGCAGACATGCAGGCTATTTGGAGTCACTGCTCGCGCCATGTCGCGGACTTCGAAGCGGCCTTCGATGGATGCGTCGCGCCGAACCTTCGCCGATGGGTGGCGAACCTCCTCGGCAAGGCCGATGTCGAACTCAGCGACATTTCCGGCGGCGAATGGCGCAAGCATATTTCCACGGCGCCGGAGCATTGGCCTCCGGTGTTTGCCGGATTTGAGCGGCGAAAATTCCTGGCACTGGCGGGCACGGAGCGTTGGTTGGTCAAGTTCGCCGGTCTCGGCGGGACCGGGCAGCACAAGCTGCACACGGCAAGGTCGGTGCACAGGGCCGGTTTTGGAACGCAGCCTGCCGGACTCTGCCACGGCTTCCTGATCGAGCGTTGGACAGACGCGGACAGGCTGGATCGGACAGAGCTGGCCAGGGACCTGCTGGTCGAATGGCTTGGACGCTATCTCGGCTGGCGCGCTGCCGAGTTGCAGACGGAAGAGGCCGGCGCGTCGCTGGAGAGGCTTGCAGACATGGCCATGCAAAACTGCAGGGAAGCCTTGGGGGAAGAGCCGGCCCAAGCATTAAAGGGTTGGTTCGCCCGCCACTCCTCACATTCCTTCCTGCGGAGGATCGAGATCGACGGACGCCTGCACCCGTGGGAATTTCTGGTTCGGCCGGAGGGAACCCTGCTCAAGACGGACGCCGTCGACCATTGCCGCTCGCACGACATTGTCGGCTGTCAGGACATAACGTGGGACATTGCAGGCGCGACGGTGGAATATGAGCTTTCCGACGCCGAGCTTTCGCGGCTCATCCAAGGCGTTGAGGCAGAAATGTCGCGTGCCGTCGATCATTCCTTGGTGGACTACATGGAGCCCTGCTATCTCGCCTTCCAGCTTGGGCTGTGGACGATGGCCCGACAGTCGACACACGGCGATGAGCGGATAAGAGCCACGCGCGCCGCCGACCGCTACGAAACCAGGCTTTCGCGTTTTATCGAGCGCGCGAGGACCTGATCAGTCCAGCCTGCGCAGCATGTCCGCTTCCTCCTCCAGAATTGTGGCCACTTCCTCGCGCCGCAGATGTGTCATCATCAGGCTGACGCAACATTCGAGATAGGTGATGGAGGCTCGCCGCAGGAACGCGGCGGTTTCGGCCGCCGCCATCTGGTCGATGTCCTTGATTGGTCGCTTCGGCTGCACAGTTCTTCTCCATGACGGTTGTCATGTCCAACCGCAATCCCGGTCGGTTGTTCCGCTACGGTGAAGGAAGCCACCGCCTCAGAGCTGAAGGTTCTGAGCTTTTCCGGCCTCAGTCCTGTTGACCGGTACGATGGCCTCCATCGCAAGGTCGTCGAGCCTCGAGAAAAAGGCGATGGTTTGCAGTAGGCCTTGCCTGAGAGGCACCTTCGGTGACCAGCCGAGAAGCGCTCTTGCGCGGCCTATGTCGGGCCGCCGGCGGCGCGGGTCGTCCTGCGGCAAGGGCAGGAATTTCACGGGTGATCTGCTGCCGGTCAGTTCCCGAACCAGCCTTGCCAATTCGAGGATCGAAAACTCGCCGGGATTGCCCAGATTGACCGGCTGTCGCGGATTGGGATCGACATCCATAAGGCGTCGCAATCCTCCGATCATGTCGCTGACATAGCAGAATGAGCGGGTTTGCCGGCCATCGCCGAATATCGTCAGCGGCCGTTTCTCGATCGCTTGCATGACCAGGTTGGACACGATGCGGCCGTCGGCTGGGTCCATTCTGGGACCATAGGTGTTGAAGATGCGGGCGACGCGAATATCGGCCATCTCGGCCCGCAGATAATCGAAGCAGAGCGTCTCCGCGGTGCGCTTGCCCTCATCATAACAGGCGCGCGGTCCTGTGCAGTTGACGTGGCCGACATAGTCCTCGCGCTGTGGGTGCTGTTCTGGATCGCCGTAGACTTCGCTGGTCGAGGCCTGCAGGAAGCGGGCGCCGTTGCTTGCCGCGAGCTCGAGCAGATTGAGCGTTCCGATCACACAGGTGCGCGTTGTGTGGACCGGATCGGCCTGGTAGCGGGGCGGCGATGCCGCGCAGGCCAGGTTGAAAACGCGGTCGACAGCCTCGCCGAGTTCCAGCGGGACGCAAACGTCCTGCTCGATCAGCCGGAACCGGGCCTGGCCGATTAGCGAGCTGACATTCTCCATTCGGCCCGTAAGAAAGTTGTCGACGCATATGACGCGATACCCGTCGTGAAGCAGGGCCTCGCACAAATGCGAACCGAGGAAACCGGCACCGCCGGCGACAAGCGCCGTCCGTGTCTGCTGAACCTTTCTTGATCGCCGCATCTGCAAAGTCTCCTGTCTGCTATTCATGCTGCACTTTCCACGTTCAGATCGATCGCCGCGCGCGTATGGACTGACTGAGTCAAAGTCAGAACGAATTCACGCGCCCGAGCGCCGCCGGTGTGGCTTGCAAGCACCGCCTCGCGTGCCGAACGGGCCATATCGAGTCTGGCCCGCTCCGATTTCGCTGTGAGGATTTCCTGCACGTCGCCGGCACTGGCTGCGGTCTCGATCGTCGATTCGGGGAAGAAGCTATCGAGACCGGGCCAGCGGTCGCTGATGATCGGTGTGCAGCAGGCGGCGGCCTCGAAGAGCCGCACGCTGGGCGACCATCCTGCCGCGATCATTGACGCCCGCGTAAGGTTCAATGTGTAACGCTGGCGGCTGTAGAAGGCGGCATGTTCGGCGGGCGGCAGGTGCTCGATCCGCTGGACGTTGTCCGGCCAGGCGATGTCGAATGGATATTGCGAGCCGGCGACGACGAAGCGGCGGTCCGGCAGGCACCGCGCCGGCTCCAGCAGCAGCGTTTCGAGGGCGAGCTGCCGGTCGGCGCTGTAGGTTCCAAGATAGCCGAGATCCCATTCGATCGCGTCTCCGGTGCGATGGTGTCGCTTTGGATCGACCGAGCAGTAGAGCGGCTCCGTTCGGAGGGCGCCGAACTCCGATCTGAGGCGCTGCAACGTCGGTCCGCCGGTGAAGGAGAAGTAGACGTCGAAATAGGGGATCTGCCTGCGGGCAAGGTAATCGCAATCGTCCTCGGCAACCCGCGCCAGCGTCACTGGCGTGTCGATGTCGTAAAAGCAGAACTGTCCAGTGCACAGCGAAGCGAGGTCGTCGATGATGACCCTGCCTTCCGGCACGAAGGAGCCTATCACCACCGCGTCGGCCCGCTGCAACTCCTGCCGGTGATTGCGGCGCAGCTCGGAGACCGTCTGGTAGTAGCGCAAGTCGCAGAAATCGGGGTCACGCAGGTCCCGGTGATGCGCGTACCAGGGCACGTCGCGTTCGAGGAAGGTGACGCGATGGCCGAGCTCGTTGAGCGCGCGCAGCAGCCCCCGGAAAGTCGTCGCGTGGCCGTTGCCCCAGGATGAGGATAACGAAAGTCCGAGGAAAACGATGTCGAGCGGTTTCGTCATTCCGCGGCCTCCATTGCCCGGCGCTCGAAATGCGCCTTGAAGATGTCGTCCACCAGCCGGGCTCTCAGCGTGTAGGTATGCTCGGCCAGAACGCGCCGCAGCGCTGCGGCGCCGATCGCCTTCGCCCGTGTCGGCGTCAGCGTGCGCACGATCTCGGCGACGTCGGCACCGTCCCGCGCGACCAGGATCTCTTCGCCGGGGGTCAGGAACAGCTCGACGCCGAGCCAGGCATCGGTGATTAGGCATGCACCCGCGCCCGCCGCTTCGAAGACGCGTGTCGCGGGCGAAAACCCGTTGGCCGCCATGCTGTCGCGGCTGATGTTGAGCACCGCCTTCGGCGTGACGTTGAAGGCGTTGTGATCGCGCGTACCGACATGGCCGAGCCACGAAACGTTCGCCGGCAAGGGCTTGTCGCCCCAGCCGGATCCACCGAGCAGGAAGCGTTGGCTGCCAAGCACACGGGCCGGGTCGAAGAAGAAGGCGTCGACGCGCGCCTCGCGGTCGGGCAGCCGATTGCCGAGGAAAGCGAGGTCACAGGCAAAGCCCGGATTTGCGGCGACCGGATGATGTGTCTCGGGATCGAGCGCGTTGTAGATCGGCACGCATTCCGCGGCGCCGAGCGCGCGATAATCCCAAACCACGGGATCGCCGCCGCCATAGGTCAGAACAAGGCCAATCCTCTTCAACGTCTCATGCAGGGGGTGTTCGGCATGATTGCGCAACTCGCTTAGGGTCGCTGGCGCGTCGACGTCCCAGAACACGGTCAGCGCATCCGGGCGAGCGTTGTCGAGAACCGCATGCAGCAGCGCCTCGTCCTCGAAGCCGACGCCGCTTGCCTTGACCACGACTTCTGCCTGCGCGGCGCGCGAGGCGACCTGCATCAGCGCATGCGCTGTCGGCTCGTAGACGACGACGCTGCACCAGTCCGGCGCCTTGATATCGCGATGCTTCTGGCGATCGTAGACATCGGGCTCATAGAAGACGATGTCATAGCCGCGCTTCGACAATGCCTTGAGCAAGCCCCGATAATAGGTGGCCGCGCCGTTCCAGTAGGACGACAGAAGGCTCGATCCGTAAAAGGCGATCTTCATGCGACGGCCTCCCTTGCAGGTTTGATTTCAGCGACCTCGCGATTGCCGCATGCGGCGAGAATGTCGAACAACTCGTCGACGCGGTGCCGGCATGTGTGGCGCGCAAGGATGGTTTCCCGGCCGGACGCGGCCAGCGCTTCCGCGCGCTGGCTGTCGTTCAGCACGTCGCGAAGGTGACCCCGCATCTCGGCGCCGTTCCGGGCGAACAGGAAATCCGTGCCGGCACGGAACAGTCCTTCGACATCCGACCATGGCGCCGAGACCAGCGGAATGCCGCAGGCCATCGCCTCGAACATGCGTATGGTCGGAATGCCGGGCAGGCTCTCCCGATAAGGCCGGCGGGGGATGTGCATGGTGACGCGATGCCGGGCGAAGCTCTTCGGCACGTCGGCATTGGCAATCCAGCCATCATAGCGCAGCCCTGCCTCGGCAAGCGCGGCTCGGGCATCGGTCGGATAGCGCACGCCGTGCACGGTTCCCGACAGCGCGAGAGCGCTCGCCGGCTCGATCAGGAACTCGGAGATCTCGGCGCTGCGTTCGTCGTCGCCCCAATTGCCGATCCAGACGAGGTCGGAGACGGGGTCGACATCCGGGCACGGCTTGAACAGCCGGTCGTCCGCCGCCTCATGCCAGGTGAAGACCCGTTTGCCCCAGCCGGCGCGAAGATAGCTCTCGCGCAGCACCTCGCCGAAGACCAGCACCCCGTCGTAATGCTCGAGCTGAAGTGCCGCTATCGCCTGCATCGCCGATACGGCGCGGTGATGGGTGTCGTGGAACAGGAGCGTGAAATTGCCATAGGCTCGCGCCTGTCCGATGCGCGCGACAAGATCCTTGTCCGTCCATTCGTGGACGATCACGACATCCGCGCCGGCGAGCCAGGCTTCGTGCGCGAAGCCGGGGCCATAGCTCAGCGCGATCAGCTCCGGGAAATCCTTGCGGAAGCGCTCGACGGCGAAAGGGCCTTGCTCGGCAAGCAGATTCGATCGGCTCCAGCCGTCGGCGGGTTCCAGCGCGACCGCCTCATGTCCGCGCGCGACGAGCTCGCGCATGATGCCGCGCTGGAAATGCGCGTTGCCGTGATTCCAGTCGGAAACGGCGGAATGGGTGTAGAACACGAAGCGCATGGTCAAAGCCCTGCCATGGCCGTCGCCGCCCGATCGTAGACCTCTCGCATCCGCGCCGTCTGGGCGCTGAGCGAGAATTTGCGCGCCCGTCGGGCGGCGCGCTGACCGAACTGGCGTCGCAAGCTTTCGTCACGCGAGAGCCTGGCGATGCAGCCGGCAAGCGCGTGGGGATCGCGCGCGTCGAAGAACGTCGCTGCTCCCTCCCAGATCTCGCGGTAGGTCGCGATGTCCGCCAACACCAAGGGGGTGCCCGCAGAGGCTGCCTCCAGGGCGGCCAGCCCGAAAGGCTCGTAGATGGACGGCGAGACAAACATGCTGGCCCGCGCCATCAATTGCCGAACCTCGCAATGGCTGATCGAGCCAAGCGAGATGCAATGATCGAAGAACAGGCGCTGTCCATCCGGACCTTCAGTTTCGCCTGCGGCGAAAACGGGAGGGCCACACAAGGCAGCCGCGGCATCGAGCGCCAATCCGTTTTTACCCTCATCCCACCAGCGGGCGGCAGCGAGAACGAAGGACTCACGATGCGCGCTTGCCGGGCCGGGGAGCGCACCATTGTGGACGACGCTCAAGCCCGCGATCGGACCGTAGCAAGCTCCGAGCATGGCGGCATGGCTTCGGCTCGGCGCGACAATGGCTTCGGCGCGGTCGAATCCGGCGCGGTTGCGCTCTCGTTGCCACGCCCAATCGCCCTCGGGCATTTGCGCCCGCACTGCATGCAGCCATGTGACCACGCAGGAATGGGATACCGCGACGATCGGACAAGTCAGCTCGAGACCGGCTGCCTGCGCCGGCGCATTGAGGTGTACGAGATTGATTGCATAGTCCGACGCAAGCTCCTGCAATTCGCCAGGCAACCGGTCGAGATCTTTCGTGTCGCGCGTCATCCAGTCCGGCGGGCATTTCAGCCAAACCAGCGCGGCGAAGGACCGCGCTTCCCGAGCCTGTTCGGGGGAAGGCTCGGGTCCCAGCCCGGCAAGCACGATGCTGTCGCCGCTGGCCACCAGCTCTCGCGCCAGATCGAGCGAATAGCGCCAGACTCCGCCGACGGCGTCGGTCGTCATAAGGATGCGCCGCGGACGATGGGTCAGTGATTGCAGCATGAGGACTCCAACTCAGCCAGCGCATGCGGCCGCTGGTCCTGGATGTCGCTGAAGGATCGGAAGGAGGCGAGGTAGTGCTCATGGGCGCGCTCCCAGGCGAGGTCGTCGGGTTCGCCCCACAATTCGCGGTAGCTGGGAGAGCTCGGATAGGGATAGAGCGGCACGGGCTCGTTCGCCCAGACGCCGTGATCGATGAGGTGCTTGCGCCAATAGTCCACCAGCGTCGGGTCGTCCTCGACCACGCCAATCAGATTGGCCTGGACGAAAGGCACATGACGGCGGGCGTCAACCAGAAGCGCAGCCAGATCCTCTGTGTCGAGCCGACAGCGCTTGGCGAGCATCGCGCGGCCTTCGACGGTCAGGCTTTCAAGACCGGCCTCGATCGAGACGCAGCCGGCCGCGCCAAGCAGTTCGAGCAGTTCCGGCTTCCAGAGGTCGATACGTGTCTGGACGCCGAACTGGACGTCGCGTTCGACCAAGGCCTCCAGCAGCGCCTTCTGCGGCAGGAAGATCTCGTCAATGAAATAGATATAGCCGACCCCTTGAGTGATCAAACCGTCGATCTCGGCCATGACGGCGTCGTGCTTCCTGCGCCGATATGCATCGCGGAAATCGATCTTGGCGCAGAAGCTGCAATTATAGGGGCAGCCGCGCGACGCTTCCACCTCGGCGCCGGCGCCCTTCTGATGGGCATCGAACCTGTGGTGGTGGTGGCCATGCGCGGCGATCCAGTCGGACGGCCAGGCGAGCGCAGCATGATCGACGAACGGGCTGGCATGCACGCCGCCATTGCACACTGGAAGGTCGTTTTGGAGCCGGGCCGTATGCGCAATCTTGCTCCAGTCGCTCTGACGTGCAAGCTCCGTCACGACGTCCTCACATTCACCGCGCACGACGACATCGACGCCGAGCTTGCGTAGGGTCGGTGCAGGCGTCGCCGAGCCATGCGGTCCGACCGCCACGGTTCGTCCGCCGCGTCCGGCGAGATGGCTGAGGAATTCCCCCGGCACGCGCAGTTCAGGCGGCGCGCAGCGCCAGAACAGATAGGTCGGCGCGGTGGTGACCACGGTCATGGCCGGCGCGAATGACGCCACCTGCTCTGCCAGCGCCGCGTTGTCGAGGACCTGCAATTGCCCGTCCAGCATCAGGACGTCGTGACCATCCGCTTCCAGCATTGCCTTCGAATAGCCGAGCTCCAGCGGCAGATGCGGCTGCCGGCAGCCGAAATAGATGCTGTGCTCATACGTCCAGAACGGATTGACCAAGGCGACTTTCATGCGACGTACCTCGTGGCTTCCGGGCGCGACTGGAGCCGATGTCGCACCAGCCAGCTGGCGAGATCGCAGACGCCTTCGCGCCATGGGATACGCGCCTGCCAGCCGATCGCGGCTTGCAGCTTGCGCGTGTCGGCGACGAAGAATGGTTGGTCGCCAACGCGCTCGCGGTCGTGGCGAAGCGCGACGTCGCTGCCCGTCATCTCGGCTATCTCCGCCAGCAGCACGCGCAGGCTGACCGCATTGTTCGGGCCGCCGCCCAGGTTGAACGCCTGGCCCTTGAGGTCCTCAATCCTGGCCAACACGCCGCGATAGGCGGCTACGGCATCGGACACATGCAGGATGTCGCGCACCTGCCTGCCGTCGCCGTAAACGGTAATCGGCCGGCCGGACAAGACGCTGAGTAGAAAATGCGCGACCCAGCCCTGATCCTCGGTGCCAAACTGGCGCGGCCCGTAGATGCAGCTCATGCGCAGCACCGCTGTCGGGAGTCCGTAGGATTTGGAATAGTCGAGCACATACTGATCGGCCGCGCCCTTCGAGCAGCCATAGGGCGTGCAGAAATCAAGGCCCACCTTCTCATCGACCCCGCTCGCACGCACCTTCTCGTCAAGCGGCTCGCAGTGATCGTCGGCTTGCCGCACCGCGATCTGGGGCAGGCCGCCATAGACCTTGTTGGTGCTGGCGAAGACTACCGGGACGCCGGTGCTGCGAGCGGTCTCCAGCACGTTGAACGTGCCTTTGAGGTTGATTTCGAAATCCTGCGCGGGATCGACCAGGCTGGTCGTCACGGCGGTCTGGGCGGCGAGGTGAAAGATCGCCTTTGCCGGCGCCAGCGCCGCCGCCAGCGCGCTGGCATCGCGTATGTCGACTGTTTCGGCGCTCAGCCGGTCGCCGTGCTTTTGCGCCAGCCAGTCGAGATTCTGCTCGACGCCCGGGCGGCTGAGATTGTCGACGACAAGCACGGCCTCGCCATCGGATAGCAGGCTGTCGGCCAGGTTGGAGCCGATGAAGCCGCTGCCGCCAATGACGGCTATCGGTGCCTTCCGCGGATGGCGGTGGCTCTGGGTCATGAGACCAATCCCCGCTCTTCCAGCTCGCGCCGCATGTCCGCGCCCCGGTCGATAACGACGCTGTTGCGGACCCATGCCGCGAATTCGCCGAGCGAATCTTCCAGCCGACGCTTCGGCTCAAAGCCCAGCAGTTCGCGGGCCTTGGCGATGTCGGCGAAGCAGTTGCGGATATCGCCGGAGCGCGCCTTGGTGAGGATTTCGGGCGGCCGCTTTGGGATGCCCATAGCCTTGGCAAGAAGACGGGCCACGTCCCTGATCGAATAGGCGTGGCCGCTGCCGATGTTGATGGCATGGCCGGCGGCCTGGCGCTGCTCCAGAGCCAGCCGGAACGCGGTGGCGACATCGCGCACATGCACGAAATCGCGCTTCTGCTCGCCGTCCTCGAAGATCGTCGGCCGCTTGCCGTTGGCAAGGCGCGAGGCGAAGTTGGCGAGAACGCCGGTGTAGGGATTGGCAAGCGCCTGTCCGGCGCCGAACACGTTGAACAGGCGCAGTGCAACGGCATCGACGCCGTAGGCCTGGCCGAAGATCAGCACCGCGCGTTCCTGCGCATACTTGGTCAGCGCGTAGATCGAGGCGAGATCAGGCCGCTTCTCCTCGTCCGTCGGAAGAGGCGACAGTGTTTGGCCGGTCGCCGACAGCAAATCCCAGCGGCCCTCCCTTATATCGGCAGGCTTGCGGCGCGCATTGTCGATCCGCTCGCCGTCCGGAGTCTGATAGAGGCCTTCACCATAGATGCTCATGGAGGACGCCACGACGATCCGTTCGACCGGCTTCTTGATGAGTGCCTCGAGCAGCACCGCCGTGCCGAGATCGTTCGTGCCGACATAGCGGGCGATCTCGTACATGGACTGGCCGACGCCAACCTCGGCCGCCAGATGGATCACGGCATCGACGTCTGAAACCGCCTCAGCGACAGCGTCGCGGTCGCGCACGTTCCCCTTGATCAGTTCGGCCCCCGTAGGGAGGTTGATGGCTTCGGCGCCGTGCACCTGATCGACAAGCGCGTCGAGCAGGCGCACCTGATAGCCATGGTCGGTGAGTTCCTGGGCGACGTGGCGGCCGATGAAGCCGCAACCTCCCGTAACCAATACACGTTTCACGATGACTCCCTTGCGGATTTGGCTTCGGCGCCCCGAACTGCGCGGCAAAAGGTTTGTTCCCTGCTTCAACAAAGTTCCCGTCCCAGGAGGTGCCGCAGCTTTGTCAGAGAGCCGTTCCACCATCTGGAACATTGCCTGTTGGCTGCTGTTAGGACCGCTCATCGGTCCCCGCTGCAGAAAGGAAAGTCCATGTCCGAGGCCAAGACGACCACCAACCACGACGAAATCCGGAAGTGGGTAGAAGAACGGAATGGCCAGCCGGCTGTCGTTCGCACGAAAGGCAAGGGCGGCATTCTGCGCATCGATTTCGGCGAGCCCGAAGACACGCTCGAACCGATCGAATGGGACGAATTCTTCCGCATCTTCGACGAGAACGATCTCGCCTTCCTGCATCAGGATGAAGCTGGCGGCGGAACGAGCCGCTTCAACAAATTCGTCGAGCGCAGCCGGAAGAGCTGACGGCCAAGGATAGTGTCATGGCGCCGTTGAAGGGAGAGGAGACCCTGCAACGGCGCCGCGACAGGCGGTCAGGCTGCCGCATTTGTTCGTCCCGCTCAATCGAGCGGCTTGTCCGTCGGCCTGGGTGTCGGCCCGGCCTCGCGGCGCCGGCCAGCATTGCGGCTGGCAACACGGTTATCGAGCGGCGAGGACGATGGCTCCGGGGCGCCTGCGGTCTTCGGAGCGATCGGCTTCGCGCCTGCATCGCTGCCCTGCGCATCGCGACGCGGATGTGGAAGACCTCCGCGGTCGGGCGACTTCACTGGAGGCTTGGACGTATCTTTCGCTTGAGCCATTTCGAACCTTCCTGGTTCAGTCAGAGATCTGCAAAGCCTATCATTCGCTATCGGCGCTATCAGCCGTGCGGGCGCATCACCACTTTGATGCAGCCGTCCTGCTTGTCGCGGAATGTCTTGTAGAGGCCGGGTCCGTCTTCGAGGCCGGCGCGGTGGGTGATGACGAAGGACGGGTCGATCTCGCCGCTCTCGACCTTTTGAAGGAGCGGCTCGAGATAGCGCTGGGTGTGGGTCTGGCCCATGCGGAATGTCAGCCCCTTGTTCATCGCCGCACCGAAGGGAATGTGATCGACCAGGCCGATATAGACACCGGGCACCGAGATGGTGCCGCCCTTGCGGCAGCAATAGATCACCTCGCGCAGCACATGCGGCCGGTCGGTGCCGAGATAGACGGTGGCCTTGGCCTTATCGAGCATGGAATCGGTCGTTGCGGTGGCATCGGCCTCGGTGCCGACGCAGTCGATGCAACTGTCCGGCCCGCGCCCGCCGGTCATGGCCATCAGGGCATCGTAAATATCGGAATTGCTGAAATCGAGCGTTTCCGCCTTGCCGTAGTCGCGCGCCATGGCAAGCCGTTCCGGCACCTTGTCGATGGCGATGACGCGGCCGGCGCCGAGCATCCACGCGCTCTGGATGGCAAACTGGCCGACCGGTCCACAACCCCAAATGGCGACAGTGTCGCCTTCCTGGATGCCGGCATTCTCGGCCGCCATGTAGCCGGTCGGAAAGATATCGGAGAGGAACAGCACCTGCTCGTCATCGATGCCGTCGGGCACCTTGATGGGGCCGACATCGGCGAAGGGAACGCGCAGATACTCGGCCTGTCCTCCCCAGTAGCCGCCGACCAGATGCGAATAGCCGAACAGGCCCGCGGGCGACTGGCCCATGACCTTGGCAGCCTGCTCGGCGTTGGGATTCGACCGGTCGCAGAGCGAGAACAGGCTGTTCTGACAGAACCAGCATTCTCCGCACGAGATGTTGAAGGGCACGACGACGCGATCGCCCTTCTTGAACTTCGTATGGGCGCGGCCGACCTCCACCACTTCGCCCATGGTCTCGTGGCCCAGCACGTCGCCCGATTTCATCGTCGGCATGTAGCCGTCCATCAGATGCAGGTCCGAACCGCATATGGCGCAGCAGGTGACCTTGATGATGATATCGCGGTCGTTCTCGATCGCCGGAGCGGCGACCTGATCGCAACGAATGTCGCCTTTGCCATGCCATGTCAGGGCTTTCATTGGGATTGTTCCTATGAATTGTGGGTCCTAGCGATGCGGCGGAACTGACGCTGAGCGGGAATGTCCCCGGATCATTTTCAGCCCTCTTTCGCCGAACCCGGCTCGGCCATCTCGCGGTGCTGTTCGGCCAGCGTGCCGGCCGGCGTGACATGGGCGGCGGCGACCTGCATCTTGTTCTTCCAGCCGCTGACGACCTGTTCTTCGCCTGCCATCAAGGCATCGTAGCCGTCTTTCGCCACATTCGCGGGGTTGTCCTTCTCCTGCGTTCCGACCTCGGTGTCCATCATGTCGGCACGCTCGAAGAAGCGCGTCTGCGTGGCCCCCGGCATCAGCACGGTCACGCTCACGCCGCTGTCTTTCAACTCGTGGCGCATCGCGATGGCAAAGGAATCGATGAAAGCCTTGGTGCCGTTGTAGACCGCCTGGAACGTACCCGGCATGAAGCCGGCAATCGAGCCGGTGAACAGGATCCGGCCGCGACCGCGCTCCACCATTTTGCGGCCGAGCTTATGGGCGAGATAGACGGTGCCGGTGATGTTGGTGTCGATTACGCGGCGTGCCTCGCTCCAGTCCTGGTCGACAAAGCCGCGGCCCAGGCCGCGCCCTGCATTGAGGAAGAGAAGATCGACGTCGCGATCGCCGATCTTGGCGATCAACTTGTCGGCGCCGTCCTCGCTTGCAAGGTCGGCCTCCACTGCGTCGACCGAGACGCCATGCGACTGGAGCGCCTCGGCGGCCTGCTCGATGGCCGGCTCATCGGCGACAATGGCTAGATCGTAGCCGTCCTTGGCGCAGAGTTTCGCGAGCGCCTTGCCGATGCCGCTCGAGGCGCCGGTGACGACCGCCAGTTTCCTGTTTCCCATTCGATCCTCCTGAGTGGTTCGGCCGAACATCCGGTTGGACCGAATGTTCCTCGGGCGGGTAGGATTTCGGGCAAGGAGGATTTGCGCGCGGCCGATTGCTATGCGGTCGGCCGAGGGAACCGCGTGGGCGCTCAGGCTGTTGGATCAGCAAGGAGCAATGGCATGGGACTCTTTTCCGACCTGAGCAAAAAGCTGACCGAGAACCTATATGCTCATGGAAGCTATCTGAGCGATCCGAGCGCCGACCTGCCGCGGCGGGTGGAGGAAACGGTCGATCTGCTGATGCCCTTCGTGAAGCCCGAAGCGCGGGAAACGGTCAAGCTGCAGATCCTCGGCATCATCCACGAGCATATCTTTGACGAGAAGTGACTCCGGCTCGATCCCGGAGACACTACCCGCGGGGGCTCTGTCACCCCGAACGTCGGGATCCGCGCTGCTTTTCGGCTTCGCGCAGCACCCGCACAATGGCGTCGACTGGAGAGGGGTGTGTTGTTGGCTGTGCTTTCCAGCGCCACAGATGACGAAACAAACGTCTCAAGCGCGGCATCGCAATTACCTCCTTGCGCCATCCAACCTGGGACGGGGAATGATGTTCCTTTCATACCTGGCGGAAGACCGCGGCGAGCAGAAACACAACCGCGGCCAGTACAACCAGCGCCACGATCACCAGCACCGGGCCATTCCTGCGCGGTTGCAGGCCGGGCGCGTTCTCTGGCGGCCGCATCGCGTTGGCAAAGCTTGTATGGTTGGTGAAGCTCGGTTTGCGCGGCCCGGCCGGCTTGGCGGAAGTCGGGACATCGCCGGCCTCGGCATCCGTCTCCTGCGGCGCCGCCGCAGGGTCGAACCCGGGGGTCTTGTCCTGCGTCCTGCCGGCCTGGATTTCGCCGCGGGCCTCGGCGGGTGTGCGTTGGTTGGGTGACATTCGGCACCTCCTTTGTTTCCAAACCTGCTTCCGACCCCGCTGTTCCAAGCGGGCCTTTAGGATGGATATCGATCAGGGAGCCGCCTTCGAGTTCATCGCGAGCGCTTTGGGGATGTCAGGCGCGGCTATCTAAGTCGATTCTTGAACTGGGGCGGAACTTTCGGGAGCAGGGGAGCTTTGTATCCCCGACGCGCAGACGAAGAGGCAGGAATGCAAGTTCTCGACACAGCGATACATGCCGGTACTGGACACGTGACGGTCGAATTTCTCGGCGAGGACGGGGAAAACATCGCTGTCACCATGGTTCTCTCCGACCGCTTGCCTGGCGATGCCGCACTTGTCGATCGCGCCAAAGAGTTGATGGTTCAGTGCGCGGCATTCGGCGGCCGATCTGCGCAAGGTAGCCAGGACGGCACCGTGGATGCCGTCCGGCCCGCCGACGAGCGGCCAATCGACGTGGGTCTCTATACATTCGAATATCGCGAGGGTGGCAGTTTGAGGCGGCTTGATGGGGTGGAATTCCCCAACGTCGAAGCTGTACATGATGAAGCGCTGCGCTCGGCGATCGATCTGCTCGACGATCCGGCTGCCGAACCTCGGCGGGAGGGCTGGGCGGTTCGGGGCGGCGACGGCGATGTAATCTTGTCCATCGCTATCGATGAGGCAAAGCGGGAAAAGGCGGCCGCGGCGTTGTGATGGAGGCAAGTCTGTGAAGGATCGGACTATAAATCTCTTTATGCCCTTGCACGCGATTGCCGCCGCAAGGGGCGATGGGCTGAGGTCGCAATTCCTTCGACTGTTCGAGGCCCGCGCGGCCTTGTCAGACCCCGACGTGATCCAACTTAGCCGGGGCGAGGACGCAGGCTTGGACCAAGCCGGCCCGAATCCTATCGGCAGCCGCGCAGCCGTTTGCGGGCGAAACATTGTGCGCTTCCCTGGCCGGCGGAGTACATCAAGCCGTGTGCCAGGAGGAGGTAAGCGTGTCTGAGGAGATCGTTATGCAAGCGCCCTTGGCACTGATCATTGAAGACGAATATTTGATCGCTTGCGACGTGGCGGATGGCTTAAGGGCGCTCGGCTTCGAGGTGGCGTGCGTGGCCTCGGAACGGGCAGCCGCGACATGGCTGGACGACAACCACCCCGATCTGGCCATCATCGACATTAAATTGCTCGACGGCCAACGGGGTACCGCCGCCGCTCGCCTCAAGGAAGCGGGTGTGCCTTTCGTCGTCCATTCGGGCTACGATCCGGCGTTCCAGTCCCCTGTCTTCCATGGCGCGCCTTTTCTGCCGAAACCTGCGCCGATCCGGCATCTGGTCGAACTTGCGAGCCGGTTGATAGGCGATCGCACCACGTCGTAGGCCAGGCTTTCTCAGTCCGGCGCATCGCTCTTGCGGAACCGCGACACCGCTTCGATCAACAGGTTGTAATCGACCGGCTTCGACAGCTTGGGCTTGTCGCGAAACTGGTCGGGAAAGACGGTGACGCTGTCATAGCCGGTAAGGAAAATGAAAGGGACACGGCCGAGCGTGAGATGCTCGGCCAGCGGAAAGCTTTGCTCCCCTCGAAGGTTCACATCCAGCACGGCTCCGTCCAGGGCAACACCATCGATTTGTGCAAGCGCCTGTCTGACCGTAGGTGCCGGGCCGATCACTGTGCATCCTGCTTGGGTCAACCGGTCGGTGAGATCCTCCGCAAGCATAAATACGTCCTCGACCACAAGGACATTCAGGCCGGACAAGAGCATGTTGTGTCCACTCCTCATCGCTCAGCGGCAAATGTCAGCGACCCTTGCCTGACGCAAGCGGAATTTTTATGTCGCATTCAAGCCCGGAGCGTTCGAACCTCAGATCGACCTTCCCTCCCAGCTCGTACTCCAAACTCTGCTGGATGAAGCTCGTTCCGAAATTCCGCCTTGGCGGCTCTTCGACGACAGGTCCGTCGATTTCCCTCCAGCGGATCGACAGAATGCCCGGTTTGTCGGTGTTCCAGGCTACTTCGACGCGACCGTCCTCTGTCGATAGGGCCCCGTATTTCGCGGCATTGCTGGCAAGCTCGAAGAACACCATGCCGAGTGTCGCGGCCGCGCTCGCGCCAAGCTGCAAAGGGCTTCCCAGGATGATGATATTCTGGCGCAGCTTGCTGCTGTAAGGCGACAGCACTGCCCGCAGCAACTGCTCGAGATCGGCATCTGTCCAGTTGTAGGAAGACAGCACGTCGTGCGTTCGACCCATTGCCTGCAGCCGCTGCTGGAAGGACGTGGAAAAATCGCCCATCGAACTGGATGTGCGAACCATGCGAGATGTCAGCGCGGTGATCGTGGCCAGGATATTCTTCACGCGGTGCTGCAATTCGTGCAGCAGCCTTTCCTGGCTGCGCTCGGCCTCCTTGTGGCTGGATATGTCGACCAGCGCCGCGATGGCGCCGCGGACCTTGCCCTTTTCGTCGAACAGCGGGTTGGCCGACATCATGACGTCGATTGCGGTGCCGTCTTCATGCTGGACCCTCGCTTCATAGCCGGGAATTGCCCTGCCGGTGCGCATTGTCTTGAGCAGTGGCTGGTCGTCGGTGCCTACCTTGGTTCCATTGAGCGTCAGCGGCAGGATTGCGGGCACGGATATCAGCTTGGTGCCGGCAGCGGGCCGACCCAACAGCTCCGCCGCGCGCCGGTTGGCGCGGATCTGCACGCCAGCGTCATCCTCGGCGATGAAGATGCCGATCGGCACGAGGTCGAGCAGGGTTCCGAGGCTTTCGACGCGGTTGCGCAGGTCGTGCGAGAGTGCGCCGATCGTTTTCTCGGCCTGCGTGATCTGGGTAATGTCGACGAAGGTGACGACGACGCCCGCTATGATGTTGTCGACTGTCCGGTAGGGCAGCACCCTCATGATATAGCTCTTGCCGTTGTCTATGCCCTCGATCTGCCGCTCGATCGTGCCAAGCCTTTGCAGCACCTGTTCCATGTCGGCCTGCAGGCCGTCGGCCGGGAAGCGTGGACGGACATGCGCCAGCGGCCGTCCGACATCGCTTTCCACCAGCCGGAACAGGTCGCGCGCGGTCGGTGTGAAGTTCTTGATGCAGAGGTCGCGGTCGAGGAAGACGGTGGCGATCTGCGTGCTTTCGAGCAGGTTCGCCACATCGTTGTTGGCGCGGGTGAGCTCGTCGACGCGCAGACTGAGCTCGGCATTGACGGTGTGCAACTCCTCGTTGATCGACTGGAGCTCCTCTTTCGAGGTCTCCAGTTCCTCGTTGGACGACTGCAACTCCTCGTTGATCGAGGAAAGCTCCTCGTTCGAGGATTTCAGCTCCTCGTTGGAGGATTCGAGTTCCTCCGTCGTGATCTGCAGACGCTCCTTGGTTTCCCTCAGCTCCCTTTCGAGCTGGCTGACATTGGCGCTTTCAACATCGTCGGTTATGTGGATGGCGTCGTCCTCGGCTTCAGGCTTGATCCCGCCGACATCCCGGAAGACCAGCATATAGAGGGGGTCGGAAGAACCATCGCCCGGCAGCGGCTGTACAGCCAGGCTGATCGTCTGACGCCCGCCATTGGTGCCGATGCTGATCTTATTCTGGACTGCCACCTGTCCGGTGCTTACGGCCTTGTGGAGCGCGGCCCTCAGATCCATGCGCAACCCGCGACGCGCCATGGAAAAGACGCTGTGGCTGGGGGCGCCGGAAGCGAGCTCCAGATATTTGCCCGTGCCGCCTGAGCTGTGCATCATTTCGCCGGCAGCATTCACGATCACATATGCCGGCGAATAGCGCTCGACGAGCAAACGCTCCGCGATTTCCTGCAGGGTTTCGGTCGTTGCCCGCCGGCGCGCACTTGGATCCGTCGATCTCGCCGCGGCAGCGAGCGGGAATTCCGGCAACCGATGTGTGGTGGCCCCGTTGCGCCTCTGGAAGATGCGGTTTGTCTTATCTACCGTCGAGAACAGCTGTGGATGGCGCGTGACGTTCTCCGAGGAACCGAGAAGGAGATAGCCGTTGTTGCGCAATGCGTAGTGAAAGATCGGGACGATCTTTTCCTGCAGTTCCGGGCCCATATAGATCAAAAGGTTGCGGCACGCGATCAGGTCGAGCTTGGAAAAGGGCGGATCTCGCAAGAGATTGTGCGCCGAAAAAAGGCAGATCTCCCGCAAGTCGGCGGAAATGCGGTACGTACCGTCCTCGCGCGAGAAGAACTCCTTCAGCCGCTTCGGCGCAACGTCCGGCGCGATCGTCGCCGAGTAGCGACCGGCGCGCGCCACTTCCAGCGCGCGCTCGTCGATGTCGGTGGCGAAGATCTGTAAGTTGGGCGAGGCGGCGCCGCGCGGCGCGTTTTCCTTCAAGAGCATGGCGATCGAATAGGCTTCCTCGCCGGTGGCGCAGCCCGGCACCCATACCCTGATCGTCTCGCCAGGCTTGCGGCTCTCGAGCAGCCGGGGAATGACCACACGTTCGAGAGCTTCGAAAGCCTGCGGGTCCCGGAAGAAGCTGGTGACGCCGATCAACAGGTCCTGGAACAAAAGATCGACCTGCTGCGGGTCCTCGCGTAGCCGCTCATAGAAGACGGTAGGATCGTCGATCTGCAGCACCTGCATGCGGCGCTGGATGCGCCGCAAAATGGTGTTGTCCTTATAGCCGCTGAAATCATGGCCTGTGCGCGAGCGAAGCAGGGCGACGATGCGCGAAAGCTGTTCGGTCACTTCGCGCTTGCGTCGATCCCGCTCGGTTTCGGTGCGGCTCGCGTGAGTGAAATAGCTGACCAGCTTGCCGGCCATCTCCTCCGCGGGAAGCACCATGTCGACCAGGCCGCTCTGGACGGCGCTGCGCATCATCCCGTCATATTCGGCGCTCTCCTGCGCAAGGGTCAGTCCGCCGCGCTCCTTGATAGCCCTCAGGCCGACGGTGCCGTCGCTGCCGGTTCCGGAAAGAATGATTGCGGCGGCGTTCTCGGCCTGCTCCTGCGCAAGCGAGGTGAAGAAATCATCGATCGGCGCCCGTTTGTCGCGCTCGGCCGCGATCTTGACCAAGTGAAAGCGCCGCTCTTCAATCCTCACCGAAACACCTGGCGGGATCACATAGATGTTATCGGCTTTGATCTCTACGCTTTCGGCAACTGTTTGCGTTGCGATCGCGGTTGAGCGCTGGAGGATGCTGGCAAGTGCACTTTCATGCTCGGCGTCGAGATGCTGGATGACCACGTAGGCGAAGCCGCTGTCGGCGGGCACCTCGGGAAAAAAGCTCCGCAATGCCGCGATCCCACCCGCCGATGCGCCGATGCCGACAATGGGGAAGGACGCCGGCTGTTTTTCATCGTCGCGCGAACTAACCCTTGCCTTGTGAGTACTTGCCTTCCGCGCTGACTTCGCCATTGCCCCTTACCTGAACCCGCCTGCTTTCGAGGATGCGTTCGATCACAGCGGCATCCGCCTCATATTCCTTCGCCCGCCTGCCCATTTCGGCGGCGAGTTCGGAGCGGAGCTTCGCCCGCTCCCGCTCTGCCATTCGCTTGGCAAACGCCGCCCGCTGCTGATGCGAGCGGAGCAGGCTCCACAGGATATCGTCGGCCTCCACCGCCTGCACCTCCATCACCGCGTCGGTGGTGAAGGCATGCCCGGTATGACACCGATAGCGCAGCATGTCACCGTCTTCGATCTCCCACAACGGCCCGTGACATTCCGGGCATGTAAACACTGACAATTCGCCAAGTCGATCCGCTTCTTGCATCGTCGAATGCTCCTGCGCGGCAATGGCCGCTTCCAATCTAACCACAGGCGGGGGAGGAAAGGATTCTCCGGGCGGCTCGACCGCAAGCTTTGCCAGCAAAGGGCCGAGCTCGGCAGCGGGCAGGCAGTGGTCGACGTCGACATAGCGCAGCGCGCTTTCAATCATCCCCGGCACCAGCGTGTCCTTGGGGTGCTGGACGACAGCCAGCCCGCCGACGGACTTGATGGCCCTTAACCCGGCGGTGCCGTCGGAAAGCGAACCCGAAAGCAGAACCCCGATGACACTCGCACCGTAGCTCAGCGCCGCCGAGCGGAACAAGGGGTCGATGGCCGGCCGGGCAAGGTTCTCGCGCGGGCCGCGCCGCAGCATCATATGGCCATCGTGAAGGAGAAGGTGGAAGCCGGGTGGCGCCACATAGATGCAGCCAGTCCTGAACTCTTCACCGTTCCTGGCCGGCTGCGTTTCGAGCGTGCCCGCGCGGTCTAGGATCTCCGGCAGGTAGCTGACCTGGCCGATATGCACCACGACGAACGTGGCGGCCGGCAGATCGGCGGGCAGGTCGTTGACAATCCGCTTCAGCGGCTCGATCCCGCCGGCCGACGCCCCGATGACGATGATATTGTGGTTGTTCGATGGGCCTTTGGAACGGGCCATTCGCCAACAAGCCTCCAAGCTTGGCTGAGAACCGCTTCGATGCAGTGATGGCGCCACCGCGGTTCAGCGGTTCAAACGACTGGTCAGATGTTCAACCATGCAATCTGCACGAAGTTCCATTCGCTGCCGGCCCAGGCTCATCATCGCGAGGATGGCTGGAACATAGCGGAGGACTGGCAGTTCGGGTTCGCTTCAGACGCCACGCCAGGCGTTTGTCGAAGATCGGTGGGCAACACCCTGATCGGCCCGCGCCTGTCCCTCGCAGGCGCGGGCTTCCGGCCCGGCAGGTCTGCCGCGCAGTGCAGATATCGGCCTCAAACCACAGGAGACAGCAATGAAGCATCAGACCTCATATGAACTTCAATCGGTGGCAGTCGTCGACCGGCTTGGATTGATTCCGCTTGCAACGAGAACGCAGCGGATCGAGCGGTGGGCGGAACTGCTGGACCGCAATCCCCTTCGGTGCCTGTCCGCGCTAACGGGCACCGAATATGTCGATCCCGAGGTTCGCGAACGCGTGCGCGCGGACGGATCGCCGCTCGCGGTTGCGTTCGATGATCCGTTGCTGCGCGCGGCCGGCTTGCAGTCCGACACCTACGGCGAGGCGAAGCGCTTTTTCGAATTGTCCGATTGGCAATTGCATGACGTCGTGTGCAGCTGCCATGCCGGCGCGACGATGCAAGCCAGCTGGGCTGCCGCGCGGGTCCGCCGGATCATAAAAGGCAACCGGATTCTCGGCTGGCTCAGAAGCCGCCTGACGCATTGAGAATGCTGGTCGCCCGGCGAACGCAGGTCGCCGGCGGCTCGGCTGTCTGAGATCAGTGCAGCAGACAAGCTCCGCGCAGCCGCGCCATCCTGCGCATGATGGTGTTCAGCCAGTCGGCGATCGACGACCCTTCGGGCCTTTTGTCGATATCTTCAAGCGCCTGTTCCAAAGTGTGCTCGACAAGGCGGTCGGAAGCGCCGGCATCGTCCAGCAGCAGACGCGCGGTGAGCCGGAGTTTGGGGAGCAGCGCTACGACGTCCTCCGCCGCGGTCGCCGGCTGCGCGAAGGTCAATGGCTCTGCAGAGGGCTCCGGCTGGAACAGCGCATCGACCACGACAGCACGGTTTGACGACTTGCTCAGGCTGCTCGCGAAACGCAAACGCTCGGGGATGGCGATCTCGTCATACCCGCTGAAGAAGACGAAAGGCACGTTGCGCCGCATCAATTCATCCGCTACCGGGAAAACGTGGCGGCCATGCAGATTGATATCCAGAATCGCTGCGTCCGCCGCCTTTGCATGTCGCCCGGCCTGCTCCACTGTCGCTGCCGGTCCGAGGATGATAGCGCCCATGTCAGCGAAGAAAGTCGCCAGATCGCTGGCCACCAGCCACTCGTCTTCCGCGATCAAGAGGTGAAGTCCCCTGAGGTTTCGCACACGAAGCTCCTTAGTTCATATTCTCATTGTGGTGAGACCTCAGTCGCGGGGCATGCCGGGTCGATACCCGGCGCGTATATCCACGAGATCGCAGGGAACCCAATTGGTAGAACGCGGCGACGTGTGAACCGTTCCAGCCGTTCACTGCGCGCGCTTCGATCGGGATCCGACAGGCATGGAACCATTCCGCCGGCCTGCGGTTCGGCGTGAGGTCGGCCGGGAACCATGACTATGACGTCGCACGGCGAAGCTCCCAGGGACGACAACGGGGTCGAAATGCCGAATGCGTCCGCGACCTTCCGGAAAGAGCGAGAATCCCAAGCGGGGTGGTGTTGGCGCTGATGCTGAAATACGGCAACGAGCCGAACGTGCTCGATCGCGAGGCTGCAAGCTCGAGCGCGACGCGGAGAACAGGGAGACACGCGGTGCTAGCTGATCCGATGGTGCTCATCCTAATGTATTTCGTCTTGCCGGTCTGGCTGATTGCGGGCTTTGCCGACTGGCTCTGCCATCGCGCCACCCACATCGAATCGACGACCGGTGCGAAGGAATCGCTCATTCATTTGCTGATGTTCGCCGAGGTTGGAATCCCGCTGCTTGCGGCAATGTTCCTGGAGGTGAATGCCTTGGTGATCGCCGTGATGATCGTCACCTTCTTCGTCCACGAAGCGACGGCGCTGTGGGACGTTCGCTATGCGACCACCGCGCGCACGGTGAGCCCGATCGAGCAGCATGTGCACAGCTTCCTGGAAATGATCCCGCTGATGGGTCTGGTCATCGTGGTGGCGCTGCATTGGGACCAATTCCTGGCTCTGTTCGGCGCCGGAACGGAAAAGGCTCGCCTCGATCTAACCTGGAAAGAACAGCAACTGCCGGTGACATATATTGCCGCCGTGATGATCGTCATCGTGCTGTTCGAACTGCTGCCCTATGTGGAGGAGTTCTTCAGAGGTTTGCGCGCCAACTCAGGCCGGCTGGTGCCTGCCAAGGCCAGACGGCATGAGCCCGGCGACACCGCGACGCGGTGAGGTTAGCTATCCTCTCGGCCATTCTGGTCGATAGCGTGCGGCGATGGCTGCTGGGCGCCACCGCGCGGGCGTCCGCCGTTTTGGTCCAACCAGACCCATAGCGCGACCAGAACGATCACCAGAATGCCAGGTGCAATTAGGATACGACGCATCCGCAGGCCGAGGTGCTTCAGCCGCCCGGCCTGTTGGCGGCAGGGTCGGAGACGACGCCAACTGCGGGATCGGGCGCCACCGGGCCGCGCTCGACTTCCGAACCTTCCGGCTCGATCTCCTGGACGGCTTGATCCCAGTGTTCCTGCTGGCGGCCCTCGGGGCGACCATCACGCTCCCAGATTTCATGGGCGCGTTGCCTGATGCGGTCTTCCCCGTCCATGACGAGCCTCCTTTCGCACCTCCGGTAGCGCTGCCCGCGCCTAGTTGATTGCCTGCACGTTTGTTCCGTCCGGTCAAAACTTGGGTGCCATGTATCGTGCTGGATCGGGAACGTCGCCTTCGCGCCATTGTTACCTCTCCATGGGAAATGGAGATCAGCCATGAACAATCAGAACCGCCGCGAGACGGGCGCCACAAAATATCCCGCTAATCGCGATCCGGATCCTGCCGACCAATTTTCGCAGGAAGCTGCCGAGAATGAAAAGCCTCGCGAAGGCATGGGTCTCACCAGACGACAGGGCGAGGTCGAGGACAGGACCCATCAGTCGGAGGGCCGCAATCCGCCGCGCCAGACCACCCCCAGCCCGGCTACGCAAAAGAGTTCAGGGGCCGGTCCCTCTGTCGCGGAGCATTCCAAGGACGCCAAGGCGCCGAGGAGTGGTCGTCAGTCCGGCGCCTACGTGAAGGAATGAACTGCGCCGCGGTCGTCGCGGAACATAGCCATGACTTCTAAGTTCAGGTACTGCCGCCGCCGACGATCCGGCGGCGGATTGTGAGGCTCTGGAACCGTCCGGAGCCGCCGCAACCATGGCGAATCGATGCTATGAACAAAGCAGCGTCACGCGAGTACCTGCGAGAATGGGCGGCGGCCGTTGGGCCGCGTTCGCTACTTGCTGGAGACAACCAACGGGTGCATCTCGACCAACGCGACAGGCTTCGCCGCCGGTCAAAGCCCGTCGATTGAGATGTCCAGCCGACCATTGGCCGAGAACGTGTTCGTGTTCGGCACTTTGAAAAGAGGCTTTCCGCTCCACGATGAAGGCCTGTCGGGCGCGCGATTTATCGGCCCGTGCCGTACCAAACAGCGATATCCGATGCTGATCGCAGGGCCACGCTTCGCCCCGATGATGTTCAATGAGCCCGGGAGCGGCCTTCATGTCAGCGGCGAGCTTTATATCGTCGATGGATGCGTTCTGGCGAAGCTCGATAGCATTGAGTCAATCGGCAAACCGGGGAACTTTCGCATTCTGATCGAGATCGATCCTGTCGCGGACGGGTCAAGCACGCTGGCACATGTCTACATGAAGTCTCGCAGCCTTGCCGATCCGATCCAATCCGGATTGCTCGACCGCTACGAGGATCGGCGTTTCATCCGGGAGGACCCGGCAAAGCCCGGCCCGCGATGTTGTCCGTGACACAGGATTGCGGGGCCGGGCCCAGCCTAGGTGAGGGCACAAAGGCCAAATCAACATTGCCCCATGAATGACGGCACTGCGTTAACATAGGTTGTTGATTGCGACGGCAATTACGCGCTTCTTTTTGTGCGAAATCGTCAGCGGCAAAACGATCATGCGCACAGAACGCATCAAACGTTTTCGCAAACCGGTTATCGTGCAGCCCGGCAGGGTCGATCGTGATCGGGTGGTGGTCACTGTGCTGGATGCGGCCGACATCCTTCTGCATATTTGGCCGCAACCGGACTCCAGCGCGCGACATCATGCAATCAGGGCATGTTTGTCGGTGTTGCGGGACGGGAAGCCTCCACGCGTGGCACGCCAGGCCTTCATCGCCGCCGCAAAAGACGCAAGGATTTTCCTTGGCGACTAGACTTAAGGTCGGCCGCTATTTTCGCCTGCGAGCCCCTCTCCCGGCGCCTTGAGCATTTCGCCAGAGCGGATAAAGGCTTCTGTCTCTCTCGATCCTGTCCAGCAGCACGCGGGATTGCTGCAGCAGAATTTGGGCCTGGGCAATGGCCGAGCCGGTTTCAGCCATCAGACGCTCCGCGCGCCTGCGTGTCCGGAGAAGGTCTTCCAGGTACAATTGAATGCTATGCGAGCGCAATTCATCCATAGCGCCGAACAGCGAAGCAAGCCGCATGTTCCATTCAGTCGATGAGCCCGTGGTCATCAGACAGAATGGCGATCACGGCGAACGGTGGTGCCCCGGCTGTCAGTGACCCGCTTCGCATGTGGCGCATGTACTGGCTTGCTCTCGGGGGAGCCGCGCTCTCTCAGCCAGATAGCCAACAGCACCAGGACGCCCGTCGACAAAAAATCGCTCTGCCAAGGCGATCATCAGCTCCAACGCACCATCCAGGCATGGTTGCGATGCAGGCGCCGCTGCATTCGTCACAGCTCTGGCGATGAGAGTGGCAGACACCCGCGTTGCCGCTCACGAACCCGCTTTGTAAATCCCGCATGGTAGCGCTAGGCGCGCACCCGTCGCCGTCCCTCCAAAGCCGCTGTCGACCTTAGGCAGCCATGCAAAACGGCAACAGGCTGCTATTGCGTTTGAGCGTCTCCCAGCGCCTTGGAAATGGCGCCGACGATTTGCCGGAGCTGCACCGGCTTCTGCAGCCGCTCGATGTCGTCGAACCGGTCGGGGATCACCTCCTTATCGTAGCCGGTGATGAAAACGAACGGGATACGGATATCCTTGAGGGAATCGGCCAGGCTGAATGACGGCCCGGGCCCGAGGTTGATATCGAGTAGAACCGCATGGGGGCGCCGCTCTTCGAGTTCAGCCCTTGCAGCCCGATCGGATGGACATGGCCCGATGACCTCGGCGCCGGCGCAGCGCAACGCGCGCGCCGCCTCGAGGGCGATGTAATATTCGTCCTCCACGACCAGCACAGTGCGGCCGCCGAGATCAGATCCTCCCATCACAGCCAGTGCTCCTCCAAACACCGTGTCACCCTTAGGAGCGCTTCTTGCTGCCCCCGGCGACCGCCAAATTGACGCGGCGGATGACTCCCTTTGCCATCTTTCCGCAATCCAGCCTCCCGCTCCAATATTGGCATGACGATATTACTGGTCGACGCATGTCGGAGCGGAAAGGAATATGGCTCAGCGTCGCGAAATCTCAATGGCAGCGCATCTTCAGATACCATTTGCGTCTGTTTCCTCGCGTGCCGGGTTCTGCAACGCCTGCTTGAGGGCCTCGATCAACGCCGGGGGGCAGGGTTCGCCCTCGTGGAGATTTTCGTAAAACGACCGGACGATGTCCTCGATCGGCACCGCCAGATCGGACAGCGAGAGCTCACGCGCTACAGCCGTGATATCGCAAAAACCAGAGCCGTTGGGAGCGGAGATCATTTTATCCTTCTTATTGTTCGGCTGGACGCATCGCGGGCGATCCCGGGCGCCATTTCGACCGGGTCCGCCGGTGACGCTGAAGATATCTGCGCTCGGCGCCGGTGCCCGACATAACGCAGGTTAAAGCGACTCTTTCCCGGTTCGGATAAATCTCAGCCCTGGCTTGACAAAACGGCGGCAGCCAAAGAGAGCCGGAGGGCCCGCCTAACTCTACCCCCAAGGCGAGGCGGGCCCTTTCTCCTGATCGGACCCTTGCCGCGCCGAAGCTTCCAAAGAATTTCCGCCTTCCTCTCATGGGTTAATGCGTGGCCGCGAGGCCGGGCGCAATTATCAACTGCAAGACAGCAAAAGCGCGGCTAAGGGAGGTTGCGGCGTGATCAAATATCATCCTGTGCGGCTCAACGAACTCATCGAACATTACATGGAAACGCGTTCCTCGAACCGCTCGCCGGTGTCCGTGGCCGCGGCCACGCGTGCCATCTTGACGGTCATGCCGGATTGCTCGGTCGAGAGCCCGCAATTGAGCAACATGATCGCGCGATCGGCCGTAAAGCACGGCCATGTCGTGAGCTTCGACTTGATGGGCAACTGATCCGGCGACGAACCTTCAGCGGTGCCGGCAATGGCTGGCGTGTCATTTCCGGTATGTGACGCGCCAGTTCCATAGGATCGTAAGGCTTCTCAGGTCTGCGACTTTCGCGTCGTAGCCGGTGGCGAAAACCAGCGGCAGCCGCCGGCAAAGTCGACGGTGGCGAGGTCCAGAGGGAGGACGGCGGCGTCGACGCGATCATGACAGGCTTCCATCGCTTCATAGTTGGTCGCGACAGGACCGATGACAGCCAGACCGAGCGCAGCGAGCGCTTTGGTGATATCCTGGCCCAGAAAAATACTTGTCTTCCATCTCGAGCACGCGAGCACCGGCGACCTTCTAATCCATTGGCCTGCCTCCCCCGACGGCGAGTCGCCGCGCCCATGCTGGACATTAACATAGGTAAGGTCGCCGGCGGATCATTCTGTGTACCACGGGACAAGAGGATAAGGATGAGGCGACCTCTGATCCGCAAGCTCGAGAAATTCACGCGGCTTTCGCATGCCGACAAGGAGATGCTGGTCAAAATCGCGGCGCAACGCGTCCGGCGCTTCTCCGCCCGAGAAGACATTATCCATGAAGGCGAGAAACCTGAATTCATCAATCTGATCAACGAGGGCTGGGCCTACCGCTATAAGACCCTCGAAGACGGACGCCGGCAGATCATTGCGTTTTTCCTCCCCGGCGATCTGTGCGATCTCAACGTCTTCATCCTCAAGGAAATGGACCACTCGATCGGTGCCATCACGCCGGTCGTAGTCTCGGAAATTTCACGCGCCGCTTTCGACGAGATGATGATCCGGCACCCGCGCATCACTCAGGCACTGTGGTGGGAATTGCTCGTCGCGGCGGCCATCCAGCGCGAGTGGACGGTCAACCTCGGCCAGCGCGATGCGCTCGAGCGGATGGCGCATCTGTTATGCGAGTTGTTCATCCGGCTGGAGGCTGCCGGCTGCACAAGCAATAGCAGTTGCGAATTCCCGTTGACGCAGACGGAGTTGGGCGAGACGCTGGGTCTGTCGACGGTTCACGTCAATCGTACGCTGCAGGAGTTGCGCGCTTCGAACCTCATTGTGCTGAAGGACAGGACGCTCACCATTCCCAATCTCCAGGCATTGCAGGACGTCGCGCTTTTCAATCCCAACTATTTGCATCTCGATCGCGAAGGCAGGCATCTCGATGCTAATGAGGAGTGATGTCCAAGGGCCCGCCCAACAAGCCGCTTGAACGCGGTCTGGCCAATGTCAACGCGGCCATGCGCGAGCATGCGCCTGCCGAGGCCCGACTGCGTGACGGCGAGGAGAACCTGCAGGATTTCGGAGAGGCCGCCTCGGACGTATTGTGGATCCGCAACGCCGAGACGCTGCAGTGGGAATACCTGACGCCCGCTTTCGATCCCATTTACGGGATGAGCCGTGAACAGGCCTTGGCCGGCAACCACTTCGCCACCTGGATCGAGCTTATCGTGCCCGAAGATCGCGAGTATGTGCTGGGCCAGATCGAGCGCATTCGCGAGGGCGAACGCGCGACCTTCGAATACCGCATATGCCGGCCAGCCGACAACGAGATACGCTGGCTGCGCGATGCCGATTTTCCGATGCGCGATGAAGCGGGAAAGGTCGCCCATATCGGTGGCGTCGGCCAGGACATCACGCGTCAGCGGGAAGCCGAGGAACGGCAGCAGGCGCGCTTCGCTGAATTGCAGCATCATGCGCGCAACACGCTGGCGGTCATCCGTTCGATCGTGCGGCGTACGATGGAAAAGAGCGAATCGCTGGACGAGGCGGCGGCTCATCTGGAGGGTCGCATCAACGCTTTCGCCCGTGTGCAGGCAGCCATCACGCGGCGCCCGTCCATCGGCATCAATCTGGCGTCGATCGTCGCGGAAGAATTGCGCGCCGCAGGTGGCCGGGAAGACGAGAACCTGATGATCAAAGGCCCGTCCGTGGCTCTGGCGCCCAAGGCCGCCGAGACAATGGGGCTGGCCATTCACGAGCTGGCGACGAATGCCCTGAAGTACGGAGCACTTTCAAGTCGCGCGGGCCGCATCGACATCGAATGGCAGCTGGAAGAAGACACGCTCCGCTTCACATGGACAGAAAGCAGTCCCCATGATTTCAGCCCCGCTGAGCGGCGCGGCTTCGGCCTGGAGGTGCTGGAGCACACCTTGCCTTACGAGCTCGGAGCGACGGTGGATTTGCGGATCGCTCCGAGCGGTCTCAATTTCATGGCTGTCATCCCGCTTGAGGCCATCGGCAGCCAGTAGCACCACGGGCGGCGGCTGAATTGCCCTTCTATTCTTTGTTTCAAAACAATTCCGAGAGGAAAGCCGCTCACACTTTCCTGGAATGCTCCAGGCCCGGCGATATCCGTCAGCCGTTTCGCAAAAAGCGGGCCTCGTCCTCATCTCTCTGGCGGCCACCAAGCACTCCGGCGACGGCCGCGATGAAGGCGCCGATTACCAGAGACAAAGCTCCGATCAGCGCGGTCGTGGCGCTTGCCTTGCGAGCCTTATCGGCGGCCGTCTTGGCCTTGTTCTTGGCATCCTCGATCCGCGCCAAGACGTCGTCGACCCGCTTCAGCGCATCAGCCTGTGGAAGACCCGTGCGCGACGCTACCAGGCGGGCGAGATAAGCCTTGTCGTCCGCGCTCATTTCCCCGTTCGCGGCGCCGACCGCCAGTATGCGTGATGCCTGGGCCGTGATGTCCGCGTTGTTCTGGGGCGCGCCAGCCGCGGGAGGCGCGGCAGCGGCTGCGTTGTCGGCCGGCCGGAACAACGAGTCGACGAAGTATCCGGCCAAGTCATTGGCGGATGGCGACTGCGCCGAGGCCCGCGAAGCCGCGCCGGTGGCGGCGCCGCTCAACAAGCCGGTCGCGGCCTGGGTGCCTGCGCCGACAATCCCCGAGATCGCCGAACCAAGGACGGTCGCCACCAGCAAGGTAGCCAAGGCCCAAGCGAGGAAGCCATGCGCCGTATCACGGAAATACACCTCGTCGGTGTGGACGTTGACCCATTTGGTGCGAAGCCGCCCGGCAATATAGCCTCCCAGCGCGGATGAGAGCCATTGCACGATGACAAGCCAGATCGCGGTCGAGACCGCAAATGTCGTCAGGGAGGCGCTGCCCCAGGGCGACATCATGGTCAGGCCAAGCCCGGACCCTACGAGCATCAGGACGACTGTAAGGGTTGAGGCCGCAAAAGCGCCGGCCACAATGGGACCCCAACTGACCGCGGAGCTCGACGTTTCGATTGCGGCCGGTTCATCGACCCCGGAAAATGCATTGGTCATCGTCGGGCTCCTAACGCGCGAAAAGCATCAAAAGAATGATGATCGGGATTGGAACGCCGAGCAGCCAGAGCAGAATACCTCGTCCCATTTCTTCCTCCTGGAAATCATGTTCAGATGCTTGTACCTAATTCCCGGATTTGGCTTTCGTTCCTTTCGACGGATGAAGCGCCGACTTGATCCAAAGCTGGGGGCTTCAGCGGGCAAAGCCCGCCCGCAAGGGGGAACGGGCGGGCCTCGATCAGACAATTGAGGCCTGAGATGGCGCATGGGGACGCGACATGCGCCATCGCCGGTCGAACTGAGGTTTTGCCTAGATATTCCCGGAGAACTCAGCAATCAGGACAGTCAAAATGGCCGTACCAACATCGCTCAAGGCGGCTAATGCCAGTATCCAAGAATAGCGTCTACCGGCGCCACCTCGACATGGTGGGAGTAGCGCTTGGTGAAGAGCTTCAGGATGTTTTCATAGGCTTCATCGGACGTGCTGCAAATGGCGTCCTCCGCCAAGATCGTTCGATAGTCGAGATCGACAGAGCCGAGCAAGGTCGCCAGAACGCACATGTCGGCCTCGCCGCCGCTGACGATGACCTCCTCGACGCCTTCGGACTGAAGCACGCGAGCAAGTTCGCCGCTCAGCCACGGTGAATAGATCGGTTTATCGAACAGGCACGCCGGCGGGATGTGGATGGCAAGCTCGGGCAGAAGTTCGACCATCTCCTTGCCGGCCCTTGCGATCGTCATCTCCGCCAGAGGCTCATATTCCACTGACCATGGCCTTTGCCCGGATTCAACGCCGGGATGAACCTGGTGAAGATCGTGGCTTCCGGTCGCTTGCGCACCAGCCTGTGAACTTGTGGCAGGCAGCCATTCGACCGCCCAAGGCCCCAGCGGCGTGACATCTGCTGCATGTTTACGGAGATATGGACGGCTTTCTCCGAGATCGGTGAGAGCGCTGCCAAAGTATTTTGCCTTCAAATCGCGGCGCGTTCGAAATCGCGAGAAGCAGTTCGCGTGTCGAAATCCCGCGTCGGGCTGGACTCTTTGATGCGACAGGCTAAGACGCGTATTGCGCGTGCGAACGATACATCTTGATGCGTTCGAATTCCCTCGCGTGCGCCTTGGCCATGGCCGCGCACCGTTCGCGTTCGAGAAGGCGCGAGATCATGGAGGGTACAAACCCACGCCGCGCCCTCCAGCTCGCGGAGGCAGAGCCCAACGGGTTGGCTGAAGCATCTAACTTGCCGTCCAAGCCACTTCGACACCAAACGGATCCAACTCACGATCCGCCCGGCCGCGGCCGGGCTATTTTCAGAGCCTGGAATGAGGCGCCTGGGGAACAAAGGGCAAGAACGGTTGTTCGGTGCCACCAAGACCAAAGGAGCCTTGCCCCATGAGCACGCGGACATTCTTTATCCCATCGGCGGCCGCTGCGTTGATGCTTGCCTTTCCGGCCTTCGCGGCCGACGACGCGCAGACCTTCGTCAACAAGGCAGCCATCGGCGGGATGTTCGAAGTGGATTCGAGCAAAATCGCGCAGGACAACGCGAAGGATCAGCAGATCAAGAATTTCGCCAAGCGGATGATCACCGATCACGGCGCGGCGAACGCCAAGCTGCAGAAGATCGCCGGCGAGCAGAAGTTGCAGGTACCGGCGCAATCCGATGCCAAGCATAAGAGCGATCTGGAACGATTGCAGAGCACGACGGCCTCACTGGACCAGCCTTACGTAGAGATGCAGCGCAAAGCGCATGCAGACGCAGTCGGCCTGTTCGAGGCGTACGCCAAGGATGGAGACAATCCCGCCCTCAAATCTTTCGCGGCGGAGACGCTGCCGACGCTGAAGATGCATCAGGACATGATCGAGAAGATCGCCGGCGGCAGCGCGGGCATGCCGGCGGTTAAATCGGCATCGACGCCCAAACCATCCGCTCCTGTCCCCGGCGCGAACAGCTTCACCGAAGCGCAGGCGAAGAAGCGCATCGAGGATGCCGGCTACGGGGACGTCTCGGCGCTCGCCAAGGACGAACAGGGCATCTGGCGCGGTCAGGCGACGAAGGACGGCAAGGGCACCGCCGTTGCGCTCGACTATCAGGGCAACGTCTTTGCCAGCCAACAATAAACAGGAGAACCGACATGCAAACGATCACCGCTCTGTTTGACGAGTATGACGACGCCGCTGACGCCGTGGGCGCGCTGGAGTCCATCGGCGTCCCGTCATCCGACATCAGCATCATGGCCAACAATGCCCGCGGCTGGTACCAGAACACGCATTCCCCAGCCTCCGAGGATGCCGCAAGCGGCGCCGGCATCGGCGCGGTCGTGGGTGGCGCTGGCGGCCTGGCAACAGGCCTGGGCGCCATGGCGATACCGGGAGTCGGGCCGGTGGTCGCGGCGGGCTGGCTGGCGGCAACAGCCGCGGGCGCCGTCGCCGGAGCGATTGTGGGCGGCACCGCCGGCGGCATCATCGGCAGCCTGACGGATGCGGGCGTGCCGGAGGAAGACGCGCATGTCTATGCCGAAGGCGTCCGCCGCGGCGGCACGCTGGTGACGGCTCGCGTCGAGGACGACCTCGCCTCGGAAGCCCGGGAAGTTCTCCGCAGCTCCGCGTCAGTCAACATCGCCGACCGCCGTAGTGAATACCAGGCGGGCGGATGGGCAGCGTTCGACCCGGCTGCTGGCGATTATTCGGCTGAAGATGTCGAGCGCGAGGCTGCGCGACGGCGGGAAGCATGAGCGTCGTCGGTGCCTGCGGTGCAACAGCAAAGCCCGTCAGGAGTTCGGCATGAAACGGGTGCTTTTGCCGCTGCTGCTGCTGATTATAGTCATGGCGCTCTGTTACTCGGCCTTCGTCTATGTCGGCACCGGCTGGCAAACAGCGCCCGTCAAACGCACACCAGAACAAAACCAAGGCGGGAATGCGCCGCAGGATACCTCGCCAGCCGCCGGCATCACGAAGAATCTCCAGGACGCCAGCAAAATGCCGGGAGTTCAGTAATTGTCGAAGCCCGTCACTTCCCGGATCGCTACTCTCGCGGGACGAATTTGTTGAAGCGGCTGGTGCTGCCCTCCGAGGTCATGTCCTGGTGAACGAACATCAAGTTGTCGTCGTCCAGCACTTTGAAGAAATCTTCCCATTCGATCGGCTTCAGATCTTCATCGCCTCCGCCGAAATCGACCCGCAGCATCGCGGCCTTCCCCGGCGCCGCGACGATGGCTGGCCTGCCCTCGCGCGCCTCGATCCATGCTCGGATCACTTCGTGATTTGAGGTCGTCATAGCCTCGCTCATGCGGCCTCCTGTCGACGGTTTCCTCTCTCGAAAGAACCCGGAAGACATCCCGCTTGTTCCCGCCGCGCCCGGTTTCGCGAGATTCGCCGCAACCGAATATCCGCAGACGAAGAAGGGCCCGATGCTGCATGCGGCAACGGGCCCTCATGGGCCTTGATGGGACCCCGGATCGCTGGAGGGAGGGCGATCTTCTCTCGAACCGGCATGCGCTCGAAATGTTCCGGCAAAGTCCTGTATTTCTATTGGTCGGATGAACACGTCAGAGTTTCACGGCACCTTCCCTCGCCCATAGCCGCAACCTGCGGCAAGCCTCGACGAACGAGCGCGCGGAACCGCCGCCATTAAGCTCGATGAGCCCCTCGTCCGCATCGGTCGCTACCCCGGCGCTTGCCAGCAGAGGTCCGGCCTCCGCGACGAAGCCGATGAACTTCAGATGGGCGAAGGCGTCAGACACGAAGTCCTTTGCGGCAGCATCTCTGGACAGCATCTCGGCGCCTTCCTCAGATACGAGCAGCACGACCGCGTCGAAGAGAACCGACGGTCCGCCGTCGATCATGTGGTTGGCTTCGATCCAGCTGCCATCCCCGGCCTCGACACCCCCCACCTTGCGCGCCACGATTTCCACCTTGGCGCCCTCCGCGTGCGCCGCATCCCGCACCGCTTGCAGAAGGACGGAATCGATGCCGTCGCTGACGAGCACGCCCATCTTACGGCCCTTGAAGCTGTCCGGCCCGTTATTGATGATACTGAGTGCGGGCGACGGCTCGAGATCATCGCGAGTCGGCACGGCGGCATCGGCTGCGGGAGGCATCGTCTTGATGCCGAGCTTGTCGGCGACAGTGACCGCCAGCGTCTCGTCGATGTTGAGCAGATGGGAGATCATTCGCTCGCGGATGACTGGCGTCTCGACCTTGCTCAGTTCGAACGTCAAAGCCATCGCGATGTGACGCTGCTCAGGCTCGGTCTGACTGAGGAAGAATTGCCGGGCCTGGCTGTAGTGATCGGCGAAGCTCTCCGCCCGCAGCCGGACCTTCTGTCCCTCCTCCGCATCGGCAAAGGAGCGGAAGCCCCGCTCAGGCGCCTCGCGCGGCCCCTCGCCCCAGGAATTCGGCTGATAGTTGGCGCGGCCAGCCGGGTTGCGCATCGCCATGTGGCCGTCCTGCTGGAAATGATGGAACGGGCATTTCGGCGCGTTGATGGGAAGGTGGGTGAAGTTGGGGCTGCCCAGACGCTTGAGCTGCGTATCGAGGTAGGAGAAGTTGCGTCCCTGCAGCAGGGGATCGTTGGAAAAATCGATGCCCGGCGGCACGTTCTGCGTCATGAAGGCGACCTGCTCGGTTTCGGCGAAGAAATTCTCCGGCATGCGATCGAGAACAAGGCGGCCGACCGGCAGCGGCTCGATGACCTCCTCTGGAATGATCTTGGTCGGATCGAGGATATCGAAGTCGAAACTCTCGGCGAAATCCTGGTCGAAGAGCTGCACGCAGAGCTCCCATTCCGGAAAATCGCCGGACCGGATGGCGTTCCAGAGGTCGCGACGGTGAAAATCGGGATCGGCGCCGTTGATCTTCACGGCCTCGTTCCAGACCACCGACTGCATGCCGAGTTTCGGCTTCCAGATGAATTTCACGAAGGTCGATTCATCCTTGGCGTTAACCAGACGGAACGTGTGCACGCCAAAGCCCTGCATGAACCGGAAGGACCGCGGAATGGCGCGGTCGGACATGATCCACATGATCATGTGCATCGATTCCGGAGTCAGCGAGATAAAATCCCAGAAATTGTCGTGCGCGGATTGGGCCTGCGGGAACGCCCTGTCTGGTTCCTCTTTCACGGCATGGACCATATCCGGAAACCTGACCGCATCCTGGATGAAGAAGACCGGGATGTTGTTGCCGACCAGATCCCAGTTCCCCTCCTTGGTGTAGAGCTTCACGGCGAAGCCCCGGACATCCCGCGCCAGATCAAAAGACCCTTTGCTGCCGGCGACGGTCGAGAAACGCACGAAGGCTGGTGTCTTTTCGCCGGCCCGCTGGAAGATATCGGCTTTCGTATACTGGGCGAGTGACTCATACGTCTCGAAGAAGCCATGGGCGCCGTAGCCACGCGCGTGGACCACGCGTTCGGGGATGCGCTCATGATCGAAGTGGAAGATCTTTTCGCGGAAATGAAAATCCTCGATCAGCGTGGGACCACGTTCGCCGATCTTCAACGTGTTGTGGTCATCCGCGATCGGCGTACCAAGCGCCGTCGTCTGCACCTCGACCTCGCCTTCGGCCACCTGATGCAGTTCGCCGCCATTGCCGCGGACAAGTTCCTGGTCATGAATCTCAGCCACGGTCGTAGCGTCGGCCGGGGAAGCTTTCTTCGGCATTGTCGGTGTCCCTTGTGCTCGCTGAAATGATGTTGCCGAACGAGCAATATGGGCGAATGTTCCAGCCGGTTTAGCGAGGCATGCCGTGGCGTGAGCTAGCTTGGAACAGCGTCCGATCCTTCCTCTGCTCCGCTGGCTTGGGGACAGCCCGGGTTATCCGAGAGGATGCGCGAGCCGGCACCCTCTCTCGGTGCCAGGTAAGAGATTTCGGCGCCACCAGCGCTGCAGGAACTCGGCCTTTGAAATTAGCTCTTCATCCGATTGCCCATGGAAGGTTCACAGGCGAGGCGGCGCGATCAGAACGTCGTCACTGGCCGTCAATTCGGACGGGCTTTGCGCGCACGCAACGTGATCGCAGCGTCCAGCTTTCGCGCCAGTTCCAGCATTCGAGAAGGCGCTTCTTGGTGTGCCAACGCATCCAAAGCCACGGCTATTTCGCGCTCCACCTTTGTGGTGTCGGAAGACAACTCTTCCGGACTGAGCACTTCATCAACCTTCCGTGCCACTGCCTCTTCCTAACATAAGTTAACGACAGCACATTAACCCATTGGGGAAAATAAGGTTCCCGCCGACGACGTTCCGCCGTCGACGAGGCCCAAAACCTCTCGCCAGCAATTCGCCTTTGATGACCATGGCGAATTGTCAGCCCGTGGCCGCTGGTGCCGTTCTCGCGATTTGAAAAAGAATGGCCGAGGGATGCCGCTACCGCGACGCGCTATCGCTATTAAGCCTCTTTGCAGCCCATCAGCGCCGAAGCCACCCTGTTTCTATTCCACCCGGCCCTCTCAGCCATTTCGATTAGTTTCGTCGAGGCGCGATGCGAGGGCATCTTGGCAATCACTATCATAATGGGCGGCATTGACCTCATGTTTGGGCGGTCTGATCCCGGTATCGGTTGTCGTCATCTATCATGAGTTCATGAAAGGGCGGCGGAATGCAGAGCGCCGAACTGCCGTCAGGCGCTCCGCCGGCATAAGCGTGAGTGGGGCGGCCGTTTCCGATAACGGGAGGTCCCGGTCTTCAACGAAAATGTCTTTCCGACGCGCGAAGGCCCACAAAAATGCTCCTCGCCGTCTCCGCGTCGATGTCTCCGGCCAAGACGGCCTTGCAAGCCCGAATGGCTGCCCCCTGCTCCGGGCTGTTGCCGCACCAGTCAACCGCGAATTGGTAGGCCTCGACCACCGTATTGAGTTGACGCGGGAAGTCCCAACCCGACCCACACGCGGACTGGTTTTTCGAAAGGTTTGGAAAGCATCGCGAGCTCCGTTACATCCCCGATGCCTTCAGGCTGTCAATCCACCACCGCGGCCGCTCGTGCCCGTCATCCAAGGCGGCGGAGCACTCACGTCCTCGACGATTTAGCAGACCTGGCAAAGCCGGAAAACGCGGACTGCGCCGACGTCAGCGGGTAATCACTGTCGAAGGCCCGCTGGCGAGCGCGAAGGGCGGTGTCGTAGATCGGACCGCGTTTATGCTTTGGCCATTCATACAAAATTCCAAAGCGTCTTCGAGACACGCGATCTCTTGGATGAGGCTGTTTTCACTTTTTACGAAAACAGGGCTGTCGAACATCCGATCGTTCATAAGATCCTCCAAATCGAACGAACAATTGAGCTTCCGGGCAGGCAAGGAGCCGACAGCGGTTACCTTGGTTCGCCGGACCAGGGTATGGGTTGGCTAACCATCCGCTAACCCATTGATTTTCTTTAGCACCCTCCGGGCCCACTGCAACCGTTGATCTTGTTGATGAAATTGCTTTCGGCCCGGGGGGGCGGGCTCGGCAGGGTGCCCGCGCGGCTCGATAGTTTGTCAGCTTCGTTCGCCGGAGCCTCGCATTTCCTCGATTTCTTCCGGCTCTTTGTCGTCCACTTCGGCGATCTCGTTGCGAGCCTCATCGTTCGCCTTGATCAGCTCATCGAGTTTCGCTTGGAGGGCTTGAGTGTCGCGATGCTCGGCCCTTTGGATAAGCAGCGTCATTGCCCACGTGATCAGCGTCGCGGCGCCGTGCCAGTCAAGCGTTTCCCGTTCAAAGACAAGCCAACAAACAGTATAGCCGCCCAGAATCAAAAATGCCGCTGGCCGGGACGTCAACGTGCCGACCTTGGTCAGCGCTTCTCGAAGCTGCAATGTCGCCATGCGTGCGAACGGCTGAGAGCAATGCGGGTTCCCGCAAAGGCGGCTGGCGACGCGAGGTGCAGTGCCTCCCCACGCGTCGCCAAGCCAGGGTAGGCTTACTTGTTAAGTCCATTGGGCGCACGGTCTCCAGGCGACCCAGCAAGAAGCTGACCGTTTTCATCGTCGGTCATGGAATTTCGCGGGATGTTCGGGTTCCCAACCGTCCATCGATCCGTTCGTTCCTCGCGGTTTCGGATTAGCGGGAACCTCAGTGCCACGGTCCGGTTATCTCGCTGCGAGGAGATGCTCCATGAATGCGACGAAGGAATTCCTGCGCAGCTGGCTGGAAGAGAATGTCGGCAATTTGCTCGCCGATACCGCGGTCAGCGTTCCGATGCTGGCGCAGCAGTTCGAGCAGGACGCCGACGCCGCCGGCTACGGTCGCGAATTGCGGGAGCAGGAGGTCGGCAACATCGAAGAGGCCATCCAAAGCGCGCTTGATAAAACCGGCGCGGAAAATGCGAAGACGGACTCGAATTCCGATGAGGAGAATTCACTGGCACCGGTTATCGATGCCTTGGAAGCTGCCGATCCCGACCACGAGGCGCCGGACGACGCCGAGGGCCTGCGGTGAGGGTCAGCAGCGGCGGAACAAAGGCTGATGCCAAGGGTTTGGCACCGATTTGTCCATGGCAGCCATGCAGCCCTTCCGACGAACAGAGACGCATACGATGATGAAGTCCCCTGGAAAGAGCGATCCTGTCGGATCGGAATCAAGCAATAATCAGGCGAAGCGGCAAACAGAGACATTGCCGGAGCAAGACCCCGCGGAAGGATCGCGCAAGACGGTGGATCGCGAGTTGGAACGGCAAAAGCGCTCGCCTGGGGCTGAAGATCGAAAGTCCGGACGACAGGCGCTGCGGGATCAGGTCGAGGAAGAGACCGAGCTGCCTCAGAAAGGGTCGGCCTGATCGCGAGCAGCGACGCGACTGCTCTCGTGACGACAAGGTCCAAGCGGAACCTGCTCCTGTTGCTTGCAGCGGCAACGGCTGGGCTGGCGCTCTACAACAATCTCCTCGCGAGACAGGCATTGGCCGGACGCCCGCTCGGGCGTTTCATCCACCTCCGCGGAACCAAGCTGCATTTCCTGGAAGCGGGCCACGGGCAACCGTTGCTGCTCCTGCACGGCAACGGCGCTTCGGCGGAGGACTTCACGACAAGCGGCATCTTCGACAAAGCCGCTGCGAAGTATCGTGTGCTTGCCTTTGACAGACCCGGCTTTGGGCTGAGCCCACGCCCGGTGGGCAGATTTTGGACCGCCGGCGCCCAGGCCGATCTCATCCAGGCCGCGGCCGAAAAACTCGGCGTCGAGCGCTATGTGGTTGTCGGGCATTCATGGGGAGCCGCCGTGGCGCTCGAGATGGCACGTCGGCACACCCGATTCGTCGCCGGTGTTGTCCTTGTCGCTGGCTATCACTATCCGCCGCCAAGGCTGGCGCTAGCCATCTCCGCGCTGCCGGCGGTCCCGCTGATCGGGACGGTATTGCGTCACGCCATACTGCCTTCGCTGGTCAGGCTGAACTGGCGCTGGGCGATGGAGAAGATATTCCACCCGGCAAGGGTCGCGACGCTTTTCGCGGCAACGACAAGCGGGCTGGCGAGCCGCCCCTCGCAACTGCGGTCCATCTCTGCGGAATCCTTCCTGATGCTGGCGTCGGCTCTGTTCCCCAATCGTCGATATGCCGACATCGCCATTCCTGTCGGCATAATTGCCGGCGCAGGTGATCAGCTGTTTGATGCCAAGGCCGAGGCGCTACGGCTGCACGCCGAGATAGACCACTCGCTGGTCGATATCGTCCGGGATGCCGGACATATGGTGCATCAAAGCAAGCCGCAGGCGGTTCTAGCAATGATCGACAAGGTTGCCGCTCTCGCGAGCGTTGCCGACCCGGTCTCTGGGGCCCCTATTCAAGTCTCCGGTTCCTAAGACACGTCCGCGTCGCCTTGCGACGAGCCATCCGGTCAGGAACCGGGTGGCTGCAGCAGGCCAGCGCATAAATCCCGGATGGCTTGAGGCAGGACCTCGAGAGCAAGCCTGCTGGATTGGCTGGAACGGCGTGGTGGCACGGTCGAGGACGATGCTTTCCCGAGCCGGGTCGATCTCGCACACCACATGAGGACAACGCAGTACGCCCGTCTCGTGACGAATTGGTGACTGCGATCGGTCTGCATCCAGAGGAGTACGGCACTCATTCGCTTCGGCGCGAAGGCTTCGATGATCTACAAGGCGACGGGCAATATCCGCACCATCCCGATCCTGCTCGGCCACTCAAGATTGAGAATACTGTCCGATATCTTGGCGTCGACGTGGAGGACGCACTGCTCTTGGCAGAGCGGACCGAAATCTGACGCTGGGCGGTCATCCGTCGCAGCGCGGATGACCGTTTCAGCTCCCGAGACTACGTTGCTTGTCTTGGGGTGGGAAGCGGAGGTGCAGGTTTCGGGCGATCACCCCGGGAAAGCTGCCCTGCATGTGGCAACGAGCTTCGGCGGCAACGCCTATGTTGGCCGTAGTCTTGCGCTCTAATCGTTGACCAAAAGCTGTCGTGGCCAAGCCCATTGCCCAATTCCCTCAGGCAATTACTGCTCAGAGTGTCAGGTTCACCGCTCCAGGCAGATTGCCACTCCTTGTCCGCCGCCGATGCAGAGCGATGCCAATCCTTTTTTCGCGTCGCGGCGGACCATCTCGTGCAGTAGCGTCACCACGATGCGGCAGCCGGAGCCGGCCAGCGGATGTCCAAGCGCGATGGCGCCGCCGTTAATGTTGATAATGTCCTCGTCCCAGCCCATCTCACGATTGACCGCGATGGCCTGCGCGGCGAAGGCCTCGTTGATCTCCATCACGTCGAGGTCGGACGCCCGCCAGCCGGCCTTGTCGAGCGCGCGGCGCGAGGCCGCCACCGGTCCGAGGCCCATGTCCATCGGTTCGACACCGGCGCAAGCATAAGACGCGATGCGGGCGAGGGGGGTCAGGCCGAGTTCCTTCATCCGCGCCTCCGACATCACCAGCACCGCCGCTGCCCCGTCGTTGAGGCCTGACGAGCTGCCTGCCGTGATCGTTCCCGCCGCATCGAAGACCGGTCTCAGCCGGCGGAGGCCTTCCATGGTGGTGGAAGGATTGGGATGCTCGTCACGCTCGACGACAAGGTCACCTTGCCTGGCCTTGATCGACACCCGCGCAATCTCGTCGTCGAACCTGCCAGCCCGGATGGCGGCGTCCGCCTTCTCCTGCGAGCGCAGCGCGAAGCGGTCCTGTTCCTCGCGGGTGATCTGGTAGCGCTGCGCCAGCGCTTCGGCGGTTACGCCCATATGCACCTGATGGAAGGCGTCCCACAGCCCGTCGGTGATCATCGAATCCTTGACGGTCCGGTCGCCCATGCGGATGCCGGCGCGGGCGCCGTGAATGAAATGCGGCGCCGAGGTCATCGAATCCTGCCCGCCGGCGATCACGCAATCGGCGTCGCCGCAGCGAATGGCCTGCGCGGCGAGATGGATCGACTTCTGGCCGGCGCCGCAGACTTTGTTGACGGTCATGGCGGGGACGCTGACCGGCAGGCCTGCCTTGAGCGCGGCCTGTCGCGCCGGATTCTGCCCGGCGCCGCCGGTCAGCACCTGGCCCATGATCACTTCGCTGACGGCATCGGGCGCGAGCTGCGTTGCCGTCAGCATCGCCTGGATAAGCTGCGCCCCCAGCTCCGCCGCCGAAAGGCTGGCGAACGCGCCGTTCAGCTTGCCGATGGGAGTCCGCTTCGCGGCAACGATATGCACGGCATCCATAGTCTGCTCCTCCGCCAGCGCTGTCCACGTGGTCGCGATCGCAGCTTGACATTCTGGTTATAACCAATAATCTGAAACGCATCGGCAGGCAAGGCCGCGGTGTCGAGCCGGGCCTGCGTTGCGGGAGGAAATCCATGTCATCCGTGCTTTGGACGCCGGCGCCGGCCGCGTTCCAATCGTCCAACCTTGCGCGCTTTTCGATAGCCAACGGCTTCGACCCGCGCCACTACGAGACGCTGCATCGCTGGTCGGTCGGCGATCCTGGCGCGTTCTGGCGCGCGGTGTGGGATTTCGCCGAGGTCATCGGCGAGTCCGGCGCGATCGCCTTCCTGCGCGACGACAATGCGCCGATGACCGGGAGCCGCTTCCTGCCGGGGGCATCGCTCAATCTTGCCGAAACCTGTTGTGTGGCGACGGCGAGAGGGTCGCAGTGATCGAGGCCGACGAGAGCGGCCATTTCCGGACCGTCACGCTTGCCGAATTGCGCCGGCTCGTGGCTAGAATGGCCGACGGCCTGCGCGCGGCCGGTATCGCCAAGGGCGATTGTGTCGGCGGCATCCTGCCCAATCGCGTTGAAGGTCTCGTCGCATTGCTGGCGACGCTTTCCGTCGGCGCCGTCTGGTCGTCCTGCTCGCCGGATTTCGGCGCCATCGCGATCGCCGACCGTCTTGGCCAGATCGGCGTCAAGGTGCTGTTCGCAGCATCTCGCTATCGCTATGCGGGCAAGGAGCACGACATCTCCGGCAGATTGGCCGAGATCGTCGCCGCGATGCCGACGGTGACGACGCTGGTGCTGACCGGCGAATCCGGCCTCAGGCCGGACTGCGCGGCAGATTGCGTTGCGTTCGACGATTTCGGCGGCGACGGCCCGCTGACCTTCGAGCGTGTGCCCTTCGACCATCCGGCCTATGTGCTCTACACCTCCGGCACGACTGGCGCGCCGAAGGCGATCGTCCATCGTACTGGCGGCGTTCTGCTCCAGCACCAGAAGGAGCACCTGCTGCACGGGGACGTCCGTCCGGGCGACGTCATGAGCTGGTACACCAACACCGCCTGGATGATGTATCACTGGCTGATCTCAGGCCTTGGCTGCGGGGCGACGGTAGTGCTCTATGACGGCGCGCCGATCCTGAAATCGCCCGCTGGCCTCGATCCCAGTCCGCTCTGGACAATGGCGGAGCGCGCCAACGTTACGCATTTCGGCACCAGTCCGAAGTATCTCGCGACACTCGCCGTTGAAAATTACGCGCCTGGGCGATTGCACGACCTCTTGTCGCTGCGGTCTCTGCTGTCGGCCGGCGCGCCGGTTTCGCCCGGACAGTTCGACTGGGTCTACGAGCATGTGAAGCGCGATATGATCTTCGCCTCCATCTCCGGCGGCACCGAGATCATCGGCTGCTTTCTGCTCGGATCGCCGATACATCCTGTGCGGCGTGGCGAGTTGACCGTGAAAGGGCTCGGCCTCGCGGTCGGCGTGATGGACGAGCGCAACGCGCCGATCATCGGCCGGCAGGGCGATCTCGTCTGCACCGAGCCATTCCCGTCCATGCCGCTGACCTTCTGGGGCAAGGACGGCGACGCGCGCTATCACGCCACCTACTTCGCCGTCCGCCGCGAGATCTGGACGCATGGCGACGTCGCCGAAATAACGGCTTATGGCTCGGGGATCATCCACGGCCGCTCCGACACGACGCTGAAGCCCGGCGGCGTGCGCATTGGCACCGCCGAGATCTACGCGGCCTGCGAGAACTTCGCCGAGATCGAGGATTGCCTAGTCTTTGGGGCGCCGGTCGAGGGCGACGAAGAAATCGTGCTCTGCGTCAAACTCAATGACGGTTTTGAACTGACCTCCGAGCTTGCCGAGCAAATCCGCAGGGCGATCCGCGAAGGCGCGTCGCCGCGCCACGTGCCGCATCGCATCCACGCGGTGCAGGCCGTGCCTTACACGCTGAACGGCAAGCGCGTCGAGGGCGCCGCCCGCACCACGCTCGAAGGCCAGCCGGTCAAGAACATGGCTTCGCTCGCCAATCCGGCTTGCTTGGAGGAATACCGCGCGCTCGACCGGAGCAAGGCGGCATGATCCAGTCGAAGGGAGCGATCGTCGGCATCGGCGAGTTGAAGCCGCAGCGTCTGACCCGCGGCGTGACGACGCTGGAGATGATCGCCGAGGTTTCGCGCCTGGCGGTGCTCGATGCGGGCTTGGAGCCGGGCGCGATCGACGGGCTGCTGGTCGGGCCACAGGTCGGCGAGACGCCGCAGCATGTCCCGGCAACCATCGCCGAATATCTGGGGTTGGCGCCGAACATGGCCAATGTCGTCGATCTCGGCGGCGCGTCCGGCGCCGGCATGGTCTGGCGCGCGGCGGCCGCGATCGAGGCCGGCATGTGCGAGACGGTGCTGTGCGTGCTCGCCAACAACCGAGAGGAGGCAGCACCCCGCTCGCCCAATCGCAATCCGATCCGCGAGTTCGACGTGCCCTTCGGCGCCTCGGGCGCCAACATCTCCTACGCGCTGCTGATGCAGGCGCATATGGCGGAATACGGCTCGACCGCGCGGGACTTCGCCATGATCGCCGCGGCGGCGCGCGCCAACGCCCAGCTCAATCCCGACGCCATCTTTTTCGGCAAGCCTGCCGATGTGGAAGCGGTGCTGGCCTCGCCGATGATCGCCTCGCCGCTGCATCTTCTCGAAATCGTCATGCCGGTCGCCGGCGGTGAAGCGGTCGTCGTCACGTCTGCCAAGCGCGCGCGGTCGTTGCGCAAGCTGCCCGTGCATCTGTTCGGCGCCGGCGAGAAGGTCACGCATCGCGCCGTGAGCCAGGCGCCGAGCCTGACCTCCGGTCCGCTGAAGGGCGCCATGGCGCGGGCCTTCGCGCAGTCCGGCACGCATGCCGACGAGATGCATCTTCTGTCGCTCTACGATTGCTACACGAACATGGTCGCGACGACGATCGAGGATGCCGGCCTCTGCGGGCCGGGCCAGTTCGGCGCGTGGCTCGGCGACCACGACCTTTCCCACAAAGGTGACAAGCCGCTGAACACGCATGGCGGCCAGCTTGGCTTCGGCCAGCCCGGTCTCGCCGGCGGCATGACCCATGTTGTCGAGGCGGTGCGCCAGCTGCGCGGCGAGGCGGGCGAACGCCAGATCGGCGAGGCCGGGCTCGCGCTGGTCACCGGCAATGGCGCGACGATGAGCGAAGCCACAGCGCTCGTGCTGGGAGCCGCCTGATGTCTGTCGATTTGAACACGCTTAAGACCGCCGGCCCGACGATCACCGCGCTGACCAAGCCGTTCTGGGATGCCGCCGCCGAAGGCCGGCTGACGATCCAGCACTGCGAGGATTGCGGCAAGGCTGTCTTCTATCCGCGGCCGATCTGCCCGCATTGCTGGAGCGGGCGTCTGGTTTGGAAGGACGCATCGGGCAGGGGACGGCTGAAATCCTTTTCGGAAGTGCACAAGCCAGGGCATCCCGGCTGGCTGCCGGCGGCACCCTACGTGGTCGGCCTGGTCGAGTTGGCCGAAGGCCCGACGATACTGAGCTTCATCCTGCCCGGCACACGGCCGCTACAGGTCGGGGCCATGCTCCGGCTTGCGCCCACAGCCATCGGTGGCCGCGTTCTGCCGACCTTCAAACCAGTCGAACCCGAGCAGAGGAGAAGCTGAAATGAGCACCGAGACGAAAGACGGTTGGGTGGGTGTCGTGAAGGGCCGCCCGCAGGTAGGTGCCTTCGCCGAGCGCACGCGCCGCACGAACATGAGCGACATCGAGGCCTTCACCGACATCACCGGCGACCGCAATCCGCTGCATTACGATCGCGCGCTGGCCGAGAAGTCGGTGTTCGGCAAGCTGATCGTCCAGGGCGGCGTCACGTCTGGTATTCTCAATGCGCTGGTGGCTGAGGATCTGCCCGGCCCAGGAACCGTGTTCCTCGAAGTGGCCTGGAAGTTCGTCAAGGCCGTCGGCGTTGACGAGGAGATCACCGGACGCGTGGAGGTCAAGGAAGTGCGGCACGACAAGCCGATCTGCAAGATCGAGACGAGCGTGCGCAATGGCCAGGGCGAGCTTTGCCTCACCGGCACGGCCACGGTCTTCACTGTACCGCTGCAAAGCGCATGAGCACGGTCGGCGGCGGCCGGATTGGCGTGGCGTCCGACAGCGAGCGCTGGCGGGTGCTGTCGCTGCTTTGCCTGGCGGTCGTCCTGTCGCTGACCACCTGGTTTTCGGCCACCGCGATCCTTCCCGAACTGAAGCGGGAGCTGGCACTGGGCGCGAGCACCGAGGCCTGGCTGACCAATGGCGTCCAGGTCGGTTTCGTCCTCGGCGCGCTGGGGGCGAGCTTTGTCAACCTCCCCGATCTTGTGCGGCTCGGCCGCCTGATGGCGGCCGCGGCCCTTGTCGCCGCGCTCGCCAATGCCAGCCTGCTGCTTCATACTGGGCCGGGCGGCGTGATCGCCGCGCGCATCGTCACCGGCGTCGCGCTTGCCGGCGTCTACCCGCCGGCGCTGAAGCTGGTCGCCACCTGGTTCGCGCGCGACCGGGGCCTTGCGCTCGGCGCGGTCATCGGCGCGCTCACCATCGGCTCGGCGCTGCCGCATCTCTTCCGCGCCGTCTCGACCGCGCTCGACTGGCGGCCGGTGGTCGCCGCCGCCAGCGTGGCCACTGCGGCAGGCGCGCTGCTGTTCCTGCTGTTCGCCAAGGAAGGCCCCTATCCCTTCGGCAAGGCTATCTTCGAGCCCTCGCGCATCGGCCAGGTGTTTCGCGAAAAGCCGTTGCTGCTCGCCAATCTCGGCTATCTCGGTCACATGTGGGAGCTCTACGCCATGTGGGCGTGGCTGCTTGCCTATACGCGGGCGGCCTTCGACGCGCAGGCGATCGGCACGGCGGCTGCCGCTTCGCTCTCGACCTTCTTCGTCGTCGCGTCCGGCATTCTCGGCTGCCTGCTCGGCGGCTATCTTTCGGACCGCGTCGGCCGCACGGCGACCACCGCCGGCATGATGATCGTGTCGGGTGGCTGCGCATTGCTGATGGGCTTCCTTTTCACCGGTCCGCTCTGGCTGTTCATGCTGGTGGCTATCGTCTGGGGTGTTTCGGTGATCGGCGATTCGGCGCAGTTCTCCGCCGCCGTTACCGAGCTTGCCGACCGCCGCTTCGTCGGCACAGCGCTCTCGGTGCAGCTGGGCGCCGGTTTCGCGCTGACGGTGCTCGCCATCTGGCTGACGCCGCGTTTCGCCGACTTCATCGGCGGCTGGCGCTGGGCCTTCCTGCTGTTGGTTCCCGGACCGCTGCTGGGAGCAGCCGCGATGCTATGGTTGCGAAACTTGCCGGAGAGCGAGAAAATGGCTGGCGGGCTCCGTTAGGAGTCGCTGCTGGGCGTTGAATCGCGGCAAACATTCATACCGGGCGGTTTGCCCGCAGCCTGAAGACCGATGATGGAACAAGCAACCAGAATGCGCGGGCGTCCTCGTTACGACCAGGAAGATGCCGAGGCGGCCGAGGCTTTCCGCTCGATCGGCTCCAAGGTCAAGCTCAACCGCGATGAGGCCGCCCCGCTCTGGGTGCAGTTGCGCAACCAGGTCGAGGAAGCGATCAACACCGGCCTGCTGGCCGCCAATTCGCGCATTCCCTCCGAACAGGCGCTTTGCGATTTCTTCGGCGTCTCGCGCCCTGTCGTGCGCGCTGCGATCGGCTCGCTCTCCAATGAAGGGCGCATCATCAAGATGCCGCGCAAGGGCATGTTCGTCGCGGCACCGCGCGAGCATGTCGACTTCATGACCGCCAATCTCGGTGTGTTCGACGACCTGACCGCCAAGGGCCACAAGGTCTCGACCCGCACGCTGGAGATCTACCGCTGCCCGCCGAACGAGAAGGAGTCGAAGGTTTTCGGCATTCCCGCCAATGGCAGTGTTGTGCGCATCAGCCGTGTCTACATGACCGACGGCGCCCCAATCACCATGACGCGCATCAGCCTGCCGGGGCACCGGGTGCCTGGCCTCGAAAACATCCTGTCGGAGAACCAGTCGATCTTCGGCACCATCCGCGCCGTCTTCGGCCTGACCGTGAAGCGCGCCGACCGCTGGCTGCGCGCGGCACTTCCGACTAAGGAAGAGGCCGATCAGATGGGTGTCGCGGCCAACACGCCGCTGATCGAGATCGAGTCGATCGCTTATGACGCCGACGGCGCCGCGCTCGAATATTATGAGGCCTTCTACAACTCCTCCGTGGCTCGCATCCACATGGCGGTCGAGCAGCCTTCGGCGACGGTGAATGGCGTCGACCGCACCTGATCACGGATCATTCAAAAAAGATTGCTGTTTTCTGGTTATAACCAGATTGACGGACCCCGGAAGCTTCTGTAACGTGCTCGCCATGGGGTCGGGAGGAGCCTGACCCCGGAGGCATTATCAGGACCGGTCGGCTTGCGGCGCTGCCTCGGCGGCGAGGGCGAAATGTTGCCCGCGCTCGAGCCTGTCCTGATGGAGGACGTGCATGGATTACCGGTCGCAATTCGACCTGACGGGCGAGGTCGCCGTCGTCACCGGCGGCGCCAGCGGCATCGGCTTGGAGGCCGCTAAGGCGCTCGGAACTTGCGGCGCGAATATCGTCCTGCTCGACATGAATGCGGATGGGCTGAAGGCCGGCGCCGAGGCGCTCGAGTCCGCCGGTATCGTAAGCGTCGATGGCCGCGTGCTCGACGTCACCAATCCGGAAGCCGTCGAGGCGATGGCTGCCAAGGTCGTAGCTGACTTCGGCAAGGTCGATATCCTGGTCAACAGCGCCGGCATCGCGCGCCTCAACACCGCGCTCGACACGCCGGACGAGGAATGGCGCCTGGTGATGGATGTCAACGTCAACGGCGTCTACTGGGCCTCGCGCGCCTTCGGCCGCTCGATGGTCGACCGCAACAAGGGTTCCATCATCAATCTCGGCTCGATGTCGGGCCTGATCATCAACCGCCCGCAGACGGCGCCGTCCTACATGGTGAGCAAGGGCGCCGTGCACATGATGACCAAGGCGCTCGCGGTCGAGTGGGCGAAATTGGGCGTGCGCGTCAACGCGCTGGCGCCGGGCTATGTCGGCACCGAGATGACGCTGAAGATGCGCGAGCGTCCCGAGCTCTTCAACACCTGGATCGACATGACGCCGATGGGCCGGCTGGGTACGCCGAAGGAGATCGCCTCGGCGATCCTGTTCCTGGCCTCACCGGCCTCGAGCTACGTCACCGGCGCGATCCTGTCGATCGATGGCGGTTACACGGCCTGGTAATTGGCCTCGCAAGGATTGGTATATCGCATGACCGTTTCGGATCTAGAGGCGCGCCAGGCCATCATCGATGCCTGCATCCAGATGAACGCGCTGGGCATCAACCAGGGCACATCCGGCAACATCAGCCGGCGCCATGGCGAGGGCATGTTGATCTCGCCGACCAGCACGCCCTATGACACGCTGCAGCCGGAGGACATCGTCTTCATGGGGTGGAACGGCGAGGTCGACGGGCGCCTGCCGCCATCCAGCGAATGGCGCTTCCATCTCGACATCATGAAGGCGCGGCCGGAGGTCAACGCCGTCGTTCACGCCCATCCGACCTACTGCACCACGATCGCCATCATGGGCAGGAAGATACCGGCGATCCACTATATGGTCGCGGTCGCCGGCGGCAGCGACATACGCTGCGCGCCCTACGCCACCTTCGGCACGGCAGAGCTTTCGGCGTATGCGGTGGAGGCGCTGCGCGACCGCAAGGCCTGCCTGCTTGCCCAGCACGGCATGATCGCTGTCGGATCGAGCCTCGCTCAGGCCATGTGGCTTGCCGTCGAGGTCGAGACGTTGGCGCGCCAGTATCACGGCGCCCTGCAGATCGGAGAGCCGCCGGTGCTGTCCGACGAGGAGATCGAAAACGTCATCAAGCGCATGGCGAGCTACGGCCTGCGCGACAAAGAGGCCGCCGCCTGAGCGGCGGCCATCAGGCAGAATCCTCCGGAAGGCCCGGAGCGATCAAGAAGGGAGGAAATGAAATGACCAGATCCATGAAAGGCCTCGTCAAGGCACTCGCCCTGGCGTTGGCGGCGGCTTGCAGCCTTGCCGCCGTCTCGGGCGCAACCGCCGAGGAGCTGTCGCTCAAGGGCAAGCGCATCGGCGTCTCGGCCATCGGCACGGACCATTATTGGGACCTGATGGCCTTCAAAGGCATCCAGGACCGCGTCAAGGAGCTCGGCGGCGAAGTCATCGCGCTCGACGCCGGTCGCAAGGACCAGCAGCAGATCGCGCAACTGCAGACGCTGATCGCGCAGAAGCCCGACGCCATCATCGAGCAGCTCGGCAATCTCGAAGTGCTGAACCCGTGGCTGCAGAAGATCCGCGATGCCGGCATCCCGCTGTTCACGGTCGATACCGCCACCCCGCACGCCATCAACAACACGACCTCCAACAATTACAATATCGGCGCCGAGATCGCCTTGCAGATGGTCGCCGACATGGGCGGCAAGGGCAATGTGCTGGTCTTCAACGGCTTCTACAGCGTGCCGGTCTGCAAGATCCGCTACGACCAGCTGAAATATGTGCTGACCTCGTTCCCGGATGTGAAGATCGTCGAGCCCGAGTTGCGCGACGTTATCCCCAATACGGTGCAGAGCGCCTATTCCAACGTCACCGACATGCTGACCAAGTCGCCCGAGAAGGGCTCGGTCGGCGCGGTCTGGGCTTGCTGGGACGTGCCGCAGATCGGCGCCACGCAGGCGGTCGAAGCCGCCGGCCGCAACGAAGTCAAGACCTATGGCATCGACGGCAGCCCGGAAGTCATCAAGATGGTGATGGATCCGAAGTCGTCCGCCGGCGCCGTGGCAGCGCAACAGCCCTATGAGATCGGCAAGACCTCGGTCGACAACGTCGCCAAATACTTGGCTGGCCAGAAGGTGCCGCCCTTCACTTTCGTGCCTTCGGTGCTGATCAACAAGGAAAACGCCGCCGAAAAAGGAAAGCCGTTCCTCGACGCCGCCGAGAAGGCTGGCGTTAAATAGGACGGAACGAAACGACGGGCAGCCCAACGACTGTGGCTGCCCGTCATATCCAACCAGGATTGACGGCCATGCAGACAGCAAAGCGTGACATTGCTGTATCGATGACGGGCATATCGAAGCGGTTCGGACCGGTTCGCGCGCTGGAAAACGCCAACCTCGAGATCGCGCGCGGCTCGATCCTCGGCCTTGTCGGCCAGAACGGTGCCGGCAAGTCGACTATCATCAAGGTGCTGGCCGGCATCATCAAGCCGGACAGCGGCACCATCCTCATCAACGGCGAGACCGTCAGCACGCTGACGCCGGCTTCGGTCGAAAAGCTCGGCGTGCATTTCATCCACCAAGACAGGCTTTTGGTGCCGACCGCGACCGTCGGCGAAGCTGTCTTCCTCGGCCACGAAATCGGCCTCGGCCCGTTCGTCAGCCGCCGCGCCATGGAGCGCAGGGCCGCGGACCTGTTGAAGCGCTTCTTCGGCATGGAATTGCCAGCGGGAACCCTTGTGAAAGACCTGACGACCGCGCAGCAGAAGGTCGTGCAGATCACCCGCGCGCTGGCTCAGAAAGCGTCGGTGCTGGTGCTCGACGAGCCGACCGCGGCATTGGTCAAACGCGAGGTCGACAGCCTGTTCGACGTGCTGCGCCGGCTGCGCGACGACGGCATCGCCGTGGTCTTCATTTCCCACTACATGCAGGAGATCGAGAAGCTCTGCGACCGCGTCACCGTGATGCGCAACGGTACCGATGTCGGCACGGTCGATCCGCGCCAGACGTCGATCGACGAGATCATCTCGATGATGATCGCCCGCGATGTCGGCGAGATGTTCCCGAAGCGCTCGGTCACTCTAGGCGCCCCGGTTCTGGAGGTTTCCTCCCTCCGCCTCGGCGGCAGCTTCGAGAATATCGGCTTCAACGTGCGCGCCGGCGAGATCGTCGGCCTCACCGGCCTGCTCGGCTCCGGCGCCAAGGAAATCGTCCAGTGTCTGTTCGGCCTCAAGACAGCCGATGGCGGCCAGGTCAAGGTCGAGGGTAGGGAGCTTGCGTTGTCGACGCCGGTCAGGGCGGTGCGCGACGGCATTGCGATGCTGCCGGAAGATCGCCGCGCGCATGGAGTGGCGCTTGGCCTGTCGGTGCGCGAGAATATTTCTTTGGCCAGCCTGCGCCGCTACTCCAGGAGCGGCATGGTCAGCCGCGGCTTGGAGAACAAGGCGGTCGACGGCCTGATCAAGGAACTGTCGATCAAGACGCCGCATCGCGACGCGCTGGTGCGCGAGCTCTCTGGCGGCAACCAGCAGAAGGTGGCTTTGGCCAAATGGCTGAGCTGCCAGTCGCGCGTCTATGTGCTGGACGAGCCGACAGTCGCCGTCGATGTCGGCGCCAAGGTCGAGATCTACAATCTGTTGAACCGATTGGCGGGAGAGGGCGCGGCGATCCTGCTTCTGTCCTCCGACCTGCTCGAACTGGTCGGCGTCTGCGACCGCGTTCTGGTCGTCTATCGCGGCAGGCTCGCCGGCAGCTTCTCCGGTCCTTCGATGAACAGCGACGCGCTGCTCGCCGCTTCGTCCGGTGCGCGCTCGATCACCGGTGGAATGGCCGCATGAGCGCGACTGTTCTCCACACCGAAGTCGGCGCGTCCGATGAAAAGCAAGCCGCCGTCAAAAGCGCGGGCCGGCGCTTCGGCGCGCTGGTCGTGCGGCTTGGCGCGATCGCCGCCTTCGCCGCGATCATGGCCTATTTCGTCATCTTCGCGCCGGGCTTCACCTCGACCTTCAACCTGATCAATGTCGTCGAGCAGTCGGCGATCCTAGGCGTGCTCGCCTATGGCATGACGGCCGTCATCATCGGCGGCGGCTCCGATGTCACCGAAGGCGGCATCGACCTGTCGATCGCCGCCAATATGGGGCTCTGCGCCGCCGTCTACGCGACACTTTTGTCGATGGGCTATGGCGACTTTCTTTCGGTGCTCGCGGCCATCGCCGTCGGCATGGCGGTCGGCGCGTTGAACGCCCTTGCCGTGGTCGGCCTCGGCATCCTTCCCCTGCTTGCGACGCTTGCCGTACTCAATGTCGCGGCCGGCATGGAACTCACGCTCACCCAGAACACGGTCGTCGGCGCATCCTCGCCGCTGCTCGGCGTGCTGGTTTCGGGAAGCTTCCTCGGCATCTCGGCGCTTGCCTGGGCGCTGATCGTCTTCTCCGCTATCATGATCGCAGTCGTCCACGGCACGGCATTCGGGCTCAGGCTCTACGCTGTCGGCGGTCATCCCGAGGCAGCGCGGGCGGCCGGTATCGGCGTCCCGTTCTACGTCTCCTTCACGTACATCCTCAGCGGCTTCTGTGCTGCTGTAGCGAGCATCCTCACCGTCTCTCGCCTGTCGGCCAGCACACCCGGTTCCGGCGAGCTGCTCCTGTCAGTGCTGGCGGCGGCATTGCTCGGCACGGTCTTTTCCCGCCGCTTCGTGCCGACCATGGGCGGCACGCTGCTCAGCGTGCTGTTCATCGGCCTTCTGGCCAACGGCTTCCAACTGCTCAACGTCTCCAGCTATTGGGTCAACGGGGTGCAGGGCGCGCTGATCCTGCTGGTGGTGGCGATCACATCCTTTGCCCGCGGTTCGGAGGGTTCGCGATGAGCGTCTCGGCCAACAAGAACGCAGCCAAGGCGAGCCTGCGCGGCTTCCTCGCCAAATACAGCGTGCTCATTGCCTTCGCGGCCATCGTCATCTTCTTTTCGGTGGCGAGCCCGACCTTCCTGACGCCGGCCAATCTCTTCAACGTGCTGGTCAACAACGTCGTCATGCTGGCGATCGTGGCGCTGGGGCTGACCATCGTCATCTCGTCGGGCGGCATCGACCTTTCGGTCGGCGTGTCCGTCGACATGGCAAGCATGATCTTCGTCATGCTGCTGGCCGCCGGCTACAGCGGCGCGGTCGGCGTCGCGGGCGGGCTCGGCGCCGCGCTGATCGTCGGCCTGCTGAATGCGATCCTCATCACCAGGCTCAACATCAGCCCCTTCCTGGCGACGCTCGGCGTGCTCTTCATCGGGCAGAGCACGCAGCAGCTCGCCACCAGCGGTGGCCAGCCGATCTATCTAACAAGCGGCTATGCAGCAGACCAATTCAACGCCATTGCCCGCACCGCTATGTTCGGAATACCGACGCCGGTCATCGTGCTGATCGTCCTGGCGGTCGCGGTCCATCTCCTGCTGCATCGCGCGGTCTTCGGCCGCTATGTCCAGGCCATGGGCGCCCAGCCCGGCGTCGCCTGGTATTCCGGCATCCGCGTGCCGCGCGAATTGTCGATGGTGCATGTGCTGTGCGCGCTGCTTGCCGGCATCACAGGTATATTGTTGTCCGCGACGGTGAAGTCCTACGTGCCGCTGTCGGGCAACGCTTTCCTGCTCGACGCGATTGGCGCCACCTTCATCGGCACGACGCTCAGCCGCGAGCGCAAGCCCTCGGTGATCGGCACGCTGCTCGGCGTGCTGCTGCTCGCCATCGTCAAGAACGGGCTGCTGCTCGTCGGCTGGAATTTCTACTGGCAGCAGGTCGGCATCGGCGTGCTCGTCTTCCTGGTGCTGGCCGCAAGCTTCGGCCTGCGCCGCGCCGCCCATTGAGTTCGAAAGGTCCAGTCAGCCATGCCACAATTCGACGTCAGCTCGATCGGCTTCTACGTCCTCGACATCCTGGGACGGCCGGTCTCGCGCATCCCCGAAGGCGGCCGCGCCGACTATATTGAGGAAATCCGCATGACTGTCGCCGGCACGGCCGGCGCGACCGGGATGGACTGCGCCATCCTCGGCCTGAAGACCCGGGCGGTCACCACGCTCGGCACCGACGACATGGGCGACTGGTTCCTGGCCAAACTTCAGAAATATGGGCTGGAGACGAGCCTTGTGCGCCGTGACGGCAGCGTCCAGACGTCATCCACCATCCTGCCGGTGCGGCCGAACGGCGAGCGGCCAGCCTTGCATGTTCCCGGCACCGCCACCCTGTTCGAGGTCGCCTATGCCGATCTCGACGCGGCGCTCGACGCCACCGTCGTCCATGTCGGCGGCACCGGCCTCCTGAAGCGCTTTGACGGCGAGCCGACCGTCAGGCTCTTGAAGCGCGCCAAGGAGCTTGGCCGCGTCATCACTTTCGATCTCATCCAGGCGACGCCGGAGACCTGGAAGCTGGTCGAGCCGTGCCTGCCCTACATCGACTATTTCGTGCCCAGCATCGACGAGGCCGGTGAGATGGCGCATGACCGCGATCCGGCCCGCGTCGCTGCCTTCTTCAAGGCGAGGGGCGTGAAGAACTGCATCCTCACGCTCGGTGCCGGCGGCGTCTATGTCTCGCCCGAGCATCGCGACGATTTCCATCTGCCGGCCTTCGAGGTCGAGCTGTTCGACACCACGGGCTGCGGCGACTCCTTCACCGCCGGCATCATCGTCGGCATCGTCAAGGGCTGGGACCTGAGGCAGTCCGCACGCTTTGCCAGCGCCGTCGCCGCCAAGGTGGCGATGGGGCTCGGCTCCGACGGCAAACTCGTTTCGTTCGACGACACGATCGCGGCGATGAACTCGCTTCCGGTCAAGACATCAAAGGTGGAAGCAGCATGACCATTCTTCCTGAGGCCAAGGGCAAGACGGCTCTCGTCACCGGCGCCAGCCGTGGCATCGGCAGGGCGCTCGCAAAGGGGCTCGCCGAAGCGGGCTTCGACGTTGCCATCACCGATCTGCAATCGCAGGCGGCCGAGCTCGACGTGACCAAAGGCGAGATCGAGGCGGCCGGCCGCAAGGCCTATGTCTACACGATGGACGTCAGCAAGAAGAAGGACATCGAAGCCACCGCGCAGGCGCTGCTCAAGGCTGCCGGAAGCATCGACGTGCTGGTCAACAATGCCGGTATCCTCAAGCCCAGCCTGCTGCAGGATCTCGACGAGGCCAATTGGGACGCGCATTTCGACGTCAACGCCAAGGGCGTGCTGATGATGTGCCAGGCGGTGCTGCCGCATATGCGCGCCAGGAAGTCGGGCAGGGTGATCAACATCGCGTCGATCGCCGGCCGGCAGGGCGTGCCGACGCAGGGCCACTACGCCGCGACCAAGGCGGTGGTGATAACGCTCACCCGCGTGCTGGCGCAGGAGGTCGGCATGGACGGGGTCACCGTCAACGCGATCTGCCCCGGCATCATCCTGACCGAAATGGGCAAGAACAATCTGGGCAGCGAAGCCGCCATCCGCCACTGGGAGGACGTCGCCGCGCTGAAGCGCCTCGGCGCGCCGGAGGATATCATAGGCCCGGCGCTGTTCTTCGCCTCCGATCTCTCGGCCTTTGTCACTGGCCAGGCGCTCAACGTCGACGGCGGCATTTACTATCACTGACCGCTCGCTGAGTTGGCCCGCGCGGTCGCCATATCCGCTTCGCTCCGAAGCCGTCGAGACTATGCGGGCTGGAACGTCGGCTTCGTAGTTTACCTCAACCATCCCCTAACCGGACCTTCCGCTTCCGTGAAGAGTTTCGGGCACCGGCAAGCGTACGAAAGTCCCCGAGGAAGGAACCCGTGGGCCACAGGTGATGGCTATGGGGATTTCGGATTTTGGCAGATGTCGGCAATGGCGCGACCGGGGAACTCTGGGGTGAATACGGACAGACCGCTTCGTTGCGCCTCCGCGCGGTGTTGTCGGGACGGTGGGCGGCCGGGCGCGGCTCTGTCGGAGTCGATCATCACCATAGATGTGTGTCGATCCGCTGCCGGAGGCTGAGTGCCCGCAGCTGAAGGCTGAACCATTCCATGCCGGGACATGGCGTGCTGCTCCCGGTCGACCGGGAACCGTGTGGCGGTTCGCGCGGCTGCCTCCATCGTTCGAACACCTCGATCACGATCATGCGGCCGTCACAGCATGGGCATGGCGGGCGGAAGTTGTCCGGTTCGTCCGTGGTGTCATCGTCGGACGGTACGGCTACGTTGAGGAGTTCACGAGCAAGCGCGAGGCTGGCCTTGCGAGCGGAACCGGCAAGCGATTCGGGAATACCTACACCCTATCCGATTACATCAAACGCCTGACTGAGCGGATTGACCAGTTGGAACAGCGTCAACTGAAGCAAGCAGTGCCTTAACATTTGTGAAAGCGCTCGCCGCCCGCTGCGCGTATTGTGTTGGTTCGTCCCTTTGGTGGGTCGAGACCATAGCCAACCTTTGCCCGCTGGCCCTGGCCGGCGGGCTTTTTCATTTGATATTTGAGCGCACCGCTTGGCTCGGCGCCGCGTCCCTTGACGGAACCTTTGACACCTGCCACTTGAGAATTGCCAGGATGGCTCCTGGTCATTTCAAACCTACCTCCAACCCCGGCTCCGGCCGGCGGGTTTTTTGTCGGGCGGTGGCCTAGTCTAGGCGTGGTCAGCCTCCGTTTGCGGGATGTAGAGCGCGTTTCCTGAAGGCACGTTCGCCGCGAACTGAAGCGTAAACAGGAGATGATTTTCATCGTCCGTCATATTCATGATCCAAGGCGTCATACCCTCCCAGAAAGAGCGCTTGCTCTCGTTTATCATCTCGCCCGCAGCACGCACGGCTTCTTGCCGCGCCGCGTCCAGATCCGGGAGATCGACACCATCTCCGTCGGGGATGAATTCGCCGTTGTCGACGTGGAAATAATAGGTTGTCATGATGCTTTGCCCTTGTTGGACAGGCCCAAACTGTTGCGGGGCAACTTTGTTTCTCCCAGCTTGGCAACCAAAGAAGGCCAGGGGACAGTGTCATGGTGTTTGAGGGATCAACCGAAACCGGGGGAATTCCCATGAAGAAGGCCTGCGAGAAGCCCATGCTGGTGCGCCAGGGCAAGCTTTCCGCAGTCGTTGCAACGGCGTCTGTTGTAGTCGTCCTGCCGCCAGGCTGACGACACCGCATTTTAGCGCCCGTCGGCTCCGGCCGGCGAGGCTTTTACATCATCGGTTTGTCGGGTCGCTATCAGATGCCTGTGCTTCTCGAAGAGGTGTAGCTTCTCGGCGTATCCAAGCCTCACCGCCGCCTTGCAGGACAGGCATTTGAATGAGGAAATGGTCTTGAACCATATGCCTTTTCGAACGATCGCGCGTTCGCATCGTGGGCATTCAAAGGTGAGATATTCGTCTTCAAGTTCTTGAGGAAGCGGCAATCCGGCACCTTTTGAATGATGGATGCCCACCATCATCGCAGGTAGTGGCGGGCATCCATGACCTGGCGACGAAGGGACTATGCTCGCCAGCACCTCCTAATGAAGATCTGCGGAAGATGTTTCGCCTTCGGGACTTATGAGTTGGCGGATAAGACGTTCGTCCGACGGATATTACGACTGACGGAGCAAGACACAGGTGTCGAGGGAACTACTCGGGTTTTGCGCTGTTGCTGAGTAGCCTGCCGCGCACGTTGCCAGTTTGCGCGCCCAGGCTACTCCAGTAACTGCCCGCTGGCTTTGGCCGGCGGGCTTTCTTGTCTTGACAACCAGCGGTGGCGCCGGTCATTTTCACCGCGTTTGAGGGATCTTCAACCTTGGGGGAGTTTTCAGCGAAGAAGACCTACGAGAAGCCCGTCCTCGTTCGCAAGGGCAAACTTTCCGTTATCGTTGCCGGACCGTCTGTGCCTCCGCCTGAGCCGGCTTGATCCATCACCGATCAGCCGAACTGCATAATCCCCCAGGTTCCGGCCGGCGGGTTTTCTTTTAGGACGCCTTGTCGATGAGCGGCGCCTTCCGCTTCGGAGGCACATAGCGCGTCTTCAGAGTGACTATTTTGGCATCGACGGTGACACGAATGCCGAGGTTCACGGTGACCTTTGCCCCATCGACATGCGTGACATCGCCACCAGCTCGATCGGCCGACCCTTGCTGACCTTCGATGTCCGGTCGAGGATCGAATGCGGCTGGTTGTAGCCAGGGATTGCGACGCTGACGCGATCCTCGGGTGACTCGCCGGCGCACCGTCGCCATGATCGCGACCTCGTCGCCAATGTTGATGTTACCCTTCGCCATGCCCTTGAGTGTGCGACGGCTGGGTTCGTCAAGCCTTCGCTAATATTCTCGCTGCCTGCTCATTCGTTGCCTTCCTGGCGGCGCAAAGCCTGGACGCCGCCCCAAGCTAGCGGCCCGACAGTTCCGCGTTGGGGTGCGTGGGTTAAACCGCCGGGCCTAACCGACTCGTAGGGGAGAGTCGGCTAATCGGAAGCTAAATTAGCATAATTGCATTGACATAAGTTTTTATGTCTTTCCACCGGTTTCGCTGCCGAGTTCGCGCTGCTTTCCGCTGTCCCCCGACCAGCCTGTCGCGCATCTTTCCACTTAGCGAACCCTACTCCAGTAACTCTGCCGCTGGCTTTGGCCGGCGGGCTTCTTTGTCGGGCTCAACCCTAGTCGCGCTCAGCCTCCATGCGCGGGATGTAGAGCGCATCGCCTGAAGGCACTTTCGCCGCGAACTGAAGCGTGAACAGGAGATGATTCTCATCATCCGTCACATTCATGATCCAAGGCGTCATATGCTCCCAGAAAGACTGCTTGCTGTCGTTTATCATCTCGCCAGCAGTGCGCACTGCTTCCTGCCGCGCCGCGTCTAAATCCGGGAGATCGACCCCTTCAGGGTCGGGGACGAAGGTGCCGTTGTCAACGTGGAAATAGTATCTGGTCATGCTGCTCTGGCCCGTGAACAAGCTCCAACGCTCTCAGCGCAACTTTGTTTCTCCCGAGATTGGGTAGTGGGTCAGTTTGAAATTTGACGGCGATCAGTGCAGGCTCTTCAAAAGCGCATCAATCTCCTCTGGCCAATCCGTCGGCACCAGAAAGAATGGATGTAGCTCGCCACTTGCGCGCGGACTTCCTGGTTACCGATGACGGTAAGGGGATCGCGTTGCATCAGTCACTCCCGCAAAAAAAGGAAGAGCCGAAGGCGCCTCCGGCATACCCTCACTCCGGCTTTTCCCGATGAGCGAAGATGCAACCGGGACCACTACATGCCCAACCACCCAGCCATGTTAATGGTTGCGGCTCTCAGTTCCTATTTCGGCAACGCGCTTTTTGTAAGGGCACCGAGTTGTCGTCTTCTCGACTTCCTTAGCCTCGATTAGCGCGACGATATCGCCAATCTCCCAAAGCTTGTCAGTCACACCAGCGGCCATTGCCGACGTCATGCGGTAGTGAGGCGTGGATGCGAACAAAGTTGTAATACATGAAGTGCAGCGCTACCGCGTTGGCGTGGGCTTCCACCTTCTTTGAGAGGCGATTATCTGGTTGACAAACCCAAAGTGATTACGTAGGGTAAGGACATAGGAGATTTCCATGTCCATTCTGTCCCGCCCCGAGTTCCATGACGAAGCAAAGGCTTTCGAGCATGTGGAGTCAATACTGTGGCCGAATGGTCCGGTTTGCCCCAAGTGCGGTAGCGTTGATCGCCACTACGCATTGAAGGGTGTTCGCACTAAGCCTTCCAAGAAGAACCCGAACGGTGTCGAGCGTCACGGCCTGTACAAGTGCAGCGCCTGCCGCTCGCAGTTCACCGTCCGCATGGGAACGATCTTCGAGGAAAGCCATCTGCCGCTGACCAAGTGGCTACAGGCCATCCACCTTATGTGCGCCTCTAAGAAGGGTATCAGCGCTCACCAGATGCACCGCATACTCGAATGCACCTATGAGGCAGCTTGGTTCCTGTGCCACCGCATTCGCCTTGCAATGGCGTCTGGCGAGCTTGCCCCGATGGGTAGCAACGGCAAGACCGTCGAGGTTGATGAGACCTACATTGGTCGTCTTAAGGGCACTCCTGTGAAGCCCGGCGGCGGCTCTCACAAGAATACCTTTGTCACGCTGGTAGAGCGTGGTGGGCGCGCCCGTTCCTTCCACGTTGATACCGCCCGCATTGGCACGATCATGCCGATTGTCCGCGCCAACATCGCCAAGGAAAGCGCGTTGATGACGGACGAGGCTGGCATGTATCGCCGCGTTGGCCAGGAATTCGCCTCGCATGATGTCGTGACGCACTCTAGAATCGCCCGAAACCGATGAGGGTGCAGGCAAGCCTGACCCCGAAGTTGATAAGGGTAAAGTCATGGAAAACAAAAACCAATCGCCAGCTTGGGACCCATTCCCGCAGACCCCGCCCCCCGCCGGCTCAGCCGACGTTAAAACCAATCGTTTTCGATATGGGAAACCGTGTCGGGTCACTACCAATTCGACAACGCCGACGATCTGTCGGAGTTCATTCAAAAGCTGGAAAAAATCAAAGGGCTGATGCCATCGAAGCATTAGGGATCATGAAAGAAAAAACCCAAAAAGAGAAATTCGAGGAGGCTGCGCGCGAACTCGGCACCGACCAATCCGACGAAGCCTTTGAGGCTGCCGTCAATAAGATCGCCCACGCGCCCAAGCTCACCAACGAGCAGATAAAGGAACTGGCGCGCCGGAAGCGCGACAAGGCCAAGGACTAAGGCAATCGCCCTTCGTTCGCGATATGAGCGCAAGCTAACGTAAGGTCATGCCGGTACAGCGTCGGCCGCCTACTGGTGACTTTCGCTTTGCACTATCCATTCCACCAAGTCGGGATCGACAGTCGATGAGCCGGTATATGTAGCAATCAGCTGCGCGGCCAATTCTCGCCACTTGCTCTCCGGCGTGCTCTCGTCCTTCACGGCCTTATGGAAGGCCGTCCGCAAGATGTCGGCATCGAATGGAGATAGGCCGCGTTTCGCCATTGTCCCCTCATAAATGGCGGGGCGAAAACCATCCCCCGCGAATGAGCGATTTATATCCCTACACGACCTATTTCGCGAGTCTCACCGTTGCATGAGCGAGGAGCGGGCCAACGATGCCACTAATGCGTCGAGTCGTCGTCATCCCCTTCGCCTTCCTCCGCTTCCTCAAGAGCCTTGAGTAGCGAGACGAAGTTAAGCGGCAACACCGGATCGATTTCCAGCCCTAAAAGCTTGTGTAATGCGCGGCGGTTTTGCTCGTCTCGGATCATCGAGCGGATGGCTTCGCCGCTAGCCTTTTGTGCCATGAGATTTCGTCCCCGAATCGGATCCAACTCCCGTTAGCCAGGAAGGTTCCAATCCAGTCGAAAGTTTTGGCTGTGCGGCCTGTCGAGGACCATATTCCCATTTCACTTAGCGCAAGCTAACGCAAGGTCATGCTGATGCGGCTTGCATGCCCCAAAAGCTCCGGCGCCGACCCCTCAGCGCCGGGACTTTTTCGTTGTTAAGACCGTGTGACGTTATTCAGACCTAGGCGCATGCGCTGTCCTTCCGCGTAGGATAGCGCATATTCTTCCACTTCAAATGATCGGGTGAGTTCTTGGTCGTTTTCGATGACGCGGACGAGCCATTCGCCAGAGACTTCCGCCAGTTCGACCCGCGCGGCCGGGCTGCGGAATAGAACCACGTTATCCATCGCAGTGCCTCCCCAGAGAGCAAGGGTAACGTCGATTTTTATAATTCCGTCGAGATCGGTTGTTCAAGCTGATTCGATTGTACGTTTTCATACCAAGAGATAGCTTGCCGGCCCGTGCTGATTATATTCCTATTTCGCTTTGGGTTTTCAACCAGATAATCGCCCTTTGAGAAGCCGTTGGTCAGGCGCGTGAAGCGGCGCATATGCATCCGCATGGTGGAACGGAAACGGCCATGCCATATTGAATCAAATTCGAAATGGCGTCGGGGTAACCTCGGTGCGTCTGACGTTCATACCGCCGTTGATGCCGACGCTCGTGGACAAGCCGCCAGAAGGCGATGGCTGGATGCACGAGCTCAAGTTCGACGGCTACCGCTCTCAGTAGCTCAGAGAGGATTGGAGTGCGGACCACGGCTCACCTGGGAACAAGTTTGGCCCTGCCGGCCTGTGTTCCAGGCGGACGCGTTCCCCTCTCGCCGCCGTTGGCTCAGGCCAGATGCCCGTCGCTGCATTTCCTTCCGACGACGGGCATCTTCTTGCATCTGCGCGTCTTTGAGCCGACGCGGAACCATTGTGGCGAGGCCAAGTTTCCCCCGTCAGGATGTTCCACAAATCATGAGTTGGCCAAATGGCGGCACCACGCGCGGTATGGAAAGGATTCCTCAAGGTCGGATCGGTGACTTGCGGGGTCAAGCTGGTCGGGGCGACCACCGAGGCCGGCAAGGTCCATTTCAAGATCCTGAGCCGCGAGGACGGACTTCCCGTCAAGAGCGCCTATGTCGACGAGCAGACAGGCGACGTGGTTCCCGCGGAAGACCAGATCAAAGGCTATGAGGTGGAGAAGGGCGAGTTTCTCGAAATCGAGCCGGACGAAATCAAGAAACTGAAGCTCACGTCGCAGCACACGCTCGATGTTGAAGGGTTCGTTTCGACTGACGAGATCGACACGCGCTATCTGGAAAAGCCCTATTACGTCATTCCGGCCGACGGCGCCGCTGTGGAGGCGTTTTCGGTGCTGCGTGAAGCCATGGTCAAGAAGCGGGTCGCGGCGCGATCCTGCGTTGTCCTCTACCAGCGCGGCAGGGAGGTGATTATTCAGCCATTCGGCAAGGGAATGCTGCTGACCGAACTGCGCACGCATAACGAGATGATTTCGGAAAACAGCGTCTTCGACGATCTGAAGAGCCCGAAGTACGACAAGGATTTGCTCGAAATTGCCGGGCTCCTGATCGACAAGAAGGTGACTAAGTTCGACCCATCGAAGTTCGAAGATACCTATGAGGATGCGTTGATCGCAATGATCGACGCCAAGCGCAAGGGCAAGAAGCCGCCCAAGCCGGCACCGAAACCCGAGGAGAATGTTGTCGACCTCGCCGCCGTACTGAAGAAGAGCCTCGCCAAGGAGGGCATTAGGCCGGCGCCAAAGTCGAAGCCTGCACGAAAATCGGCCTAGTAGCTTCCCAAGATCATCTTCGTCGTTTCCGCGGGAAACTCCATGTGCAACGACTACGAGCAGCACGTCGCCTGGGCAGAATATTGCCGGATGATGGAATCGTTGGCGCTGAATATCCCGACCCATCAAACCGAGCTTGATCTTCCCCAAGCTGACGACATTCGCATCAACGATCCGGCGCCGATCATGCGTGCTGCCGGGGACGGCGTTGAACTTGCGTCGATGACGTTTGGTTTTCCGCCGGCCGGCCCGAAGGGAGGGCCGGTGTTCAACTTCCGGTCCGAAGGACGTCGTTTTGCTGACAGCAAACGCTGCCTCGTGCCGGCATCGGCGTTCTTCGAGTTCACGGGCACGAAATATCCAAAAGCCAAACACCGCTTCACGTTGAACGGTGCTCCATTCCTAACCATTGCCGGGCTCTGGCGTGAGGCGGCCGGCAACAAGCCGCCCACCTTCACGATGTTGACGACCGATCCTGGGCCGGATGTCGCGCCGTATCACAATCGGCAGGTGGTCGTTCTTCAGCCTGAGAATTGGAGAGGCTGGCTCGATCTGTCGAGACCGGAAAGCGAGTTGTTGCGACCCTTGCCGGCGGGATCATTATCCGTTGAAACGGTGCGGCCAGAGCGCGCCTGAGTTCAGTTCCGCAGAATTTCCGGCACATTGAGCGGTCCAATCGCGAAGATCCGCTGATAGACGCCGTTGCGGCGCCAGGCGCCACGTGCTCGGCCATTCTCACGGTCATGCTTGGGATCGAACATGAACCCGCCGAAGTGGTCAAGGAAGGCGGCGGCGGCATCGCGATCTGCGAAACAGTGCAGTCGCCATTGCTCCTGCTTGCCGTCTTCCCAGATCGCAATCACCGATCGCGTCCGGCATGATAGCCCTTGCTCCTCGAGAAACCGTCGGATCAGCGTGAAGTTGTATGCTGTGCAGATGTCGTCGGGCAGGGCGACCTGGTGCGGCATCTCGCGATCGATGACCGTTGGCGGCGGAATACTGCGATTTCGTCTCACCATGCCGGGGGCAGAAAACTGTCAGCCTGCAGGCGCATTGCCGCGAGTGTAAGTGCAATTGCCGCGTTGGCAGGAGGCTTCTCCATGTGTTGATAGCCATCTGAGCAACGCCACGCAGCCACGCTCAAATCGTCGTGCTCATCCCTGTCGCGATCCGGCTCGATGATGCGAGCATCGCATGGTTCGTGGTCGACTTCGATCGTCCATTTGGGAAGGGATTTTTTCGTGATCTCCAAAATCTGTGCCAGTTTGCCCGTGAGACAGGGGAGCTCCATTTCGGCCGCGTCTTCGGGTGTGCACGGCCCATCGATCCAGCCCATTACGCAACAGGTATCGATATCGAGTTGCCGGTCGGGACCGATGGCCGTCTCCAAGCGCTCGATGATCTCCCGGTATCGCCCCTGCCTGTCCGGCCATGTAGCAAGGTTCGCCGTCTTCACCCTCGGTTCAACTGGACCGATCCCCAAAACCCGGTGCGGGCGAACGACCTTGTCTTCGGGCCATCCCGCACAGCAAGCTTGGCAAGCGGCGCGTTCGGCCTCGTACCAGACGCTGGCTGCCGTCTCCTGTTTCTTGCTGGGCTCTGGAAAGTCAGGAAATTTCTCTTTCATCCAGGGATCGGCTGCCAGCATCCCGTTGACAGCATCTTCGTATGAAATTCCCGAGCGGGCGAAAACAGCCTCCGCGGCCGCGACGCCGCGGCACAACTCTTCCCAGGTTGCATTCTCAATCACCAGTCGAAGCGGCATTCCTGCCTCCTGTGGCTATCATGCAAGAAGTGAACAAAATAGGAACAAAACTGTCAAGCTGCCATTGACCGGCTAGGAATTTGTTCTCTATTCAAAGGGGATCAGCATTTCGGAGGAATAGGCGGTCGCCCAAGCGTCCGGCTGCGGAGCTATGTGGAAAACAGCAGAGGACAATTTCCGAATCGAGGTGTGGGATCGCGACGAGGTCGCCCTTATCGAAACCATATCGCGATCACCGGATTTCGTCGTGTCGCAGGCCGGATGGCAGGCGGCAATTCGGCGTCGGCCGGGAATGCTGCTCATTCATCGAAACGCCAATTACGCAATGGAGAAGCTGCTCACACCTGGCGAGCCAACAGTTCCTCTCGAGACGATAGTGGACGGTAGCATCCACGCCGGTCTCGATGTGGCGCTTGGCGATCTCCGAAGCTGGCACACGCTTCGGGCCTGGTGCAAAAACTGCTCGCATCGTGCATCGGTGAAACCCGAGGCGCTCATCAAACGCTATGGCAAGGCCGCGCTGTTCAGTTCTGTGGAGCGGGCGCTTTTTTGCACAAGTTGTAATCGAGGTGGACCAGTTCGCCTCGAAATCCTGTCGCTGCCTCGATGAACGGCTTGGACAGCGACTTTCCAGGTTGAGGTTGGAACAACGGTGGCAAGCGAAGATTAGGACACCCTAACGCATGGGAGCGCGGCGATGAGGTTCGAGACAATGTGTGATCCAGCCGATGAGTGGCTGGTATATGACCGGTCGACGGATTTGCCCGCACTCCGCTACGACAGTTTGCTTATCGGGCTGTCGCGAGCGGAAGCGGAGCGCTGGGCTCATGAGGCCAATTCGCTGAAGGCCTCGGAACCAGCATATGAAGCTAGCGTTGCTGATGAAACCGACGTCACCAGGATTCGACAATGCCCAACAATATTTCCCGACACGAAGAGCAGCGCGGCACTCGAAATGTTCTAATGTGGGGCGCTGTTGCAGCCCTGGTGATATTCGTGGTGTTGTTGGCTTTTATATTCTGGCCCGCTGTAACACCATAACCTAGGTGGACCGGCCGCGTTCGACGGCGTGACGTTCACGCCGCCGGCGCCGGGTGCTCCGCATTTTGGGATACGGAGATGCCACATACATCCCGTCATTCGGGTTACTTACCGCAACAGGGACAAATATCAGGAGCGAACGATATTGTGGTGTCGCTCTTTATCCGGCGATTTGCGATGGAGTTTCCCAAGTCGCGCTCTAACTGGTCGGCAATGTTAGCGACGGCATTGCCCGTGATGGTGTTAGTCGCTATCTGACCGGTTCTAGCCTGCCTCGAAAACTCCCGAAGCATCTTTCGAAAACGATCAACTTGCATTATCCCATCCCTTGCAAACTAGTACAGAAGGGTACGCTAAAGCATTTCTGACACCAAGGCTATTGGCTACCTTGGAAACCATTGCTCTCTTGTTTCTCGCTGTGCGATCCGCGCTTTCGCTTGCGACGTGACTCTGATGCGCTACCGCGCTTGTGATCCGACCCAGTCTTAAGCACCCCTGGAGCATTTCGTTAGAGCGCTTCGTGTCAGTGGACGCTTGCTGCTTCGGCAGCCCTAACGAATTGCCCGTGCTTTGTCATTCCTTCGCCAGCCGGCCTTCAAGCTCTTTCATAAAATGGGCTTCGTTGAGCAGCATTTCCCAATCGGTGCCGAAACGCCCAATAAGATCGTGGGCTTGCTCGTTGGAGATGTTTGCTTCTCGGGACAACCGGTCTGCCAAGAGATCAAAGGTGGCGGGATCTGCCTCGAGCAAGCTGCCATCGCGATGCTGCATCGCCGCCGCGATCACTTCGAAGACGCTGCCGACTTCCTCATAGATTTCGCTTATCGCGATGCCCTCTCGGTCCGCGGCTTCCATAGCCTGGTCGGCTAGATCGTTTATCGCGGCCGGGTCGTCGGTCACCGCATCCGGCAGATGCTCTGCCATCCATTTGTCGAAGAAATTTATCCCGCGAGTGCTCATCTCGCCATAAGCGGCAGGCGAACATTAGGTTCCGCTGATAGGAGAAGCTCCGATTTGAGCCCGCCACCGTTGAGGGACGATAGCGGGCTCTCGGGCTGTGGGCAGCCCGAAGGCAGCGCGACCGTCTGGCGAGGTGAGCTACCCGACGGACTAAGCCGGTGATGTGGCTTATGTTCCATCCCCATTGTTGCCACGGTAGGCAAACAACTCACGGTGAGCTGTGGACGGGAAACAGCCGAGGGCTGAAATACAGCCGCGTGTCATTCATCGTTCATTCATAATATCAGCGGATTCTCATAAGCGGGCATGCTGATGCTCCTCAACTGCAAACACCAGACTGTGGCAGGCCGCGGATTCGGGCGGCGGCGAAACAGGCACGGGCGGGGGGAGGAGGACTGACCAAAATGTCGAATCGAGAAATCGGAACATCCCGTTCGCTCGGAATGCGTGTCGCCGATCTCAAAGCCAGGATGCGGGACGCCCGCATCACCGACCATGAGATCAAGACCTTCCAGAAGGTCGCGGCCATCATGGCGCGCGGAGAAGGTTCCTTACGCATCGACGCGGACGACTTGATCGCCGCGTCCTTTCTCACCGAGATGACGGTGGGCGAACCGACGCTGACCTGAGAGCATGGCCATCCCTCCCGACGCTGGCACGGCTACCCGCCGCCAGGGATGGTAAATTTCCGCCCAATCAAAGGCCCGTCGACCGATGCCGATGGGCAGCCGGGAAGTAGCCTGCCACGCAAGGCGTGCGCGGCAGGCAGTGCGAGAACTACGGAAATTCTGCGTCGTTCCGCGCATCGCTGCCCCTTGCTGGTCAGCTGTATGGACGTGAGACGAACGTCCCACCCTGGAACTCAAAAGTTCCGTCTGCGAACACATTTCAGAAACCTCCATCAGAGTGGGCTGGTCCCTTCATTGCAATTCGGGGATCACCCTAAGGCGGCGTGGGCAACCTCTCGCTCTGTAGACGCTTTCGATGATTTGAAGCACTTCGTCGCGTGGTAGCCCACATCGCCGGGCGTAAAAATCGGCCTCAAGCAGCCGCTCCTCCGATACGCTCGCGGTAATTAGGATCGCTTTCGTCCCCATCGGATTCGCAACTACGGAACAAGAATGGGCCGAACGGGAGGCGCGTCATCTGAAGGTCGAACTAACGCGGGCCGATCTGACATATGACGAGCTGGCCGAGCGTATGAAGGCACACGGCTTCAAAGAGACAAAGGCCATCCATATGATGCCGAAGAAAACCGCGCCGATCATGCTAGCCACCCGCTGGCATGTGGGTTTAGTTCTGTCGCCGCGCCATAATACCGCAGTGCTCCTCAATCGTCGCCCTGATCAACTGGAGCGCGGCGCGGCACTCGGGATCGTTCTTCATCCGAAGAGTCTGGGGCGGTGGCGGCGCACGTCAAGCGATTGCTAATGGAACATTCCGCCGTCTCAGAAATTGCTCTTGCACGGCGCACTTCGGACGAGCAGCGCGCTGGGTCGGAACGATTGCAACCGTTCCGGCGAGAGCCCGTTTCCCACAGGGCGGGCTCTCACGCCGCCTTGAGTTGTTTGCTCTTCGTCTGCCATGGCGTTCTCCTCCTGGTCAGGAGGAACCATGTATATTGCAAATGTTCCGATTTACCGTTTCGAACGCTTGCGGTGCTTAGATTTGTCCTGCTTTTTGAAGCCCGTCGCGCTGTAGGCGCTTTCGATGATTTGAAGCACTTCGTCGCGTGGTAGCCCACATCGCCGGGCGTAAAAATCGGCCTCAACCAGCCGCTCCTCCGAAACGCTCTCGGCAATTAGGATCGCCTTCTTCCCCATCGGATATCTCCAAGGCCATGCTGGGTTATAACCGATTCTCGGGAAGACTTGTTCCAGCGAATGCTAATGGAACTGAAACTTCATCGCGTTATTGAGTGAAATCGTAGAGTTGGGGCTGTGATGCTTGAGCGCGCCGACGGTGAACGGTTGCCCATTATCCATCCAATGAAGCCCAAGCTCTTCAGGGATCCTCCGAAGGGCGAAGACTGGATTCATGAGGTCAAGCAGGACGGGTACCGAACGCAGATTAGGCCGGCGCTGCTCCTCCGGAGCGGAACATTAGGCTTGTCTAACGGTTCCCATCCTAGTGCGTTTTCCGAGGATAGAGCGATGGCCGTGCTAGCGTTTGATTTCGTCTATTTCTGCCGACTGACAGGGGCCGATCTCTTAGGCGGTATCGTCTCACTGTTGGCGTTCCTCATGCTCTACAACGTCATGGCGGAAGACCGTCCAAATCGGTAGGCTGAGCGGCGCTCCAGTCCTCACTATGGCTCGTCGATGCGCGGCGTTTTTCTCTTCGGCGGCACGTGGCTTGTGAAGAGGCGCACGGCATGGACTTTGAAGGTGATCCCCAGATCATTCCCGTCTGAGTGGATCAGCTTTCTACAGAGCATTGCCGCAGCGCTCGACAAGCACCTAACAAGCTTCAACGAAAGCAGACATCACCCGATCAGCCGATAGCGACCGCTCCCGCCAGATTCCTTCGCATCTCCTGGCCTCCAGCCGACGACCACCTTCCGACGGTCTTACCCGATCGGGCGGCGATCGTGTGCTAAAGCTGGGAATGCAGTCGGCTAGCCATCCAATCCGTCACCCTTTCAGTCCAGGGGCGGGCTTGCCATTCCTCGAGGCTGATCTGCTTAGACCGTGCTAGGTCCCGGTTGAACAGATCGATTTGGGTTTGTCCAAAGTCCTTGCCATAGATATTCAGATTGGCCTCATCGTTAAGACCAAGGGATCGCTCATCAAGGTTGGCGGAACCGAAGCTCGCCCAGACGTCGTCGACGATCAGCAGCTTAGGATGGTACATCGTGGGCTGGAACTCATAAATCCGCACGCCCGCCTTGAGTAATTCGCCCCAGAAGTAGCGCGAGCCCTTTCGAACGATAGGAACATCCGTCAGCGAGTTGGGGACGATGATATCGACGATCACGCTCCTTTTTCGGGCATCCAGTATCTGCTGCAGGGCGATGTCGTCCGGAACGAAATAAGCCATTCCGATCCGCAAGTGATCCTTGGCAGCAGCCATCGCAGCCAACATCATCAGCTCCATGTCTTCGGAGCCATTTGGTTGCGAAGACAAGATAAGTTGAGCGCTCAGGTTCCCCGCAGCTGCGAGCGGCGGGTAGAACTTCTCGCCCTGCAACGGCTCGCCCGCGGTCTCCAGCCAGTTTTCGGCGAATGCCGCCTGGAATGCGGCTGCGGCACGTCCCTCGATGCGGTAGTGCGTGTCACGCCACTCTGTCGGATTGCGAGCGTCTCCGAGCCAATTGTCCGCAATGCCGACACCGCCGGTGAACGCTATCCGACCGTCGACGATGAGCAGTTTGCGATGCGTTCGGTTGTTCACGCGATCCAGGGTATACCAGTAGATGGGCCGGTAGCGCTGGAACCGCACTCCAGCACTCGTCATGATGTGGATCAGTTCTTCATCGAAGGGGAGACTGCCGACCCAGTCGACGAGCACACGAACCTCGACGCCTTCTCGGGCTTTCGCCGCCAAGGCCACGGCGAACTCGTAGCCCACCTTTCCCGACCAATAGATGTAGGTTTCCATGTTGATGGTCGAACGCGCAGTGCGGATGGCTTCCAGCATTGCTGGAAAGATCTCATCGCCATTGACCAGCGTCTGCACCGCGTTGGCGTCGAACATTTGTCCCTGGGAATAGCTGGTCATGCTCCTCGCGAATTGAGGATCGGCTGCGTCAAAACGGTGGGGAACGATTGCGCGGATACTCCGGGAATCGGGGATCAAGTTCATCACGATCACAGTGATCGAACTCACGACAATCGCGATGGCAACATACTTAAGTACGTCGAACCAACGACCGATCTTTCCTCTGAGTACGGTCGGCTTTTCCCGAGTCAAACCCTTACACCCCGTGCCGCCCGCGCTGTGGATGGTGGCCATGTGCAACACAAGAACTTCGAGTGCGACGGGAGGTTCCGAGCTGAGGACGAGGGCCGCTATCCTTTGCGCCCGCGCAATTCACCACACATGAATGCTGCAGCGGCGGAAGCGGTCCGACCGCTTGCGGCCGACAACAGACATGGCCGCTTTGCGCCGCAAAGCGGTCGTCAACACGGGCTTTTCCCTCACCTGAAAGCGATGGTCAAATTGGACCGGCGTAATGTCCGTCGCGATCCTGACGGACTTGGCCATAGTCGTGTCAGGGGTGATCAAGAGCTACGAAGTCAACGCATAGCAGTAATAAAAGAACAGAGATGTTTGGACCAAATGACTGAAAACTCTGATCCAGAACATTGATTGTGGCGGCTTATAGATGGTCTATTTCTTGGTAAAAGGCCGCGAATTCCAAGTTTATTGAGTGTTTTCGTTGTCATTAGCTATATGAATATCAACCATTAAAAAGGGTTGGATTGACAAAATCCACACCATAGCTGGTTGTCAGCAGTACTGACTTGAATTCGTATCACGGTGGCATGGGATGGTGGGCGGCGAACCGGACGACGTGCGGGTGAAATCTGCCGGCACTGAGTGGGTAGTCCGCGTCGTCGAAAAGGGGACCGCAACCATTCACCTGTTCGAGGTTCAGACCTCAGCGGAAGCCTTCGCCGATGTCGAAAGGAGCAGGCTGGGTTTGCCCGCACAGCCACCGATTGACAATGGGTACTAATCGGCTCGACCATTCGTAAAGTCGAGGCCGACTGCTCGGCCACGTTGCTGCATGATGCTCACAAGGG
>NZ_VFTM01000024.1:0-111532 GCF_006439555.1 Mesorhizobium sp. B3-1-6 | reverse complement strand
GCCATGGAAGAGAAGCTGCGCTTCGCCATCCGTGAAGGCGGCCGCACCGTCGGTGCCGGCATCGTCGTCACCATCAAAGAGTAATTTGGACTGAAACCGATCTGTCGCGGGCGCGGGAGCTGCCCGCGCCGCGCCAGAACAAGGAATTGACGCATGAACGGACAGAATATCCGCATCCGCCTTAAGGCGTTTGACCACCGGGTGCTCGACGCCTCGACGCGCGAAATCGTGTCGACCGCCAAGCGCACCGGCGCCAACGTCCGCGGCCCCATTCCGCTGCCGACGCGGATCGAGAAATTCACGGTCAACCGGTCGCCCCACGTCGACAAGAAGAGCCGTGAGCAGTTCGAGATGCGCACGCACAAGCGGCTGCTCGACATCGTCGATCCGACCCCGCAGACGGTCGATGCTTTGATGAAGCTCGATCTGGCGGCCGGTGTCGACGTCGAGATCAAGCTCTAAGGGAATGAGAGCGCGGTAAGGGGCGGTGCCCCTGGCCCGGAACTCTAAAGGAACAAGAGGCGTGGAGGGGCGATAGCCCCGACAGGGAACTCTAAAGGAATTGAACCGATGCGTTCAGGTGTGATTGCAAAGAAGGTGGGAATGACCCGCATCTACAACGATGCCGGGGAACACGTTCCCGTCACCGTTCTCCAGATGGAGAACTGCCAGGTCGTGGCCCAGCGCACGCAGGAGAAGAACGGCTACACCGCCGTCCAGCTCGGCGTTGGCCTTGCCAAGGTGAAGAACACGTCGAAGGCGATGCGCGGCCATTTCGCCGCCGCTTCCGTCGAGCCGAAGGCGAAGGTCGCCGAGTTCCGCGTCTCCGCCGACAACATGATCGACGTCGGCGCCGAGCTGACCGTCGAGCACTTTGTCGCCGGTCAGAAGGTCGACGTCACGGGCACCTCGACCGGCAAGGGCTTCCAGGGCGTGATCAAGCGTCACCACATGGGTGGCGGCCGCGCCACGCACGGTAACTCGGTCTCGCACCGCACGCACGGTTCGACCGGTCAGCGCCAGGACCCCGGCAAGGTGTTCAAGGGCAAGAAGATGGCCGGCCACATGGGCGACACCCGCGTCACCACGCAGAATGTCGAGGTCGTCTCGACCGACGCCGATCGCGGCCTGATCCTGATCCGCGGCGCGGTTCCCGGCGTCAAGGGCGCCTGGATCCTGGTTCGCGACGCCGCCAAGGTTGCGCTACCGGCCAATGCGCCGAAGCCCGCCGCGATCCGTGCCGCTGCTGCCGCCAAGAACGAAGCCCCGGCCACTGAGGGAGCCGAATAATGGATCTCAAGATCACAACGCTGGGCGGCAAGGACGCCGGCAAGGTGAAACTCTCCGAGGAGATTTTCGGCCTTGATCCGCGCGAAGACATCCTGCAGCGCGTCGTGCGCTGGCAGCTTGCAAAGAAGCAGCAGGGCACGCACAAGGCCAAGGGCCGCGCCGAAATCGCGCGCACCGGCGCCAAGATGTACAAGCAGAAGGGTACGGGCCGCGCCCGTCACCACTCGGCTCGCGCTCCGCAGTTCCGCGGCGGCGGCAAGGCACACGGCCCGGTCGTTCGCAGCCATGAGCACGAGCTGCCGAAGAAGGTCCGTGCGCTTGGCCTCAAGCACGCTCTCTCGGCCAAGGCCAAGAGCGCTTCGCTGATCATCGTCGACGAGCTGAAGCTCACCGAAGCCAAGACCAAGGCGCTGGTGGCGAACCTCGAGACGCTGGGGCTGACCAACGCCCTGGTTATCGGCGGCGCCGAGCTTGACCAGAACTTCAAGCTGGCCGCGACCAACATTCCCAACATCGACGTGCTGCCCATCCAGGGCATCAACGTCTACGACATTCTGCGCCGCGGCACGCTGGTCCTTTCGAAGGCCGCCGTCGAGGCTCTCGAGGAGCGCTTTAAATGACCGACCTCCGTCACTACGACGTGATCGTCTCGCCGGCGATCACCGAAAAGTCGACCATGGCTTCCGAGCAGAACCAGGTCGTCTTCAACGTCGCCAAGAAGGCGTCGAAGCCGGAAATCAAGGCTGCCGTGGAAGCTCTCTTCGGCGTCAAGGTGACGGCTGTGAACACGCTCGTCCGCAAGGGCAAGATCAAGCGCTTCCGCGGCACTGTTGGCCGCCAGGGCGACGTCAAGAAGGCGGTTGTGACGCTGGCCGACGGCCAGTCGATCGACGTCGCGACGGGTCTCTGAGCAAGGCCGCGAGGACAGGACAATGGCACTTAAGAAATTCAACCCGGTAACGCCGAGCACCCGCCAGCTGGTCATCGTCGACCGCTCGGGCCTCTACAAGGGCAAGCCCGTCAAGGGCCTGACCGAAGGCCTGACCAAGTCGGGCGGCCGCAACAATTACGGCCGCATCACGGCCCGCTTCATCGGCGGCGGTCACAAGCGTTCGTACCGCATCATCGACTTCAAGCGTAAGAAGTACGACGTCGTCGGCACGGTCGAGCGTATCGAATACGATCCGAACCGCACCGCCTTCATCGCGCTGATCAAGTATGACGACGGCGAGCTGTCCTACATCCTGGCCCCGCAGCGTCTTGCTGCCGGCGACAAGATCGTGGCCGGCGAAGCGGTCGACGTGAAGCCGGGCAACGCGATGCCGCTGGCCGCGATGCCGGTCGGCACGATCGTCCATAACATCGAGCTGAAGCCGGGCAAGGGCGGCCAGGTCGCCCGTTCGGCTGGCGGTTACGCCCAGCTCGTCGGCCGTGACCAGGGCATGGCGATCCTGCGCCTCAACTCGGGCGAGCAGCGTGTCGTGCACGGCTCCTGCATGGCCACCGTGGGTGCCGTGTCGAACCCCGACCACGGCAACATCAATGACGGCAAGGCCGGTCGCACCGTGTGGCGCGGCAAGCGCCCGCACAATCGCGGCGTGACCATGAACCCGGTTGACCATCCGCATGGCGGCGGCGAAGGCCGCACCTCCGGTGGTCGCCATCCGGTTTCCCCGTGGGGCAAGCCGACCAAGGGCAAGAAGACGCGGTCCAACAAGGCGACCGACAAGTTCATCCTGCGCTCGCGTCATCAGCGCAAGAGCTAAGAAGAGGTAACGCCAAGTGACTCGTTCGATTTGGAAAGGCCCCTTCATCGACGGCTACCTTCTCAAGAAGGTGGACAAGGTTCGTGAAGGTGGTCGCAATGAGGTGATCAAGATGTGGAGCCGTCGCTCCACCATCCTGCCGCAGTTCGTCGGCCTCACCTTCGGTGTCTACAACGGCCAGAAGCACGTTCCCGTCTCGGTGAACGAGGACATGGTCGGTCACAAGTTCGGTGAATTCGCTCCGACCCGGACCTATTACGGTCACGGCGCGGATAAAAAGGCGAAGAGGAAATAATCATGGGCAAGGCCAAAGCTCCGCGCAGGCTTGCTGATAACGAGGCGCGTGCCGTTCTGCGCACGATCCGCATCAGCCCGCAGAAGCTCAACCTGGTTGCCGCGCTGATCCGCGGCAAGAAGGTCGCGACAGCGCTTTCCGACCTCGAATTCTCGGCCAAGCGGATTTCCGGCACGGTCAAGAAGACGCTGGAATCGGCGATCGCCAACGCGGAAAACAATCACGACCTCGATGTCGACGCTCTGATCGTGGCGGAAGCCTATGTCGGCAAGTCGATCGTCATGAAGCGTTTCCACGCTCGTGGCCGCGGCCGCGCCAGCCGAATTGAAAAGCCGTTCTCGCACCTCACGATCGTCGTTCGTGAAGTCGAGGAAAAAGGGGAGGCCGCATAATGGGCCAGAAAGTCAATCCGATCGGGCTGCGTCTCGGCATCAACCGTACCTGGGATTCGCGCTGGTTCGCGAACACCGGCGAGTACGGCCAGCTGCTGCACGAGGACCTCAAGATCCGCAAGTATCTCGAGAAGGAACTCAAGCAGGCCGCGATCTCGAAGGTCGTGATCGAGCGTCCGCACAAGAAGTGCCGCGTCACCATCCACGCCGCGCGTCCGGGCCTCATCATCGGCAAGAAGGGCGCCGACATCGAGAAGCTTCGCAAGAAGCTGACCGAGATGACGAAGTCCGAAACGCACCTCAACATCGTCGAAGTGCGCAAGCCGGAAATCGACGCCACGCTGGTCGCCCAGTCGATCGCCCAGCAGCTCGAGCGCCGCATCGCGTTCCGCCGCGCCATGAAGCGTGCCGTTCAGTCGGCCATGCGTCTCGGCGCCGAAGGCATCCGCATCAACTGCTCCGGCCGTCTCGGCGGCGCCGAAATCGCGCGCATGGAGTGGTACCGCGAAGGCCGCGTGCCGCTGCATACGCTGCGCGCCGATGTCGACTACGGCACGGCCGAGGCGAACACGGCCTACGGCATCTGTGGCGTCAAGGTGTGGGTGTTCAAGGGCGAGATCCTCGAGCATGACCCGATGGCTTCCGAGCGCCGTGCAACCGAAGGCGATGCCGCGCATGGTGGCGGCGGTGCTGGCGGTGAGCGCGAACGCGGCCGCCGTCGCGAGAACGCCTGAGACATTTGAGAATTTGGAGTTAGAACGATGCTGCAGCCAAAGCGCACAAAGTTCCGCAAGCAGTTCAAGGGCCGTATCCACGGTACCGCCAAGGGCGGCACCAATCTGGATTTCGGCGGTTTCGGGCTGAAGGCGCTTGAGCCGAACCGCGTCACCGCGCGCGAGATCGAGGCGGCCCGCCGCGCGATCACCCGCGAGATGAAGCGCGCCGGCCGCGTCTGGATCCGGGTGTTCCCGGACCTGCCGGTCACCTCGAAGCCGACCGAAGTCCGCATGGGTAAGGGCAAGGGCGCCGTCGACTACTGGGCGGCGCGCGTCAAGCCCGGCCGTATCATGTTCGAGATCGACGGCGTCAGCGAGGAGACCGCTCGTGAAGCGCTGCGTCTCGGCGCCGCCAAGCTCTCGGTCAAGACGCGCTTCGTGCAGCGCATCGCAGAATAAGGACAGGCGATCATGAAAGCCGAAGACATCCGGACCAAGACCCAGGATCAGCTGACCGACGACCTGGCGGCCCTCAAGAAGGAGCAGTTCAACCTGCGCTTCCAGAAGGCCACCGGCCAGCTCGAGAAGACCGCGCGCGTGAAGCAGGTCCGCAAGGACATCGCGCGCATCAAGACCATCGCCGCGGAAAAATCCGCGGCCAAGAAGGCTTAAGGACGAGAACCATGCCAAAGCGCATCCTGCAGGGCACCGTCGTCAGCGACAAGAACGAGAAGACGGTCGTGGTCAAGGTCGAGCGTCGCTTCACCCATCCGGTGATGAAGAAGACCGTGCGCATGACCAAGAAGTACAAGGCGCACGACGAGAACAACGCCCACAAGGTCGGCGACCAGGTGTTCATCCAGGAATCGAAGCCGATTTCCAAGGACAAGCGCTGGGTTGTCGTCTCTTCGGATCAGGCTTGATCCGGGCGAACGAACCGAATTTTGGACAGACCGGGGAGGGGTGAAGAACCCGTCCCGTTAGAAAAGAAGAAGGCGGCCAGTCATGATTCAGATGCAAACAAACCTCGACGTCGCGGACAATTCCGGCGCCCGTCGTGTCATGTGCATCAAGGTGCTGGGCGGCTCGAAGCGGAAATATGCCTCCGTCGGCGACATCATCGTGGTGTCGATCAAGGAAGCCATTCCGCGCGGCCGCGTTAAGAAGGGCGATGTGATGAAGGCGGTCGTGGTTCGCACGGCCAAGGACATCCGCCGCCCGGACGGCAGCGTGATCCGTTTCGACAAGAACGCGGCCGTTCTCGTCGACAATAAGAAAGAGCCGATCGGCACCCGTATCTTCGGACCGGTTCCGCGCGAATTGCGCGCCAAGAACCACATGAAGATCATCTCGCTCGCGCCTGAAGTGCTGTAAGGAGCCGGACCAATGCAAAAGATCAAAAAAGGCGACAAGGTCGTCGTGCTTGCCGGCAAGGACAAGGGCCGTTCGGGCGAAGTCCTGTCGGTGCAGCCGAAGGAAGACACCGCGGTCGTCCGCGGCGTGAACCTCATTCGCCGTCACCAGAAGCAGACCCAGTCCCAAGAGGCCGGGATCATCACCAAGGAAGCGCCGATCCACCTGTCGAATATCGCGCTGGCCGACCCCAAGGACGGCAAGCCGACCCGCGTCGGCTTCACCATCCAGAAGGATGGCAAGAAGGTGCGCGTCGCCAAGCGTTCGGGAGAAGTCATCAATGGCTAAGGCTGAAACCAAGCAGGCAACTGCCAAGAACGAGCCGCGCCTCAAGAAGGTCTACAACGAGACCATCCGCAAGGCGATGCAGGAGCAGTTCGGCTACGACAACGACATGCAGGTTCCGCGCATCGACAAGATCGTGCTGAACATGGGTGTCGGGGAAGCAACCGCAGACTCCAAGAAGCCCTCGGTCGCGGCCGAGGATCTCGCGCTGATCGCCGGCCAGAAGGCCGTCGTCACCCGCGCCCGCAACTCGATTGCCGGCTTCAAGGTGCGCGAGAACATGCCGATCGGCGCCAAGGTCACGCTGCGCAAGGAACGCATGTACGAGTTCCTGGACCGCCTCGTGAACATCGCGCTGCCGCGCGTTCGCGACTTCCGCGGACTGAACCCGAAGAGCTTTGACGGCCGTGGCAACTATGCCATGGGCATCAAGGAGCACATCGTGTTCCCGGAGATCAACTACGACAAGGTTGATCAGGTCTGGGGCATGGACGTCATCGTTTGTACGACGGCGAAGACGGACGACGAGGCAAGAGCACTGCTCAAGGCCTTCAACTTCCCCTTCCGCCAGTAACGGCAGCGAAAAAGGAAACATCTGAAATGGCAAAGACCAGCTCAGTCGAGAAGAACAACCGGCGCCGCAAGCTCGCCGACCAGTATGCCGCCAAGCGCACGGCGCTCAAGGCCATCATCATGGATCAGTCCAAGCCGATGGAAGAGCGTTTTCGCGCCCAGTTGAAGCTTTCGGCGCTGCCGCGCAACTCGGCCAAGATCCGCATCCGCAACCGCTGCGAAGTGACGGGCCGTCCGCGCGCCTATTATCGCAAGCTGAAGCTTTCGCGTATCGCGCTTCGCGATCTGGGCAATACCGGCCAGATCCCGGGCCTGGTCAAGTCGAGCTGGTAAGGAGACACTGAGATGTCATTGAGCGATCCTCTCGGCGATATGCTGACCCGCATCCGCAACGCCTATGGCCGCAAGAAGTCGAGCGTTTCGACCCCGGCCTCGCGTCTGCGCGCCCGCGTCCTCGAAGTGCTGAAGTCGGAAGGCTATATCCGCGACTACAGCCAGACCGATTTCGAAAACGGCAAGTCCGAAATCGAGATCGAGCTGAAGTATTTCGACGGCGCTCCGGTCGTGCGCGAAATCGAGCGCGTCTCGAAGCCCGGCCGCCGCGTCTATGTCTCGGCCAAGTCGATCCCGCAGGTCGCCAACGGCCTCGGCATCGCCATCCTTTCGACGCCGAAGGGCGTCATGGCCGACCATGAAGCGCGCGAGCAGAATGTCGGCGGCGAGATCCTCTGCCAGATCTTCTGATCCGGCGCGAGATTGATGAATGGGCTTCGGTTCTCGGGATCGCGCCCGGGAACTGGAACCTGAAACGAAAGAAGTGACGAGGACAACAAAATGTCTCGTATCGGAAAGAAACCCGTTTTGCTGCCGCAGGGCGTGACCGCGTCCGTCAACGGCCAGACCGTGACGGCGAAGGGCCCCAAGGGCGAGCTGAAGTTTGTGGTGAACGACGAAGTGCTGGTCAAGATGGAGAACAACGAGATCTCCGTCGAGCCGCGCGACCAAACCAAGAACGCCCGCTCCAAGTGGGGCATGTCGCGCACGCAGATCGTCAACATCCTGCAGGGCGTGAGGGACGGCTTCGAGAAGAAGCTCGAGATCACCGGCGTCGGCTATCGCGCGGCATTGCAGGGCAAGAACCTGCAGCTGGCGCTCGGCTTCAGCCACGACGTGGTGTATCAGACGCCGCAGGGCATCACCATTACGGTGCCGAAGCCGACCGAAATCACCGTCTCGGGCATCGATAAGCAGCAGGTTGGCCAGGTCGCCGCCGAGATCCGCGAATATCGCGGCCCCGAGCCCTACAAAGGCAAGGGCGTGCGCTATGCCAACGAGCGCATCGTGCGCAAGGAAGGCAAGAAGAAGTAATAGGCGTGGCCCCGAAAAGTTGCAGACTTTTCGCAAAGGGCCAAGCCGCAGAAGTGTAACGCCGCGGGGAGCGGCCGCGGGAGGCTTGGCCTACCGCACAGGGTTGCCCCCGTTTTCTGAAGGCAAGGAACTGACATTATGGCAAGTCCCAAAGAAACTATCCAACGCCGCGCGCAGCGCGTGCGCCGCCAGCTGAAGAAGGTCGCCGGCGAGCGTCCGCGGCTTTCGGTGCACCGCACCTCGAAGAACATTTACGTCCAGGTCATCGACGACGCCAACGGCCACACGCTGGCCGCCGCCTCGACGCTGGAGAAGGACCTCAAGGGTTCGCTCAAGACCGGCGCCGACACCTCTGCCGCCGCCGCGGTCGGCAAGCTGATCGCCGAGCGCGCCACAAAGGCAGGCGTCAAGGAAGTCGTCTTCGACCGCGGCCCGTATATCTATCATGGCCGCGTCAAGGCGCTGGCCGAGGCTGCCCGCGAAGGTGGTCTCAGCTTCTAATGCATGATCCCAAACCGGGAAGTCCGCGCAGCGAAAAGTTGCAGACTTTTCGGGTAAGATCATGCAAAGGAAAAATTCGCCGCTGACGACCCCAAGCGGCGTCGGCAAACAGCAACCCGTGCTTCCGGAAAAGAACAAGGACTAGGATATGGCACAGGAACGTAGAGAAGGCGGCCGCGGCCGCGAGCGCGAAGAGCGTGACGACGGCATGGTGGACAAGCTCGTCCACATCAACCGCGTCGCCAAGGTGGTGAAGGGCGGCCGTCGTTTCGGCTTTGCCGCTCTCGTCGTCGTCGGCGACCAGAAGGGCCGCGTCGGCTTCGGCCACGGCAAGGCGCGCGAAGTGCCGGAAGCGATCCGTAAGGCGACCGAGTCGGCCAAGCGCGACATGATCTTCGTGCCGCTGCGTTCGGGCCGCACGCTGCATCACGACGTCGAGGGCCGTTGGGGCGCTGGGCGCGTTCTGCTGCGCGCCGCCAAGCAGGGTACCGGCATCATCGCCGGCGGCCCGATGCGCGCCGTCTTCGAGACGCTCGGCATGCATGACGTGGTCGCCAAGTCGATGGGGTCGTCGAACCCCTACAACATGGTTCGCGCCACCTTCGACGCGCTGAAGAGCCAGATGCATCCGAAGGATGTGGCTGCCGCGCGTGGCATCAAGTACTCGACCCTTCAGGCCCGCCGCGGCACCGCCGTTGCGGCTGAAGAATAGTCGACGCTGACCAGGGATTTCGATCATGGCCAAGAAAGCTACCAAGACCATCACCGTCGAGCAGATCGGCTCGCCGATCCGCCGGCCGAAGGAGCAGCGCGCGACGCTGGTCGGCCTCGGCCTGAACAAGATGCACAAGCGGCGCACGCTGGAAGATACCCCTTCGGTGCGCGGCATGATCGCCGCCGTCCAGCACCTCGTCCGCGTCGTGGACGAGGCCTGAACGGAAGCGCAGGAGAAGAAACATGAAACTCAACGATCTGCGTGACAAGGACGGCGCCACGCACTCCAGGAAGCGCCTCGGTCGCGGCATCGGCTCCGGCTCGGGCAAGACGGCCGGTCGCGGCGTCAAGGGCCAGAAGGCCCGCTCGGGCGTCGCCATCAACGGCTTCGAGGGCGGCCAGATGCCTCTCTACCGGCGCCTGCCGAAGCGTGGCTTCAACAACATCTTCGCCAAGAGCTTCACCGTCGTGTCGCTGGCTCGTATCCAGGCCGCGATCGATGCCAAGAAGCTCGACGCCAAGGCGACCGTTACGGCCGAGGCCCTGGTTGCCGCCGGCGTCATCCGCCGCGCCAAGGACGGCGTGCGTGTGCTGTCCGACGGCGAACTCAAGGCCAAGCTCTCCTTCGACGTCGCCGGCGCCTCCAAGGCCGCGATCGAGAAGATCGAGAAGGCCGGCGGTTCGGTGAAGCTGCCGGAAGCGGCCGCCGCCGAGTAACGGCCAGTTGAAGCGCGGCCGGCCGGGATGATTTCGCATTTTCCGTCGAACCGCGCTTTGACCAGATGAATTGGGCGGCCGCGTCAACGCGGCCGCTTGCATGTTTACGGTCCGGAGCTTATCTCGTGGGCTTCGGTGACACGCGCCGCCTGAGCTGCGGGCATCGAGCGTGACATGGAAATCAAACGAAGTAGAGCATGATATCGTCCGAAAACCGCTCCACACTTTTCGGCATCATGGTCTAGCGGAGAATCAGGCATGGCCTCGGCTGCTGAACAACTAGCCTCCAATCTGAATTTCGCGGCCTTCGCCAAGGCCGAGGACCTCAAGAAGCGCATCTGGTTCACCATCGGCGCGCTGCTCGTCTACCGCCTCGGCACCTATATCCCGCTTCCCGGCATCAATCCCGACGCTTTCGCCCAGGCCTTCTCCTCGCAGAGCAAGGGCGTGCTCGGCATGTTCAACATGTTCGCCGGCGGCGCCGTGCAGCGCATGGCGATCTTCGCGCTGGGCATCATGCCCTACATCTCCGCCTCCATCATCATGCAGCTGATGACCTCGGTCATCCCTTCGCTGGAGACGCTGAAGAAGGAGGGCGAGCAGGGCCGCAAGATCATCAACCAGTACACGCGCTACGGCACGGTGCTCCTGGCGCTGGTCCAGGCCTACGGCATTTCGGTCGGCCTCGAGGGCGGCAACGGCATCGTCAACGATCCCGGCATGTTCTTCCGCATCTCGACCGTCGTCACGCTGGTCGGCGGCACCATGTTCCTGATGTGGCTCGGCGAGCAGATCACCGCACGCGGCATCGGCAACGGTATTTCGCTGATCATTTTCTCCGGCATCGTCGCCGGCCTGCCCCGCGCGATCTCCGGCACCCTGGAACTCGGCCGCACCGGCGCGCTGTCGACGGGCCTCATCCTCGCGATCATCGTGCTGGCCATCATCGTCATCGCGCTCATCGTCTTCTTCGAACGCGCGCAGCGCCGCCTGCTCATCCAGTATCCGAAGCGCCAGGTCGGCAACCGCATGTTCCAGGGCGATACCTCGCATCTGCCGCTGAAGCTCAACACCTCTGGCGTCATCCCGCCGATCTTCGCGTCCTCGCTGCTGCTTCTGCCGGCAACCGTCGCGGGCTTCTCGCAGGCGACCAACCTGCCGGCCTGGGCCAGCACGATCCTCGCTTCGCTCGGTCACGGCCAGCCGCTCTACATGATCTTCTATGCGGGCATGATCGTCTTCTTCGCCTTCTTCTACACGGCGATCGTCTTCAACCCGAAGGACACGGCCGACCAGCTCAAGAAGCACTCCGGCTTCATCCCGGGCTATCGTCCGGGCGAGCGCACCGCCGATTATATCGACTATGTTCTGACGCGCATAACCGTCATCGGCGCCATTTACCTGGTGCTGGTCTGTCTGCTGCCGGAGTTCCTGATTTCGGCGACTGGCGTACCTTTCTACCTCGGTGGCACATCGCTTCTGATCGTGGTCAGTGTCACGCTCGACACGGTGGCGCAGATTCAGGGTCACCTGATCGCGCACCAGTATGAGGGGCTGATCAAGAAGTCGAAGTTGCGCGGGGGGAAGAGGAGCAGATGAGGCTGATATTGCTTGGGCCGCCAGGAGCGGGCAAGGGGACGCAAGCACAAAGACTGGTAGAAAAACACGGCATCCCTCAGCTCTCGACGGGTGACATGCTGCGTGCCGCCGTCCAGGCCGGAACCGAGGTCGGCAAGCGTGCCAAGGCGGTGATGGATGCCGGTGAGCTGGTCTCGGATGCGATCGTCAACGCCATCGTCGCCGAACGCATCGATCAGCCGGATTGCGCCAAGGGTTTCATCCTCGACGGTTATCCGCGCACGCTGGTCCAGGCAGACGCGGTCGAGGCGATGCTCGCCGAGCGCGGCATAGCGCTCGACACCGTCATCGAGCTCGTCGTCGACGACAAGGCGCTCGTAGGCCGGATCGTCAAACGCGCCGACGATGCCAAGGCCGCCGGCCAGCCAGTGCGCAAGGACGATAACCCGGCGGTGTTCGAAGAACGCCTGCGCGAATACTACAAGAAAACGGCGCCGCTGATCGGCTACTACTACGCCAAAGGCAAGCTCAAGACCGTCGACGGCATGGCCAGTATCGATGCGGTGACCGCCGAGATCGGCAAGGTCCTCGCGGCTGCGGCGAAGTAGGCCGGGCCGACAATTGAAGATTGCGCTTGGCGACAATTGAAGATTGCGCTTGACTGGAATAGGCCGCTGGGGTATGGCGGCCCGTCTTCCTATCAGGCATGGACTTTGCTTGCCCTTGCGGGCAAGGCGGTCGCTTTGAACCAGGAAACTCCCGCAAGGGCCGGCCTCCACCGGACGCGGGGCAACATCGACAGCGCCGGGCATGCCCGGCCCACATGGAGAAAGAGAAGAAAATGGCTCGTATAGCCGGCGTCAACATTCCGACCAACAAGCGCGTCGTCATCGCGCTTCAGTACATTCACGGCATCGGCAAGAAGTTTGCCCAGGAGATCGTCGACAAGGTCGGCATCCCGGCGGACCGCCGTGTCAACCAGCTGACCGACGCGGAAGTGTTGCAGATCCGCGAGGCGATCGACCGCGATTACCAGGTCGAAGGCGACCTGCGCCGCGAAGTCTCGATGAACATCAAGCGGCTCATGGACCTCGGCTGCTACCGCGGCCTGCGTCACCGCCGCTCGCTGCCGGTCCGCGGCCAGCGCACGCATACCAATGCGCGCACCCGCAAGGGTCCGGCCAAGGCGATCGCCGGCAAGAAGAAGTAATTTAGGGGAGTAAGGGAGTAGGGCAGTAAGGCAATAGGGATTGTGTTTTCCATACTCCCTTACTGCCTTACTCCCCTACTGCCTTCCCAAGGTGGAGCCGCTGGCATTACGGCGGTGTAGAGATCAACTGAAAGGACTACCATGGCCAAGGAAGCCGCTCGTGTTCGCCGTCGCGAACGCAAGAACATTTCGTCGGGCGTTGCCCACGTCAATTCGACCTTCAACAACACCATGATCACCATCACCGACGCGCAGGGCAATTCGATTGCCTGGTCATCGGCTGGCGCGCAAGGTTTCAAGGGTTCGCGCAAGTCGACCCCGTTCGCCGCCCAGATGGCTGCCGAGGACGTCGCCAAGAAGGCCCAGGAACACGGCATGCGCATGCTCGAGGTCGAGGTCTGCGGACCCGGCTCCGGCCGTGAATCGGCGCTCCGCGCGCTGCAGGCGGCGGGCTTCACCATCACCTCGATCCGTGACGTGACGCCGATCCCGCACAATGGCTGCCGTCCGCGCAAGAAGCGCCGCGTCTGATTTTTAAGCGCCGCGCGAACGCCACGGCGTTCCTCCGCGGTTTTCCGTGTCGCCCGCCACGATTGGATGGTGGCGGGGCAAAGGAAGGAAGACATTTATGATCCAGAAAAACTGGCAAGAACTGATCAAGCCGAACAAGATCGAGTTCTCGTCGAAGAAGAAGACGCTGACCACGCTGGTGGCCGAGCCGCTCGAGCGCGGCTTTGGCTTGACGCTGGGCAACGCGCTGCGGCGCGTGCTTCTGTCTTCGCTGCGCGGCGCGGCCGTCACCGCCGTGCAGATCGACGGCGTGCTGCATGAATTCTCGTCCATCGCCGGCGTGCGCGAGGACGTGACCGACATCGTGCTCAACATCAAGGAAATCGCCATCCGCATGGAAGGCGATGGTCCCAAGCGCATGGTCGTTCGCAAGCAGGGCCCGGGCGCCGTGCTCGCCGGCGACATCCAGACCGTGGGTGACGTCGAGATCCTCAACCCCGACCACGTCATCTGCACGCTGGACGAGGGCGCCGAGATCCGCATGGAGTTCACCGTCGACACCGGCAAGGGCTATGTGCCGGCAGAGCGCAACCGCGCCGAGGACGCGCCGATCGGCCTGATCCCGGTCGACAGCCTCTACTCGCCGGTCAAGAAGGTCTCCTACAAGGTCGAGAATACCCGCGAGGGCCAGGTGCTCGACTACGACAAGCTGACCATGACCATCGAGACCAACGGCTCGATCTCGGGCGAGGACGCGGTGGCTTTCGCCGCCCGCATCCTGCAGGATCAGCTTGCGCTCTTCGTCAACTTCGACGAGCCGCAGAAGGAAGTCGCCGCCGAAGCCGTCACCGAGCTCGCCTTCAACCCGGCGCTGCTCAAGAAGGTCGACGAGCTCGAGCTTTCGGTGCGTTCGGCCAACTGCCTGAAGAACGACAACATCGTCTATATCGGCGACCTGATCCAGAAGACCGAAGCCGAGATGCTGCGCACCCCGAACTTCGGCCGCAAGTCGCTGAACGAGATCAAGGAAGTGCTGGCGGCCATGGGCCTCCATCTCGGCATGGAAGTGCCGGACTGGCCGCCGGAAAACATCGAAGACCTCGCCAAGCGTTACGAAGACCAATATTGAGCATGAATTCCAAGGATCGGCGGCGAGAGCCGCTCGATCCGACGGTCATGCGGAAAACCATCAGAGGCCGTGGCCTCTTGAACAACTGAAGAAGGAAAAGAGCCATGCGCCACGGTTTCAAAGGCCGTCGCTTCGCCCGCAGCGTAAGCCACCGCAAGTCAATGTTCGCCAACCTCGCCGTGTCTCTGATCGAGCACGAGCAGATCCTCACCACCCTGCCGAAGGCGAAGGACCTGCGTCCGATCGTCGAGAAGCTCGTCACGCTCGGCAAGCGCGGCGACCTGCACGCCCGTCGTCAGGTCATCGCCCAGATCGGCAATGAAGGCGTCGTCAAGCGCCTGTTCGAAACCCTCGCCCCGCGCTACGCCACCCGCAACGGTGGCTATCTGCGCATCATGAAGGCGGGCTTCCGCAAGGGCGACAACGCCGCGATGGCGGTCATCGAATTCGTCGACCGCGACACCTCGGCCAAGGGCGCCGCCGACCGCGCCCGCCTCGAGGCCGAGGGCGCCAACGAGGAAGCCGCGGCCGCCTGAGGTCAAGCGTTTTCGTCAATGACTTCAAGGGGCCTGCGGGCCCCTTTTTGCATTTGCCGGAGGGGCGGCAGGCGTGCGGATTTTTCGCCCTTGCGCGAACGCTTTTGCGCGACAAGTGTCGCATTTGTGTGCATTAGCCTTTCATTCTGCACAATCGTCGGGACAATGGCGCCCTATCCGGAGGGATTCGAGAATGCACCTCAAACGACTGTTTCTTGTTGCCGCGCTGGCGGTCTTCGCCGCGGCACCGGCCGCAAGACAGGCTTTTGCCGAGGATGCCGCCAAGCCGGCCGATCCGGGCCTCTCCGATGTGCTGACCGATCTCCTGCATGGCGTCGAGGGCGAGAACGGCACGTCCGGCCCCGACAAGCGCGTGCCGTTCGGCCGCGAGGAGGTGCAGCTCTCCTTCGCGCCGCTGGTCAAGCAGACGGCCCCGGCCGTCGTGAATGTCTATGCTTCGCAGACCGCAAAGGTGACGTCGCCTTTCGAGGGCGATCCCTTCTTCGAGGAGTTCTTCGGCCGTGCCCAGCCGCGCGCGCAGTCCTCGCTGGGCTCCGGCGTGCTGGTCGATCCGAGCGGCGTCATCGTCACCAACTTCCACGTCATCAAGGATGCGGACGAGGTGAAGGTCGCGACCGCCGACGGACGCGAGTTCACCTCCAAGGTCATGCTCAAGGACGAGACGCTCGATCTCGCCGTGCTCAAGATCTCGGCCGACAAGCCGTTCCCGGTGATTGCCATCGGCGATTCCGACGCGCTCGAGGTCGGCGACCTGGTGCTCGCCATCGGCAACCCGTTCGGCGTCGGCCAGACCACCACCAGCGGCATCGTCTCGGCGCTTGCCCGCAGCCATATCGGCGTCTCCGATTCGGGCTATTTCATCCAGACCGATGCCGCCATCAATCCCGGCAACTCGGGCGGCGCGCTGATCAACATGGGCGGCCAGCTGGTCGGCATCAACACCGCGATCTACAGTCGCAGCGGCGGCTCGATCGGCATCGGCTTCGCCATTCCCTCGAACATGGTGCGCGCCTTTGCCGACGCCGCCAAGGCCGGGCTCGACTTCTTCGAGCGCCCCTATATCGGCGCCGAGTTCGAAATGGTGACGCCGCAGATCGCCGAATCTCTCGGCATGGAGAAGCCGACCGGCGCCCTGGTGTCGTCCGTGGACGCGACCGGGCCCGCGGGCAAGGCCGGCTTGAAGCCTGGCGACGTCATCCTGTCGCTCAACAACACGCCGGTTGAAAGCATCGAGGCGCTCGACTATCGCATGGCGACGCTGTCGATCGGCACCAAGGCGACGTTTGCCGTGCTGAGCAAAGGGCAGCAGGCGACGTTGGAGATTCCGCTGGAGCGCGCGCCGGAAGGCGCCAAGCCCAGCGAAGTCACCTTGCGCGGCCGCAGTCCCTTTTCCGGCGCCAAGGTCACGGAGCTGTCGCCCCGGCTTGCCCAGCGCCTTGGCCTTCGCACGGATATCAAGGGCGTCACCGTCATCGATATCAGCCGCGATTCGCCGGCCGCCGATTTCGGCTTCCAGCCCGGCGATATCGTGCGCGAGGTCAACGGCACCACCATCGACACTGCGGCGACGCTGGCGCAGGTTGCTCAGCAGGACACGCGCTGGTGGCGCTTTACCGTCGAGCGCGGCGGGCAGATACTGCGCCAGGTGTTGCGCTACTGAGGCGGTCTTCCCATCTTTGAAGATCGCTTTTCAACCAAAAGACATGCATGGCCGATCTGTTCAGTTCCGATGAACCGGAGAAAGTGGCGCCCGGGCGACCGCTTGCCGACCGGTTGCGCCCCAAAAACCTCGGCGAGGTCGTGGGCCAGGAGCATCTGACGGGTCCCGACGGCGCCCTGACCAGGTTGATCGATTCCGGTTCGCTCGGCTCGATGATCTTCTGGGGGCCGCCCGGCACCGGCAAGACGACGGTGGCGCGGCTGCTCGCCGGCGAGACCAATCTTGCCTTTGAGCAGATTTCGGCCGTGTTTTCCGGTGTCGCGGACCTCAAGAAAGTCTTCGAGGCAGCGAAGCTGAGGCGCGCCAATGGCCGCCAGACGCTGCTCTTTGTCGACGAGATCCATCGCTTCAACCGCGCCCAGCAGGACGGTTTTTTGCCGGTGATGGAAGACGGCACCGTGGTGCTGGTCGGCGCCACGACAGAGAACCCGTCCTTTGAGTTGAATGCAGCACTTCTGTCGCGAGCGCGTGTGTTGGTGTTCCGTTCGCTGGGCGAGGAAAGCATCGCCAAGCTTCTGGCCCGGGCGGAAGAAACCGAGGGCAGGGCGCTGCCGCTCGATGAAGAAGCGCGCGCCATGCTGATCCGCATGGCGGATGGCGACGGCCGCGCCTCGCTGACGCTCGCCGAGGAAGTCTGGCGCGCCGCCAAGAAGGGCGAGGTGTTCGGCCCGGAGGGCCTGCAGCGCGTCATCCAGCGCCGCGCCCCGATCTACGACAAGGGCCAGGACGGCCATTACAATCTGATCTCGGCGCTGCACAAATCGGTGCGCGGCTCCGACCCGGATGCCGCGCTCTACTATCTTGCCCGCATGTTCGATGCCGGCGAGGATCCGCTCTATCTCGGTCGCCGGCTCGTGCGCATGGCAGTGGAGGATATCGGGCTCGCCGATCCACAGGCGCTTGTCGTCGCCAATGCGGCCAAGGACGCCTATGACTATCTTGGTTCGCCCGAGGGCGAGCTCGCCTTCGCACAGGCCGCCGTCTATCTCGCCACGGCGCCGAAATCGAACGCGGTCTACACCGCCTTCAAGGCTGCGACCGCGGCCGCTAAGGAGTTCGGCTCGCTGCTGCCGCCCAAACACATCCTTAATGCGCCGACCAAGTTGATGAAGCAGGAGGATTACGGCGCCGGCTATCGCTACGACCATGACGAGCCGGACGCGTTTTCAGGCCAGGACTATTTTCCGGAGAAGATGGGCCGGCGCACTTTCTACGATCCGCCGGAGCGCGGTTTCGAGCGCGATATCCGCAAGCGGTTGGAATACTGGGCAAAGCTGCGCGGCGAACGGAGCAGCTGAGTTGCGCGGCCCGGCGGTCGGCACGCTTCGTCGCGAAGCCGCGCCATGGCGAAAGCGTCGTCGGCTTCGAATTCCTGATTGACGATCCGATCCCTAGGGAAAGATGGGACGAGCTTGGTTTGCCGGTCGTGCATTGAGTTGAAGTGGAGTAACATACTCCAAATATTCGTCCGGGCCGACCACCGGGACCGTGCGCGGCATTGTGCCGGGAAACAAAAAATCTTATCAAGACGCACGGCGGGCGGGGGTCGCCGTGATTTGGCAAACGGAACAGGATCGCGCTCCCGCGCGAATGACAATGACAAAGAAAACCGTCAAGACGCTACGCAAGGCTGCGATTGCAGTCGTGGTTCTCGCGCTCGCCGTCTACTTCATCCCGATCCTGACCGCCATCTGGGTCGTTTTCGGCCTGATCGACGTCATGCGCAACGACCAGAAGAACCGGAACCTGTTCGAGCGCTATTTCCTCGGCAATGGCCTTTTCACCTGGCTGCTGTCGCCGTTCAACCTGATCGTCGACCTTCTCTGCTACCGCAACCCCGGCGTCTGGAAGCCCGAGCAGTTCCCTGAGGACTATCAGCGCGAGATCAACGAGGTGCTGGGCGTCTTCAACGCCCGCAAGGACGAGATCATCGCCGATATCGACGCCAATTTCGGCACCAGCCGGCGCGGCATGTATGTCTACCAGTGGTACGGCAAGCACAAGATCGACAACGTTCCCGAATTCAACAAGGATTACAAATACATCAAGACGATCGCGGTATCCGTTTTCAGCAAGCGCGAATCCACGTCCTGGCATTTCGGACCGCTCCGGCTCAGCCTGCGCATCCTCTACAACCTGATCCCGGTGAAGGCGGAGATCTTCGTCCAGTGCGGCAGCAAGAAGAACTACTGGTACGACAACCCGCTGTTCATCTTCGACGACACGCTCTTCCACCGCTCGGTCAACGAATATGACGGCCGCCGCTATTGCGTCTTCATCGACATCATCCGTCCGTCTCCGTTCCCGAGGCTGATCGCTGGCCTTCTCTCGATCGTCTCGGTCAGCGTGGAGCGCATCAATTCCGTCTTCTACAAGAACTGGAAGATGATCGGCTCGTCCAAGCCGAAGGCTGCCAACTGACTACGGCCCCGCTTCAATCCAAGGTCGGCCAGCGTGCGGCCGAACCTCGGATGGCTGCGATTGGGGCAATCGTCGCGCTTTGTTGGGTCTTTGGCTCGCACAATGCCTGCCTTAGTGCTATGGCGCCGCTTTCAAACGGAAAAGCGTATCCATGGCGGGTGTTGAACAGATCACGATTGAGGCCGGCGAGGCGGGCATGCGGCTCGACCGCTGGTTCAAGGTCCATTATCCGGGCCTCGGCTTCGGCCATCTGCAGAAATTGCTTCGGTCCGGCCAGATCCGCGTCGATGGCGGCCGGGTGAAGGCCGACACGCGTGTCGAGCCCGGCCAGTCTGTCCGCGTTCCGCCGCTCGACGTCGATAAGAAGGGCGACGCGCCGCTCACCGGTCACTCGATCCGCAACCAGGGCGATGCCGACGTGCTCGCCAAGATGCTCTTGCATGAGGACCCGAAGGTTTTCGTCTTCAACAAGCCGGCCGGCTTGGCGGTGCAGGGCGGCTCCGGCGTCACCCGCAATGTCGACGATATGCTCGAGGCCTGGCGCAATCAGAAGGGCGAGAAGCCGCGCCTCGTCCACCGCCTCGACCGTGACACGTCCGGCGTGCTGGTGGTTGCCCGCACCCGTCTTGCGGCAATGAAGCTGTCGGAAGCGTTCCGGGCGCGAGAGACCAAGAAAACCTACTGGGCGCTGGTCAAGGGCGTGCCGCCCAAGCGCGAGGACAAGATCTCGACCTGGCTGATCAAGGAGCCGACGGAGGATGGCGACCGCGTGCGCGTGGCCGCGCATGGAGAGAAGGGCGCCGACCACGCCGTCTCCTACTACCGCGTCATCGAGCAGGCGGCGCAGACGATGACCTGGCTGGAGATGGAGCCCTATACCGGCCGCACCCACCAGCTTCGCGTTCACGCCGCCTATATAGGTTGTCCGATCATCGGCGACCCAAAATATTTCGAGGCAGATACCAACTGGGATTTCCCGGGCGGCATTCAAAACCGCCTGCACCTGCATGCGCGCCGCATTATCATCCCGCATCCGGACCAGGGCGTCATCGACGTCACGGCGCCGATGCCGCCGCATATGCGCCAGAGCTGGAACCTGATCGGCTTCGACGACCAGAGCGCGGAGGACTGACTTGGCTGTCGCCCCCGCATTGGATCGTCGCGATGCAGTCGACATGGCCGCGGCTGTCATCATGGTCGGACTGACCTTTTCCTGGGGCCTGAACTACGTCGCCGCCAAGGTCTCATACGCAGGCTACGACCCTGTCTTCGTCTCGGTCGCACGATCGCTCATTGGGGGAGCCTGCGTGCTTGGCTGGTGCCGGCTGCGCGGCATCAAGCTGTTCGAAGCGGATGGGACTTTGCCCGCCGGCATCGTCGTCGGCGTGCTCTTCGGCGTCGAGTTCCTGTGCCTCTATATCGGGCTCGAATACACCACCGTTGCCCGCAACACGCTCCTGGTCAACACCATGCCGTTCTGGGTCCTGATCGGCGGCCATTTCCTGCTTGGCGAGCGCATCAATCCGCGCAAGCTCGGTGGGCTTGTTCTCGCCTTCTGCGGCCTGGCGGCGGTTTTCTCCGACGGCATCACTGCCGGCAGCGACGCGACGCTGACGGGTGACCTGCTCAGTCTCGGCTCGGGCATTCTCTGGGCGGCGACCAGCATCTTCATAAAGCGGTCGAAACTGGTGGAAACCAACGCCGAAAAGCTTCTGCTCTACCAGCTGGCGGGTGCAACTGTCGTTGGCCTGCTTGTGATGCCTTTCGCCGGCCCGCCGATCCGTGCGCTTGCCGCCTTGCCGACACTGGCGCTGCTCTTCCAGTCTTTCTATATCGTCGCCTTCACCTATGTGTTGTGGTTCTGGCTGCTCACGCGTTATCCGGCCGCCGGTCTGTCGAGCTTCGCCTTTCTGTCGCCGGTGTTCGGCGTCCTGTGCGGCGCGGTGCTGTTGGGCGAGCTGCCGACGACCAGGATTTTCCTGGCGCTCGGCCTGATCGCCGCCGGTCTGATCATCGTCAATCGCCCGGCGCGCAGGCAGCCCGCACCATAGATCAGCTCGCCGAACGGCAAGCTGCTCCATCTCTTTGTTTTGACGCAATTCCGGACGGAAAACCGCTTCACACTTTTCCCGGAATTGCTTTAAGGAGTTCGGCATGCGCGACATCCTCGAAGACCTCGAAGCCGGAAAGCTGCTTTCCGACCCCGATCCCGTGCGTCGCGCCCAGATCCAGATGAAGACGCCGCTGCCGAAGCGTTTCTACAAGGCTGTTTCGGTGGCTCCCGTCGAGAATGGCTTTGCCGTTCATCTGGACGGCCGGCCCGTGCGCACGCCGGGCAAGGCTGTGATGGTGCTGCCGACCGAAAACGCCGCGGCGCTCGTTGCCGATGAATTCAGCGCGCAAGGCGAGGTCATCGATCCCGTGACGATGCCTGTCATGCGGCTCGTCAACACCGCCATCGACGGCGTCGCCTCGGATCCGCAGGCGGTGCTGGAGGACGTGCTGCGCTTCGCCTCGTCCGATCTTTTGTGCTACCGCGCCGATGGCCCGCAGGGACTGGTCGATCGCCAGAACAAGTTCTGGGATCCGGTGCTGGACTGGGCACGCGGCAGCCTCGGCGCGCGCTTCAACCTTGCCGAAGGCGTCATCCATGTCGAGCAGCCGCGCGAGGCGATCGCCGTGCTCGGCGCGCATCTTGGCCAGCGTGTCGAGCCGATGCGGCTGGCCGCCATTCATGTCATGACCGCGCTGACCGGTTCGGCGCTGCTGGCTTTGGCCGTCGATTTCGGTCACCTCGACGGCGAGGAAGCTTGGGCTGCCGGCCATGTCGACGAGGACTGGCAGATCGAGCATTGGGGCCAGGATGCGGAGGCCGTTGCGCGCCGCTCGGCACGCAAGCGCGACATGATGGCGGCGGTCAGCCTGCTCGAAGCGCTGCAGGCCTAGAGCAATTCAAGCGCGGCGCCGCTTTCGCAGCGCACCTAATACCAAAGTCATAATCCCATCGTCGCGGTGCCTTTCGCCCGCCCTTTCTGTCATTTTTTCCTTCGTTGGCTGCGTCTTTGAGTCCGCGTTCGGAGGAGCGCGGACGGTGGCGCGCAGCCATCGAGGACAGACGGGATCTCACGGGAGGATACATCAATGGCAATGGCTTCGACCGCCGGCGGAACCAGCCGCGGCATGACGCGGGAGGAGAAGAAAGTCATCTTCGCCTCCTCGCTCGGCACCGTTTTCGAATGGTACGATTTCTATCTCTACGGCTCGTTGGCCGCCTTCATCGGCTCGACCTTCTTCAGCCCGGCGATTCCCGAGGCAACGCGCAACATCTTTGCGCTGCTTGCCTTTGCCGCCGGCTTCCTTGTCCGACCGTTCGGCGCGCTGCTTTTCGGCCGCATCGGCGATCTCGTCGGCCGCAAATACACCTTCCTCGTCACCATGACGATCATGGGTCTGTCGACCTTCCTGGTCGGCCTGCTGCCCGGCTACGCAACCTTGGGCATACTGGCTCCAGTGATCCTGATCGGGCTGCGCATGTTGCAAGGCCTGGCGCTCGGCGGCGAATATGGCGGTGCTGCGACCTATGTCGCGGAGCACGCGCCTGACGACCGTCGCGGTTTCTATACGTCGTGGATCCAGACGACGGCGACGCTCGGCCTTTTCCTGTCGTTGATCGTCATCCTGATTGTTCAGGGCTCGCTCAGCAAGGAAACCTACGCTTCCTGGGGCTGGCGCATTCCCTTCATCGTTTCTTTCGTGCTGCTTGCCGTTTCGATCTGGATCCGGCTGTCGCTATCGGAGTCGCCGACCTTCCAGCGCATGAAGGAAGAGGGCAAGGGCTCCAAGGCACCGCTCTCGGAAGCCTTCGGTCAATGGAAGAACGCCAAGATCGCGCTGCTGGCGCTGCTCGGCCTCACCGCTGGCCAGGCCGTGATCTGGTACAATGGTCAGTTCTATGCGTTGTTCTTCCTCACGAACGTGCTCAAGGTCGACGCGCAGTCGGTCAACATCATGATCGCTATTGCGCTCGCCATCGGCTCGATCTTCTTCGTCGTGTTCGGCTGGCTGTCCGACAAGATCGGCCGCAAGCCGATCATCATGGCAGGCCTTGCGCTCGGCATCGTCTGCACCTTCCCGCTGTTCAAAGCGCTGACCTGGTCCGCCAATCCGGCACTGGCCACCGCGCAGCAGAACACCCGCGCGACGGTGACGGCAGCGCCCGGCGACTGCAAGTTCCAGTTCAACCCGGTCGGCACGGCGAAGTTCACGACATCCTGCGATATCGCGACTTCGTTCCTGACCAAGAACTCGGTGCCTTATGATGTGGTGACCACGGCAGCCCCAGGCACCGCAGCCTCGGTCAAGATCGGCAACGAGACGGTGGAATCCTATGACGCCGTCGCCGCCGGCGATCAGGCCAAGGCCAAGGACGCGGCCTTCGCCAAGGCGGTGAACATGTCGCTTCAGGACGGCGGCTATCCGTTGAAGCGCGCCGCGGCCAAGGTGGCGGACCAGAAGCTCGACGCCTTCATCGCGGCCAATCCCGAGCTGAAGCTTGACGCGGCGGCCATCCGCGGCGGCGAGAAGGCGGCGGTTCCGACCGACAAGGCGATCGCCGACAAGATCCTGACCAAGGACGAGGTAGCCGGTGCGCCGGAAGTCACCGTCTACACCGTCCCGGGCGGTGGCGCCTTCGCCATGACTGCGGATCCGGCAGCGATCAACTGGCCGCTCACGATCGGTATCCTGTTCATCCTGGTGCTGTTCGTCACCATGGTCTACGGGCCGATCGCCGCGATCCTGGTCGAGATGTTCCCGACCCGCATCCGCTACACCGGCATGTCGTTGCCCTATCACATCGGCAATGGCTGGTTCGGCGGCCTGCTGCCGGCGACGGTGTTCGCGCTCAGCGCCTATAAGGGCGATATCTACTACGGCCTCTGGTACCCGGTGATCATCGCGGCGATGTCGCTCATCATCGGCATGATCTTCGTCAGGGATACGCTCGGCACCGACCTCCACGCCAAGGACTGACCTCGATCGTCCGCTCAAAGGAAGAAAGCCCGGCGCCAGTGGTCGCGCCGGGCTTTTCCGTTCATGAAGCTCAAAGAGGCGATCAGCTCTTGCGCTGATTTTCTTCTTCGACGGCTGCTTCGTGGTACCAGCCGTCAAAGTCGGCATGCTCGCCGCGAAGCGCCGCAAGCTCTGCCGCGAATTTGGCCTTGGCGCCTAAATTTGAGGCAGACTTGCGTCCTGCCAGCGGGAACATCAGGATTTTTGCCGACGGACGCGGCTGCACGACTTGCATTGGCGACCTCCTTGCTTGTCCGGGGACTTGCCGATTCAACTTATCAAGCAAGATAGGTTCTGCGATTCGTTTAGGCAATATGCCTACAAAAAGATCATTATTTGCCAATTATTTATGCAGGAATATCGATTGAGCGATCCGAGCGCAGTAGTGAGGCGGCTGAGCAAAATCAACGCCTTGCCATGACCATTTTGCCGCACCCGCCGAAGGCGGAGTGGCATACGAATTGCTTTTTAACGATCGGCAGGCCGGCAAGCCCGGCCATGCGTTGACGCCGCCCACTTGCGGCGCCCAAGCAACGAGAGGCACTGGAATGACCAAATACAAGCTCGAGTATATCTGGCTCGACGGATACGTCCCGACCCCCAGCCTGCGCGGCAAGACCCAGATCAAGGAATTTGCCGAGTTCCCGACGCTGGAGCAGCTGCCGCTGTGGGGCTTCGATGGCTCGTCCACCAACCAGGCCGAGGGCCACAGCTCCGACTGCGTGCTGAAGCCCGTCGCCGTCTATCCGGATCCGGCCCGCACCAATGGCGTGCTGGTCATGTGCGAAGTCATGATGCCCGATGGCGTGACGCCGCATGCCTCCAACAAGCGCGCCACCATCCTCGACGACGAGGGCGCCTGGTTCGGCTTCGAGCAGGAGTATTTCTTCTACAAGGACGGCCGTCCGCTCGGCTTCCCGGAGAGCGGCTATCCGGCGCCGCAGGGTCCTTACTACACCGGCGTCGGCTACAAGAATGTCGGCGATGTCGCGCGCAAGATCGTCGAGGAGCATCTCGACCTGTGCCTCGCCGCCGGCATCAACCATGAAGGCATCAACGCCGAAGTGGCGAAGGGCCAGTGGGAATTCCAGATCTTCGGCAAGGGCTCCAAGAAGGCCGCCGACCAGATGTGGATGGCCCGCTACCTGCTGCTGCGCCTGACCGAGACGTATGGCATCGACATCGAGTTCCACTGCAAGCCGCTCGGCGACACCGACTGGAACGGCTCGGGCATGCACTGCAACTTCTCCACCTCCTACATGCGCGAAGTCGGCGGCAAGGCCTATTTCGAGGCGCTGATGGCCCAGTTCGACAAGAACCTGATGGATCACATCGCCGTCTACGGCCCGGACAACGACAAGCGCCTGACCGGTAAGCACGAGACCGCGCCGTGGAACAAGTTCAGCTACGGCGTCGCCGATCGCGGCGCTTCGATCCGCGTGCCGCACTCCTTCGTCAAGAACGACTATAAGGGCTATCTGGAAGACCGCCGCCCGAACTCGCAGGGCGACCCCTACCAGATCGCCTCGCAGGTCCTGAAGACGATCTCCGAGGTTTCGACCGCCGCCGTTTCGGCTGCCGCCTGATTGTTTCGACGTCACAGGCTTAAGCCTGTGACAGGACGAGAACGACAAAAAAGCCCCGGCGGGTCAATGCCGGGGCTTTTTGCATGGCAACTACCAGCGAGAAATCTCCGCCGACTATCGTCAACTGGTGATGACGCCACGCGATTTAAGCGCCGCCACCACCCGGCCGTGCGGCAGGGCGGGGGTGCGGTTGCCGTCACGACCGACCATATCCTCGTTGGCGACCAGCGCGTTGAGCACGGCCTCCTCGGTGGCCTGCACGACGGCCGTGTAGAAGTCGTCCATGCGGCCCCAGGGAACGAAGTCCATATGGCTGTAGCTCTCCGCGGTCGGCGCGCCTTTCGGGAAGCGGCCGTTGAGCGCATTAGGGTTGGCAGTCGAGAAGGCGAGGAAGATGTCGCCGGAAAAATGCGAGCCAGCGGTGCCGGTGCGCGCCAGCCCGAGCGGCACGCGCCGCGCCAGCGCCTTGCACTGTCCAGGCAGCAGCGGCGCGTCGGTGGCGACGATGCCGATGCAGGAGCCGGCGCCCGTCGGCCGACCGCCGAAATACGCCTCCATTGGATTGTCGGCGGTAAGCTCGTGCCCGAGCGGAACGCCAGCGATGCTGATCTCATGTCGCGAACCGAAATTGGCCTGCAGGAAGACGCCGACCGTGTAGGCGCGGTGGCCATAATCGACGATCCGCGACGCTGAGCCGGAGCCGCCCTTGAAGGCGTAGCAGTTCATGCCCGTGCCGCCGCCGACGGATCCTTCCTCGATGGCGCCGGCGGCCGCATTCTCGATCGCCTCGATCGCGTGGTCGACGGTGACATGCGAGCCGTTGATGTCGTTGAGATAGCCGTCCCAGGTCTCGGCCACCACCGGCAGCAGCCATTGGTTCGCCACCTCGGGCTTGTTGCGCGCTACCCAGTCGATGATGCCGCGATGGCAGGGGCCGACGGCGTGCGTGTTGGTGATCAGGATCGGCATGGAGAGGCTGCCGGCCTCTTCCAGCCATGAAGCGCCGGTCATCTCGCCATTGCCGTTGAAGGAATGATAGCCGGCAGCCAAAGCCACGCCGATGCCGTCACGGCCGAGCGGCAGGATCGCGGTGACGCCGGTGCGGACTGGCCCGTGACCCATGTTGAGCTTACCGTCGCCCTTGATCAGCGTTGAATAGCCGACGAGCACGCCATCGACATCGGTGATGGCATTGGCAGGTCCCGGCGTGCCCGGCAGGGGAATGCCGAGGCCGCGGGCGCGCGTCTTGCCGGCCGGCGTGGCGGTCAAGTCTATTCGTTGATCCATGCTGAGGATGCTCCGTTGATGAAAGCCGGCTCAGCGTAGGCTGCAGCCGGTCGCGAGTTCGGCGTAACCGGTGAGGATCGCCATTGCCGAGGCGTGGTCGACAGCCGGCACGACGTTGACGAGGTGAAGGCCGAGCCCGTCTTCCAAGACGACGAGGCTGCGGGCGATGACTTCGCTCGCAGCATTGAGCACGAAGACGCCGGTGGCCGCGCCCGCTTCGAGGATGCCGACATAGATCGCCACTTGGCGCTCGAACAGCGTGATGTGTCGGGCGGCATAGCTTGCGTCCGAGCGCGAATAGGCGCCGAGCTCCAAGAGAAGTCGGCAAAGCTGGTCGCCCGGGTCGGTCGGCAGGCCGCTGTCGAGCATTGTTTTCAGGCGCGCCCTCGGATCGGCGATTGTTGCGACCGCTGCCGCGCGCTGCGTGCAGAAGCGCTCGACCGCTTTTGCCTGCACGTCGTCCAGCAGCTCCTTGAGGCCGGGATAGTAATAGAGCAGGGCGCTCGAGCTCATGCCGGCCTCGTTGGCCACGTCGCGCAAGGTGACGGCGGCGAGGCCGCGTTTGGCGATCATCGATTCCGCAGCCGCTACCAGGATCAGGCGGCGATCGGTCTGTGTCTTGGGTCTGCCCATTTCATTTTCCTGAATACGATTCAATAAAAACTGGCCTGTAGATTTTTGCAAGCCGACATATCGCATATTTGTTGACGCTATGTGTCGACGCGGCTAGCTTCCGTTACGGATAGTAATTTTTATCAAATTAAAAAAAGGGGAGGACAATGTCCACAAACGAAGCCACTACGGCGGCCACGGACAAGGCCGCGCCCGGCGCCAAGGGTCTCGACCGGGCGCTGAACGCGCTGGGCACGCTGATGATCGTGCTATCGGCGGTGACGCCGGCATCATCCGTCTTCATCATTATGCCGGGCGTCATTGCGCTGGCCGGCACCGGCTCGTTCCTGAGCTTCGTGATCGCGGCCGTCATCGGCCTGTTCATGGCCTTCGTCTATGCCGAGCTTTCCTCGGCCTATCCGATGGCCGGCGGCGAATACACCATGATCGGCCGCACGCTCGGGCGCTTCTGGGGTTTCGTCACGCTGGTGCTCGTGTTCGTGTCGATCGTGCTCATCGTCGCGGTCATCGCGCTCGGCGTCGGCACCTATCTCGGCGTCCTCATTCCCAATCTCAGCCCGCAGTGGGTGGGTGTGGTGACCATCATCCTGGCCGGCGCCGTCGCCGCCATGCGCATCAAGCTCAACGCCTTCGTCACCGGCATCTTCCTCGGCATCGAGATGCTGGCGCTGCTGGTCCTGATCTGGCTCGGCTTCACCCATATCGAGCGGCCGCTCACCAGCCTTTTCACCGCGCCGCAACTGCTCGACGCCACGACCAACACGCTGGTTCCGGTCTCGGCCGCCATCATCCTCGCATCCACCGCCGTGTCGCTCTTTGCCTATAACGGCTACGGCGCCGCCGCCTATTTCGGCGAAGAGACGCACGACGCCAAGCGCAACATCGGCAAGGTGGTGCTCTGGGCGCTGGTGATCACGGTCGCCGCCGAGCTCATTCCGCTGACCGCGGTGCTGCTCGGCGCCCCAGATCTCGTCGGCCTGCTCTCCGCACCCCAGAAGATCGAGTATTTCCTCGAGGCGCGCGGCGGCCATTGGCTGACGGTGGCGATCAGCCTGGCGATTGCGGTGGCCATTTTCAACGCTGTCATCGCCATCATCCTGCAGGCGGCGCGGCTGTTGTTCAGCTCAGGGCGCGACAAGACCTGGTTCGGGCCGATCAACAACGCGGTCGCGTCGGTCCACGGTACCTATGCCTCGCCGTGGATCGCCACCATCGTGGTGGTGATGCTGGCAGCGCTTGCCTGCTTTATCGACCTCAACCTCTTGCTGGTGGTCAGCGGCACCTCGCTGGTGGTGATCTATGCACTGCTCTGCGTCGCGGTTTTCGCCGGTCGCCGCAACGGCACCACCTCGGGCGGCCACTATCGTATGCCGCTGTTTCCGGTGCCGGCGATCCTCGCCTTCGTGGCGCTGGTCTATGTCGCCTACCAGAACTGGCTCGACGCCGCCTTCGGACGCCCGAGCCTGATTGCGACGCTGGCGATCATGGCCGTCGCCGCGATCTATTTCCTGCTGTTCCTGTCGCGCCGAGCCGACTGGATGCTGCACGGCCCCGACGAGCTTGCGGGATAGGCGTCAGCCCTCCGACACCTGTCCATGCGAGAACCCCGGCAAAACGCCGGGGTTCTTTTTTGCCCGATGGAAAGCGTGGACGCGAAAACCCGTCTTCAGAAATGAAAAGCCCTTGGAAGTGAGAGCCTTCCAAGGGCGAAACTTTCATTCGATCAGACGCTTAGACCGAATAGTACATGTCGTACTCGACGGGGTGCGGGGTCATTTCGAAGCGCATGACCTCGGCCATCTTGAGCTCGATGTAAGAATCGATCTGGTCGTCGTCGAAGACACCGCCGGCCTTCAGGAAGCCGCGATCCTTGTCGAGGCTCTGCAGCGCTTCGCGCAGCGAGCCGCAGACGGTCGGGATCTTTTTCAACTCCTTCGGCGGCAGATCATAGAGGTCCTTGTCCATCGGCTGCCCCGGATGGATCTTGTTCTTGATGCCATCGAGACCGGCCATCAGCATGGCGGCGAAGCCGAGATAGGGGTTCGCGCCCGGATCGGGGAAGCGGACCTCGACGCGCTTTGATTTCGGCGAGTTGCCGAACGGAATGCGGCACGAGGCCGAGCGGTTGCGCGCCGAATAGGCGAGCAGCACCGGCGCCTCATAGCCGGGCACCAGACGCTTGTAGGAGTTGGTGAGCGGGTTGGTGAAGGCGTTGATCGCCTTGGCGTGTTTGATGATGCCGCCGATATAAAACAGGCAGCTCTCCGACAGGCCGGCATATTCGTTGCCGGCGAAGGTCGGCTTGCCGCCCTTCCAGATCGACTGGTGGACGTGCATGCCCGAGCCGTTGTCGCCGAACACCGGCTTCGGCATGAAGGTGGCCGTCTTGCCGTAGGCATTGGCGACCTGGTGCACGACATACTTGTAGATCAGCATCTTGTCGGCGTTGCGTACCAGCGTGTCGAACTTGATGCCGAGCTCGTGCTGTGCGGCGGCGACCTCATGGTGGTGCTTTTCGACCCGCACGCCCATTTCGGCGAGCACGGTCAGCATCTCGGAGCGCATGTCCTGGCAGGAATCGATCGGCGGCACCGGGAAATAGCCGCCCTTGATGCGCGGACGATGGCCGAGATTGCCGGTCTCGTAGTCGGTGTCGTCGTTGGACGGCAGTTCGGTCGAGTCGAGACGGAAGCCGGTGTTGTAGGGATCGGCCTTGTACTTGACGTCGTCGAACACGAAGAACTCGGCCTCCGGGCCGACATAGATCGTGTCGCCGATGCCTTCGGACTTCATGTAGGCTTCGGCCTTCTTGGCGGTGCCGCGCGGATCGCGGTTATAGGCTTCGCCCGAGACCGGATCGAGGATGTCGCACAGGATGACCATGGTCGACTGGGCGAAGAACGGATCCATGTGGACCGTATCCGTGTCCGGCATCAGCACCATGTCGGACTCGTTGATCGCCTTCCAGCCTGCGATCGAGGAGCCGTCGAACATGACGCCGTCGGCAAACATGTCTTCCTCGACCTCGACGACATCCATCGTCACATGTTGCAGCTTGCCCCGCGGATCGGTGAAGCGCAGGTCGACGAATTTCACGTCGTTGTCCTTGATCTGCTTCATGATGTCTTTGGCTGTCGTCATGTCATTTCTTCCCTGTGTGATGACGTCCGGAATGATTGAAGGTCGGTCAGATGGCGTCGATGCCGGTTTCGCCGGTGCGGATGCGCACGACTTCCTCTATGTTGGAGACGAAGATTTTTCCATCGCCGATGCGGCCGGTCTGCGCCGCCTTGCGGATGGCCTCGATGGCGCCTTCGACGGCCTCGTCGCCGAGCACCACTTCGATCTTCACCTTGGGCAGGAAGTCGACGACATATTCGGCGCCTCTATAAAGCTCCGTGTGTCCCTTCTGGCGGCCGAAACCCTTGGCCTCGGTGACGGTGATGCCTTGCAGTCCGGCCTCCTGAAGCGCTTCCTTCACTTCGTCCAGCTTGAATGGCTTGATGATCGCTTCGATCTTTTTCATGTAAAAAGTGGCCTCCACTGCCAAGAAGACGGGTTGTGTGGCCCGCTTGCGCCTCCATCAAGCACGAACCGTGCCAATCCTGAGGAGCGCAGGCGGCGAGGGGCGTTTTCGAGCCCATGCTGCGTCCGGATGCACATTCGCGTCATCCGCTGCATCGGATGCGTCATGGACGCCCAAATCCTATACATCGCTCCTCCTTACGCCCGCACAAAAAATAGGCAGGCAGCCCAATTTGCAGGCGGAACCCCTCCCGGATGCGACCGCCTTGGCAAGATGATACCCGGTTGCGCTGGTTTGCTTCGAACCGAAAACTGGACAATGCTTGATCGTATGGAGATCGGCAATCCCATGTACAATGAACTTCTATCGCCGGCCGAAATGGCCGAAGCCGACAGACTGGCAATCGCGGCCGGTCCGCTCGACGGCTATCGCTTGATGCAACGTGCCGGCGAGGCGGTCGCTGCCGTCGCGCTGGCGCGTTATCCGGCCGCAACGAGGGTGCATGTATTGTGCGGTCCCGGCAACAATGGCGGCGACGGCTATGTCGTGGCGCGGCTGCTGGCCGAGGCGGGCGTGGATGTAGCTCTGTGGACATCCGGCGAACCGCGGGCAGGCAGCGATGCCGCGCTTGCGGCGGCTGACTGCACTCTGGAACGGCACCTGCTTTCGGCCTTCTCCGCGGAGGCTGGCTCGCTGGTTGTCGATGCGATCTATGGCGCAGGCTTGTCGAAGCCGCTATCCGGCGACGCCAAAGGCGCGGTCGACATCGTGACGGCGATGAACCTGCCGGTTGTCGCGATCGACCTGCCTTCGGGCGTCTCCGGCGAAAGCGGCGAAGTCCTCGGCCCGGCATTTCGCGCGCTCCTCACGGTGACGTTCGCGCGAAAGAAGCCCGGGCACCTGCTTCTGCCGGGCCGAGAGCGATGCGGCGAGATCGTGTTGGCCGACATCGGCATTCGTGACGAGATTATCGACGCTGTCGCGCCGCGAGCCTTCGAGAATCGACCCGCGCTCTGGATCGCGACCTTTCCCGCGCCGGCCATCGACGCGCACAAATACAAGCGCGGCCACACGAGCGTCTTTTCGGGCGGACCATCCGCGACGGGCGCGGCGCGCCTTTCGGCGCTTGCGGCAGCCCGAAGCGGGGCAGGGGTTGTCACCGTGCTCTCACCGGCGAACGCCATGCAGGTCAACGCGGCGCATCTGACCTCGATCATGCTGCGCAAGGTCGATGCGATCGAAGATGTGCATGACCTTATCGGCGATCGCAGACCATCCGCCTTCGTCCTCGGCCCCGGCTTCGGCATCGGCGACAAGGCGCGCGATTTCACCCTTGCCGTGCTCGCCAAAAACCGCCAGGACGGCGGCGTCGAGGGCCTCGTGCTCGACGCCGACGGCATCACGTCTTTTCGCAACGCGGCCGCGACGCTGTTCGAGGCAGCCGGCAGGCCGGACGCACCGGCGTTGATCATGACGCCGCATGAGGGCGAGTTCGGCAGGCTGTTTGCCGACATTGCGGGTGACAAGGCTCTGTCCAAACTGGCCAAGGCGCGCGAAGCTGCGCGACGCGCCAACGCAGTGATCGTCTACAAGGGCGCCGACAGCGTGATCGCCTCGCCGGATGGCCGCGCCGCGATCAACAGCAATGGCGCGCCCTGGCTCGCCACCGCCGGCTCGGGCGACGTGCTGGCGGGCATCATTGCCGGGCTTCTCGCGCAAGGCATGCCGGCCTTCGAAGCGGCTTGCGCCGGGGTCTGGATCCACGCCGAGGCCGGCAGCCGTTTTGGGCCGGGTTTGATAGCCGAGGACCTGCCTCTGGCCATGGTGCCGGTTCTTCGCGAACTGGCGGAGAGCGCGGTCCGATGAAACGGCTGGTGCTCGCTATCGTAGCCCTTCTCCTGGCTCTATTCGCTACGCAGTCGGCGCGCGCCGCCGACCGCCCGATCACCATCGTCGACGACCCGCGCATCCTCGCCACGCTCGACGCCAGGGGATACGGTTTCGCCGGCCTGTTCGGCGTCGACGGCAGCGACGACCTGAAATCCCTATACGACGAGGCGCCCGCCTACCACGCCATCGTCGACACGGTGGCCGGCGACGTCGCCGCGTTGCGCGGCGACATGAAGGCTGGCGGCCGCACTCTCTATGAAGTGACCGACGGCAATGTCGGCCGCATCATCGACATGCGCTGGCTGAAGACGAACGCCGCGCGCTTCCGCCTTGTCGGCGTCGTCAACCGGCTCGACCGGCGCGATTTCGCAGCACTTGGCAACGAGACGAGCTGCGGCGAGGTGCGGTTCATCTATCGGCTGGCCTACAGCTTCAAGAAGAACGGCAGGCAACTGGCCTCGCGCCTGCCGTTCAACTTCAGCGCGATATACCGCGTCGCTCAAGACGCCGATGGTGGCTGCGTGGGCGCTGCCGGCCGCTGGACGCCGCAGCTCGACGAAACGGTCGATGCCGGCTGGCTGACCGGCGGGCCGCTCGAGAAGACGAGCCTTTCCTTCAAGCAGCTCGAGCTCAACGCGCAGGTTGTGCGCTTTCCTTCGGGCCAGGAAACCGAGTTCGGCGGACAGGCCGCTTACCTGATGCGCATCTTCGGCATCGATGGTTCGGCGGTCGGCGAGAAGCCGCTGGAAAATACGCCGGACACGGCCCGGCTTGCCGAGGATGCTGAGCTCAAGGCACGGCTTGCCGACTATGTTCGCGCCAATGCCGCGGCGGTCGATCTCGGCGTCTACGAAATCCCGGATGAATTTCTCGCCCGAAAAGTCATCTCATGGTCGACCTTCGGCAGCGCCAGGCACGCCAACCACCCCTTCACGCCGCTCTTCGACCCGAAGGACTTTGCCGGGCTCGACTATTCCAAGCTGAAACTGGTACGCACGCCGGAAGCTCTGGTCGAGCGGCTCGACAACGGTGCCTGCCAGGGCTGCCATCAGGCGGGCTCGACCGCCGGCTTCCATTTCATCGGTCTGGACGACGCCACGACCTCGCCGTTGAACCGCCTCGAGGTCGGCATCTCGCCGCATCTCCATGCCGAGATCCCGCGCCGCGAGGCGTGGCTCAAGGCGACCGCCGAGGGCAAGGAGCCCAACCCCTTCCGCCCGCTCTCCTTCGCCCCGCCGGCCGCTTGGAAAGATGCAGGAGAGGTCGATTACACGCCGGCCGAAACGGCGATGCCATGCCTGATGCCGGAAGACGCAAGTCGCTTCGGCGGCACCTGGCAATGCGGCGCCGGCACGGTTTGTATGCCGGTCGCCACCGCTTCGGGCGTAAGAACCAAATTGGCGCAATGCCTGCTGCCCAGGGAGAGCGACAAAATATTTTCCGGCCACCCATGCCTGACCGGAACTATCGCCAGCAACAGCGCACAGCCTTTCAACGACCGCTACAAGATCACCGGCCAGTTCGCCGCCTTCGCGCCGGCGATCTCGCGCACCGCCTATACCTGCCGGCCGCCGAAGATCGGCGTTCCAGGCGGCTTCGCCTATCGCGCCTGCGATGACAAGGATCGCGCCTTCGCCGCCTTCAAACCCGGCAAGCCGATGCCCAGCGAGATCTGCGGACTGGTCGGCGGCAAGAAGTTCGACATCTGCGTGGCCACCAACAATTTCGACCAATGTCTCGGTGGCGCCGTCAACCGCGGCAACCGCCCGGCGTGCTCGGCCGATCATTTCTGCCGCGAGGACTATATGTGCCAGTCGCTGCCGGCGGACACGCCGGGCGCCGCCAAGGTCAAAGGTATAGGTTTCTGCTCGCCGACCTATTTCATTTTCCAGATGCGCATCGACAACCATGCGACGCCATGGGCGACCACGGCTCGCGCGAGCCTAGGCGCGGGTTTCGGAGCGGCGGCCGAGGAATAAGTCAGGCGAATTGCGGCGCGTTTTTTCGGACCGCCGCCGCGAGCGCCTCACGAACCCTGTCTTCAGTCACTGCGCGCGTGTTCTCCACCCAACCCGGCGTCGAAATCGGCGGCTCGAGGAAGATCACCTGCCCGTTGACCGGACCGTGCACATAGGCTCGGTTCGAACCGTAGATGAGCACGCACGGACCGCCCAGCGCGCCGGCGGCATGGGAAATGCCGCCGTCGACGCCGAGAAAGACGGTCGAGGCCGCGATCTGGCACATCGCTTCCGCAATATCGGGTGTGGAGGTGAAATCGATCGCCTCAGGCAGTCGCGCCTTTACTTCCGCCGCGGCCTGCCGCTCGCGCGGCCCGCCGATGAGCCAAACCGACCAACCGCGGGCAGCATGGTCGCGCGCGATCGAGACGAAGCGTTCGATCGGCCATGAGCGCTTGTTGGCAAAATCCGAAGTGTAAAGCGCGAGCGCCGGCCTGTCCGGGTCGACGCCGTTGCGCCGACGCCAACCGGAAAGCTCCTCGGCGGAGACCACCAATTGCGGAGCCGGCAACGACCCGTCTTCGGCCGGCGTTTTGCCGAGACGTGCGATTGCGCAGACCTGTTCCGCCAGCCGCGTCTTGCGCGGACCGAAGGCCACCATCGCTTTCAGCCAGCCGGCGGGCAGGCGGTTGACGATGCCGAACTGAAACTCGCGCGGATAGCCGACGCGTTCCGGTATTCCGGCAAGCCACGGCACCAGCGAAGCCTTGGTGCTGCTGGTGAGCATATAGGCCGCCTGATAATCCTCTTCGCGCAGTTTTCGCGACAGGCGCGCCCGCTCTTTCAGCCCTGGCTTCCAGTCCTTCTCCGCTATCCAAACCTTGCGAACATGCGGCATCAGCCGCGCCAGCGGCGCGGCGATCCTCGAGGTGATGATATCGATCGGCTGCCCCGGGAATCTCTCGGCGATGATCTGGATGGCCGCATGGCAGCGGATGAAGTCACCGATCGCCGGCAGACAGAAAACCAGGATGGGACGCAATGCGCGATACCTTCTCGATCCGGAATGGCCATCGCCGACGGGAAATGCCTGCATGATTTGTCACGGAAGCGCTTCGCCATCAAGAATGCGGTGGTAGAGCTCGACATAGGCTTTTGCGGCCTTCTCGATCGGAAACCTGTCTGCCGCGGATTCGCGGCATCTTTGTGCCGGCAAACCGCCAATTTCGCCGAAACCGCGCGCAAACTCCTCATCCGTGCCGAAGAAACGGCCGGTGTCGGCATCGACGGTTTCGGGGAGCGCGCCGCGCGCCGTCGTGAGGACCGGCGTGCCGCACAGCATGGATTCGATCGGCGCATTGCCGAATGGCTCTTCCCACGAAATCGGGTTCAGAAAGGCCTTGGTCTCGCCCAGCAGGCGCACCTTCGGTTCGCCATCGACCATGCCGTGATAGCGGAAGCGGGACGACAGGCTTTTGAAGAAGACACCCTCGCGGCGGGTCTTGCTGCGGCCAAGCAGCTTCCAGCGCGAGCCGCCGGCGATATCGAGCTTGAAATCGTATTTTTTCGCGAGGTCCACCGCGCGGTTGAGACCCTTTCCGGCCCGCGCGATGGCCGCCATAAAAAACAGATGGTCGTTCTTCGACGGCGCCAGGCGATAGGCATCGACCGGAAAGCCGTTGTAGACGAAGGTCTTGCGGCCATGCAGCTCGGCATGGCGGGCGCTGATGAAGCTCCAGTTCGGCTGCGGCCTCGGATAGTCCGGCAGGTGGCCGCGCTCGGTATTGAGCGTCGGAAAGGGGACCTCGACCTTCCAGGCATGGAGATGGACGATGTCAGTGTCCTTGGGAACGGCCGCGCGGCACTCGTCATTGGTGACCGCGTGGCGGACCTCGCACATCGGATGCGACGACCCCGGGCCGGCGATCAGCGTCACCTGATGCCCCATTTTGACCAATTCCGTGGTCAGCCATTCGACCTGCCGCTGGATCCCGCCATAGCCCTTGCACGGAATAAGGCCCTGGGCCGCAAGTGTTATTCGCATTTCGTCTCCGCGCTCATGCTAGCGGTTGTTTTCCTCTCGGCTGATGGAGGAGGCATTCTCACAGCGGAATGTTGTCGTGCTTCTTCCAGGGATTCTGCATGTCCTTGTTGCGCAACATGCGCAGCGCCCGCGCGACGCGGCGCCGGGTCGAATGCGGCATGATCACCTCGTCGACATAGCCGCGTTCGGCGGCGACGAAAGGCGACAGGAAGCGATCCTCGTAAGTCTTTGTATGGGCGGCGATTTTTTCCGGATCGCCGATGTCCTTGCGATAGATGATCTCGACCGCGCCCCTGGCGCCCATCACGGCGATCTGTGCCGTCGGCCAGGCATAGTTCATGTCGCCGCGCAGATGCTTCGACGCCATCACGTCATAGGCGCCGCCATAGGCCTTGCGGGTGATCACGGTGATCTTCGGGACGGTCGCCTCGGCATAGGCGAAGAGCAGCTTCGCGCCATGCTTGATCAGCCCGCCATATTCCTGCGCGGTGCCCGGCAGGAAGCCCGGCACGTCGACGAAGGTGACGATCGGGATAGAAAAACAATCGCAGAAGCGCACGAAGCGCGCCGCCTTGCGGCTGGCGTCGGAATCGAGCACGCCTGCCAGCACCATCGGCTGGTTGGCGACGAAGCCCACCGTGCGGCCGTCGACCCGGCCGAAGCCGGTGACGATGTTTTTGGCAAAGCTCTGCTGGATCTCGAAGAAATCGCCCTCGTCGGCAACCTTCAGGATCAGTTCCTTGATATCATAGGGTTTGTTGGCATTGTCCGGGATCAGCCGGTCGAGCGACAGATCGTGATCCGTCACCGACTGGTAGCACTCGACCTCGGGAATTTCGGCGGTGTTGGAGGCCGGCAGCAGATCGACCAGCCGGCGCATCTGCAAGAGCGCCTGGACGTCGTTGTCATAGGCGCCGTCGGCGATCGAGGACTTGGTGGTGTGGACGGAAGCGCCGCCGAGGCTTTCGGCGGTCACCGTCTCGTTGGTCACCGTCTTGACCACGTCCGGCCCGGTGACGAACATGTAGGAGGTGTCGCGCACCATGAAGATGAAATCGGTCATGGCGGGCGAGTAGACATCGCCGCCGGCGCAGGGGCCCATAATCAGCGAGATCTGCGGAATGACCCCGGAGGCGAGAACGTTGCGCTGGAATATCTCGGCATAGCCGCCGAGAGCCGCCACACCTTCCTGGATGCGCGCGCCTCCGGCGTCATAGAGGCCGACGATCGGCGCGCGATTGCGCAGCGCCATCTCCTGGACTTTGATGACCTTCTCCGCATGCGCCTCCGACAGCGAGCCGCCGAACACGGTAAAATCCTTGGCGAAGATATAGATCGGGCGACCGTTGACGGTGCCCCAGCCGGTGACAACGCCGTCGCCGGCGATCTTGGTCTTCTCCATGCCGAAATCGGTCGACCGGTGCTCGACATACATGTCGAACTCTTCGAACGAGCCCTCGTCGAGGAAGACCTCGATGCGCTCGCGAGCGGTGAGCTTGCCCTTCTTATGCTGCGCCTCGATGCGGTCCTTGCCGCCGCCCATGCGGGCAATCTCGCGGCGGCGCTCGAGTTCCTTCAGCACGTCTTTCATCGCTGGTCCCCAAAACGGATAAGTGATTTGTGGTAATCGCCGGGATAGGGGAGCGCAAGCGCCCTCATTTTTGTTGCACTGCAACATGAAGCCCCTTGCATTTCGGGCCAGACTCGGCCATATGCAGCGGCATAGGCGCTTGGGCCGGGAACGAATCCGGCCTTCTCGACGAATGAGACTGGTTGCGTCTGTTTTCCCTCTTTCCGGCAAATCGGCCCTGGTCGATCGGCAAGCTGGCGAAAAAGCCCCGAGGCATGATGCTTGCGGGCACGACAGCGCAGCCGCGCGGACGATCGTCCGCCGCCTTGTCGTTCCATGATAATTTATCCGACGGCAGGTTGCGCCCTGCCGCCATTGATGTTTGCGGCCACAAGGCCGCGTGAAAGAAGAATATTTTGACCAACGAAAACATGGCGGAACTGAATGGTTTCGCCGCACTTGGAATTTCGGGCGCGTTGCTGAAGGCCACTCATGCCGCCGGCTTCGCCGATCCCAAGCCGATCCAGATGCAGGCGATCCCGCCGCAGTTGGAAGGCCGCGACATTTTTGGCATCGCCCAGACCGGCTCCGGCAAGACCGCGGCCTTTGCGTTGCCGATCCTGTCCAAGATCATCGGGCTCGGCACCAAGCGCCGGCCGAAGACGACGCGTGCGCTCATCCTGGCGCCGACGCGCGAGCTCGCCGTGCAGATCGAGGACACCATCAAGATCCTCGCCAAGGGCGCGCATGTCTCGACCGCGCTGGTTCTGGGCGGCGTCTCGCGCTTCAGCCAGGTGAAGAAGGTTGCGCCCGGCGTCGACATTCTGATCGCCACGCCCGGCCGCCTGACCGACCTGGTGCGCGAGGGCGATCTCATCCTCGCCGACACCAAATGGCTCGTCCTCGACGAGGGCGACCGCATGCTCGACATGGGCTTCATCAACGACGTCAAGCGCATCGCCAAGGCGACCGCGCCGGACCGCCAGACGGCACTGTTCTCGGCCACCATGCCCGATGAGATCGCAGAGCTTGCCAAGGGCTTGCTGAAGAACCCCGTCCGCATCGAAGTTTCGCCGCAAAGCACCGCGGCAGTCGAGATCGTGCAGAGTGTGGTGCTCGCCCGCACCAAGCAGAAGCGCCAGGTGCTGTCCAAGATGCTCGCCGACGAGGCAATGCGCTCGGTGATCGTGTTCTCGCGCACCAAGCATGGCGCCGACCGCGTCACCAAGGACCTGGCCCGTGACGGTTTCGAGGCTGCCGTCATCCACGGCAACAAATCGCAGAATGCGCGCCAGAAGGCGCTCAACGATTTCCGCGATGGCTCGGTTCGCATCCTGGTCGCCACCGATATTGCGGCGCGCGGCATTGACGTTCCCGGCATCAGCCATGTCGTGAATTTCGACCTGCCGGATGAGGCGGAAAGCTACGTCCACCGCATCGGCCGCACCGGCCGCAACGGCAGGGACGGCATTGCCATCACGCTTTGCGATCCTTCGGAGAACGCCAAGCTGCGGCAGGTCGAGCGTATCATCCGCATGAAGCTGCCGGTTGTTGCCGACCATCTCGGCAGCCCGGATCCGCAGCGCGATCCCAGGGAAAAGACCGAGCGTCATTTCGAACCGGCCAATGATCGCGAACATCACGGCGCCCGCCGCGATGGCCGCCGTCCTGGCAACGGTGGCGACAACAAGCGTTTCGGCGGCAAGCCTCATGGCGAACGCGCTCCGAAGCCGCAGGGCGAACGCCCGACTGCGGCCAAGCCGAATGGCTCGAGCAAGCCTGACGGCTTCAAGCGCTTCAAGGGCAACAACAAGCGCCGCTTCGGCGGCAAGCGTCCGGCGAACCGGGCCGCTTAAGCCCAGCAGAACCACGCGAACAGGAACGGCCGGAGCGATGCTTCGGCCGTTTTTCATTTCACTGGCCTGACTTCACTCGCCTGACTGCTGCTGCATCAGCGCCTTCACCCACACCACGATGCGCTGGGTGAGAAAGGCCGTGGTCTGCGGCGACAGCACATCGCCGGCGATGACGTGATTGTCCGGATCGCCGGTATCGTCGACCGGCACCAGCTCGTGCGGAGCTCCCCAGCGTCCGGCAATCTCGCGCGTCCGGTCGGGTCGCACCACCTTGTCGGAATCGGAGAAGATGAACAGGGCCGGGACCGTCGCCTTCTCGACCGGCGCGCCATAAGCGAGTTCCATGAGCGCGGCCATCGGCAGCACCGCCTTCATCGGATATCTGGTGGTCCAGAATTTTTCGTGGAGCGCGTTGCGCGGGGGGAAACTGCGCTCCTTGCCGCCAACGAGCTCGGCGAGTTGCCCGCCCCAGGGCATGGTCAGCAACTCGGCGCCGGAGGCCTTGACGCCGAAATTGGGCGATATGAACGCGATCGCGGCGACATCGTCCGAAGCGCCCGGCTGCGTTGCGGCCCACGCCGCCAGCGAGCCGCCGGTCGAGGTCCCGATGACGATCACCTTGTCGCCGATGGCGCGGCCGATGGCCAACGCCTCCTCATAGTCGTTGATCCAGGCATTGACGCTGCCTTGCGCCATTGCCGCGCCATCCTGACCGTGGCCGGTCAGGCGCGTGTAGAAGAGGTTGGCGTCCAGTTCATCCGCAATGTCGTCCGGCAAGGGGCGGACCTCGCCCTTGGAGGCGGAAAAGCCATGGATATAGACGATGGCCAAGGGCGTCTTGGCATGGACCATCGGGTTCGCCCAGATGATCTCCTTGTCGAGCCCGTCGCGGATATTGGGCACGGCAGCCTCTTCACGCGCCAGATAGGCCTGCGGATCGTCGCCGATCAGCGACGGATTGAAACGGATTGTCGTATCGACCGACACGCGCGGGCCAAGGAAGAAACCGGCGACCAGGACGACTGCAAGGCCAAGCACCGCAAGCACGATCCGCCGCCCCATTACAGTCTCCAAGCAATGATTCTCAACCTATGGCCGTCCCCGCCGGCAGGCAATCGCCGTTTCGCCGGCTTATGTCGCCTTGTCGCGGGGCGGATCTTTTTTGCCGGGCAGCCTGCGGTCGAAATGCAATGGCCGCCCCCACCAGTGGGTAGTGAGACCAATGACGAACCGGCAGATCGGCCGCGGCAGCAGGCTGAGCAGTTTCAGGGGCAAGCTTACGTGGTACGGGAAGGTGACTTCGAAGCCGCCCTTCCTGATGCCGCGCGCCATGCGGCGTGACGCGCGATGTACAGGCATCAGGCCCGGCATCGGCAGCTTGTTCTTTTCGGTCAGCGGCGTGTCGACGAATCCCGGATTGATGACCTGAACGCGGATGTTCATCTTGTCGAAGTCGTATTTCAGCGACTCCGCCAGGATGTTGATCGCGGCCTTGGTGCCGCCATAGGCCGCCGTGGTCGGCCAGCCGCAATAGGCGGTGACCGATCCGACCAGGACGACATGGCCGCGTCCGCGCACGCGCATATGCTCGACGACCGGCACCACGCCGTTGACGATGCCGAAATAGTTCACGGCGAAGGAGTGATGGAAATCGCGCACCACCAGGTTCTCGCCGGGTGTGGCGATATAGTTGCCGGCGTTGAAGACGGCAAGCACGATCGGCCCCATCTGTTCTTCGATCGCGGCGGCCGCGCGCGCCATGCCCTGCTCGTCGGTCACGTCACAGGGAAAGGACTTCACATGTCCGGACATCTGCGCCGTTTCGACGATCAGCGTGTCGGCTGGATCTTCCGGCAGCGACGTCACCGCGACGGCATAGCCTTGATTGGCGAGATCCTTGGCCAACGCCCGGCCAAGGCCGCTGCTGCCGCCCGTGATCCAGGCGACACCGTCTTTCGGATTGGCCCGGTAGAGTGCCATGGGATGTCCTGCGAATGTTCCGGTTTGCTCTAGCGGCGGAGAAATCGGTTGAAAAGAGCGGTTTTGCGCATGACGTTGAAATGATCGCGAGCACTGCACCATCCGGAATGCGACTGGACCAGGCAAAATCTTGCCTTGAAACCGCGGCTTCCGGTTTTTAGGGTCTCGCCGCACACATGAAGGAATCCCGCATGCCCCGTTCTGTGATCGAAGCGATCGGCAACACGCCCCTGATCCGGCTCAACAAAGCTTCGGAAGCGACCGGCTGTGAGATCCTCGGCAAGGCCGAGTTCATGAATCCCGGGCAATCGGTAAAGGATCGGGCCGGCCTTTTCATCATCCGCGATGCCGAGCAGCGCGGCCTGCTCAAGCCCGGGGGGCTGATCGTCGAAGGCACTGCCGGCAACACCGGCATCGGTTTGACGTTGGTCGCCAAGGCGCTTGGCTACCGCACCGTCATCGTCATCCCCGACACGCAGAGCCAGGAAAAGAAGGACACGATCAAGATCCTGGGCGCGGAGCTGATCGAAGTGCCGGCGGTGCCCTACAAAAACGCCAACAATTACATAAAACTGTCCGGCCGCCTTGCCGAGCAACTGGCGCGCTCGGAGCCGAACGGCGCGATCTGGGCCAACCAGTTCGACAATGTCGCCAACCGCGACGGCCATGTCCGCACGACTGCCCAGGAGATATGGGCCCAGACCGGCGGCAAGATCGATGGCTTCGTCTCGGCCGTCGGCTCCGGCGGCACGCTTGCGGGTGTCGCTCTCGGGCTCAAGGGCAAGAGCAAGGACGTCAAGATCGCGCTCGCCGACCCGCTGGGTGCCGCCCTCTACAGTTTCTACACCAGCGGCGAGCTGAAATCCGATGGCAGCTCGATCACCGAAGGTATCGGCCAGGGCCGCATCACCGCCAATCTGGAAGACTTCACGCCGGATTTCTCCTACCAGATCCCGGACGAGGAAGCTTTGCCGATTATCTTCGACCTGATCCAGGAAGAGGGGCTCTGCGTCGGCGGCTCGACCGGCATCAACATCGCCGGAGCCGTCCGACTGGCGCGCGAGCTCGGACCAGGCCACACCATCGTGACGATCCTTGCCGACTACGGCACGCGCTACCAGGCCAAGCTCTTCAATCCGGAGTTCCTGCGCGGCAAGAATCTTCCGGTGCCGGGCTGGATGGAAGAAAAAGCCGATATTTCAGTGCCGTTCGAAAAGGTGGCATGATGGCGTACAAAACCGAGGCGCGGTTTCGCGACGACGCCTATCAGAAGACGGCGGAGGCCGAGGTCGTCGCGATCAACGATCGTGGCGGCATCCTCCTCGATCGGACAGTCTTTTATGCAACGTCCGGTGGGCAGCCGGGCGACACCGGGATATTTGAGCGCGCCGATGGCGGCCGCATCGCGATCGCCGCCACCATCACCGGCGAGACCAAGGACGAGATCGTCCATGTGCCGGCACCGGAGCACGCGCTGCCCGCTGTCGGCGAAAGGCTGAAGCTCTTGATCGACTGGGAGCGGCGGCACCTTCTGATGCGCATGCATTCCGCCTGCCACCTGCTGACGGTGGTCTGTCCGTTTCCGATCACCGGGGCGGCGGTTGCCGAGGACGACAGCCGCGTCGACTTCGATATTCCCGACGCCGGCTTCAGCAAGGAGGATGTGACGGCGAGGCTGATGGAGCTGGTGCGCGCCGATCATCCGATCTTCACAAGGCTGATCACCGACGAGGAACTCGCCGCCAATCCCGGCCTGGTGAAATCGAAGAACGTCCGCCCACCCGTCGGTACAGGAAAAATCCGTCTGGTCTGCATCGGCGACAACGGCTCGATCGACAGCCAGCCCTGCGGCGGCACACATGTGAAGTCGACAGGCGAGGTCGGCGAGATACATATCGGCAAGATCGAGAAGAAAGGCCGCGAGAACCGGCGCTTCCGTATCCGCTTCGGATCTATACCGGCGAATTGACGTTGAGGCGAGGCGGGGCAGGAAGAACAAAAATGGCGCAGGACAGCCCTTTCATCGTCGACGCCGACTGGCTGGAAAAACAGCTTGGCGAGCCAGGTCTCACCATCATCGACGCCTCCTGGTACCTGCCGGCGCAAAAGCGCGACGCCCGCGCCGAATACGATGCCGCTCACATTCCCGGCGCACGCTTCCTCGACCAGGATGCGGTTTCCGATCCGGATTCGAAACTGCCGCACACATTGGCCTCGCCACAGCACTTCGCCCAATATGTCGGCGCCATGGGCGTTTCGGCCGACGACACGATCGTCGTCTATGACGGTCCAGGCCTGTTCTCGGCGCCGCGCGCCTGGTGGATGTTCCGCGTCATGGGCGTCTTCCAGATCTACATCCTTAACGGCGGCATCGACCGCTGGAAGGCCGAGGGGCGACCCGTGACGGCTGAGCCGACGAAGATCGCGCCAAGCGTCTTCCACGCCGATTTCGACGCGGGCCGGGTTGTCGGGCTCGACGAGATGCGCAGGATCGTCGGCGACCGGAAGAGCCAGATCGCCGACGCGCGCTCTTCAGGCCGCTTTGCCGGCACCGATCCGGAGCCGCGCCCAGGCGTCCGTTCGGGCCATATGCCTGGCGCGCGTAATGTTCCGATCACGGCGCTTGCCGAGAATGGCGAGTTGCTACCCAAGGACCGCTTGCGCAAGGTGATCGAGGGCGCCGGCATCGACCTGTCGAAGCCGGTCGTCACGTCCTGCGGCTCGGGCATCACCGCGGCGGCGATCACGCTGGCGCTGGAGACGCTCGGCCATACCGACAACCGGCTCTACGATGGTTCCTGGACAGAATGGGGCGGTCTCGGCGACACGCCGGTGGTGACGGGGAAAGAATGATGGAAAACGGCGCGCTGCAAGATATCGATGTCACGGTCACGTTCCTGGAGATGCATGCGGCGCCGGCGGTTTCGCCGCCGATCCCCTACAACCGCCAGATCGCGCTGCTGAAGACGAAAGATATCCCACTCCATTTCTATCGCTATCTGATGGATCGCGTCGGGCGCAAATGGCACTGGGTCAATGTGCTGAGGCTGAGCGACGAGGAGCTTGCCGCCGGCCTGCACCGCGAGGATCGCGACATCAGGGTGCTCTATCTCGACGGCGCTCCCGCCGGCTTCTTCGACCTCAAGCCGCATCTGCCGGACGAGGTGGATCTCGCCTATTTCGGCATGATGGAGCATGCGCACGGCCAGGGCATCGGCCGCTGGTTCCTTGGCGCCGCGATCTCGGCGGCCTGGGCGCATGGGCCAAGGCGCGTCACCGTGCAGACCTGCACGCTCGACCATCCGGCGGCTCTCCCGCTGTACCAGAAGCTCGGCTTCACGCCGGTGGCGCAGAAGAAGGAGGTCGTGCATCCGCTGAGCTTCGCCGAGCGCTCGGCCAGCGTCATGCGAGGCTAAGCCGTTCAAGCAATTCCGAACGGCAAACTATAACGTCTCACCGCCTGAACGCCTCGTTCATCGCCGCTTCAGACTGTCTTTGCCATTGTCCCGGCCGCATTACGAGGCCGGGCTTGTAGGAGAAAAGACATGCTGACCCGACGTACATTCGCCGTAGCCATGATCGCGGCAATTGCCATGCCGAGCCTGGCATCCGCGCAGGCGACCACGCCTTCGGCTGCCACGATCGAGCGCCAGCTCGACGCCGCGCCCAGGAAGAAGCTACGCCCGAACGAGCGCGTCACCATTCGCGAGTTCAAGCGCCGGCCCGATCTGCGGCGCATGGCGCGCTCGATCGACATCCAGTCGATCAATTTCGAATTCGGCTCGGCCGCCATCGCCCCTTCGCAATACGGCAAGGTCGAAATCATTGCCGACGCGCTCCATCGCATCTTGCGGCGCGACCGCGGCGCCCGCATCCTGATCGAAGGCCATACCGACGCCGTGGGTTCTTTCGAATCGAACCAGGTCCTGTCCGAACGCCGCGCCGCGTCGCTGAAGCGGACGCTGGTGGGTGAGTTCGGCGTGCCCGCTTTCGCGCTGGACACCGTCGGCTATGGCGAGGAATTCCTGCTTGTGCAGACCCAACAGGAGAACTGGCGCAACCGGCGCGTGACGCTGCGCCGCTTCGACGATTTCGTGCGGTGAAGCTGAGCCGATAATGCCGACGACGGAGCCCGGCCTGTTCAAGGCGGCCGGGCTCTTTCACTTGTGCGCGGCGTCAGTCAGGAATCGGGTGGGAGACGCCGTCGCACAGGCATAATTTCCGGAAATCGACACCGGAGATTTGCCATGGGCATCCAGTTCCAAGCCTTGCCGACCGAAGCCGTGCGCGCCCTGCAGCGGGGAGGGCCCGATGCCTATGGCCGCACCCCGGAGCACCGGATCTCCGATGGCGACGGCGTACCCTGCAGGCACTGCATGAAGAATGTCGCCGCAGGCAAAGGCTACCTGATCGTGGCTTACCGGCCGTTCCCGCAACTGCAACCTTATGCCGAAACCGGCCCGATCTTCCTCCACGCCGAGGAATGCGAGCGCGCCGCCGAGGGCGATGCGCTGCCGGAGATGCTCGAAAGCAGCGACTATATCGTCAGGGGCTATGGCGAGGACAATCGCATCGTCTATGGCAGCGGCGCCGTCACGCCGACCGGCGAGATTGCCGCCCGGGCGCGGACGCTGTTTGGGCGCGACGACATCGCCTACATCCATGTCCGCTCGGCCCGGAACAATTGCTATCAATGCCGCATCGAGCGGGCATGACCCAAAAAAAAGCCCGCCGATGGTCAGGCGGGCCGTTGGAGGGTCTGACAGAAGCTGTCGGCCAGTGCTGTGCGGGCCGGACTTGTCCGACCCGGCAGGCTCAGGCCGCCAGTAACGGTCCGTCTCTAGGCGTCTTTCTTGTCGAGCGAATGTGAAGCATTTCACACAAGGGCGCATATTGGCGGAAGACGAGAAAAGGCGCATTTCGAGACTGTCGTATTCCCGTCGCACTACAGCGCTAGAATGTAGTTGTTGATGATTTGCCGACCGCGGATGGACCGGCGGCAGGTCGCAACATTCGAGGAAGCGGGGCTTTTGCTCCGCTTTTTTGTTGCCCGGTTTTCTTGACGCGACCAGTTTGCGCTCAAGAAAAAGCCCGCCGGAGTGACCCGGCAGGCGACAGAAGGAAATCTCTGCGAATTTATCAGGCGGCAAGAACCGCCTTCGGTTCGACCATTTCGTAGCCGAGCGCTTCGGCGACGGCGCGGTTGGTGATCTTGCCCTTATGGACATTGAGGCCGTTGCGCAGGTGATGGTCGTCGACCAGCGCCTTGAGGCCCTTGTCGGCGAGTTGCAAGCCGTAATGCAGCGTCGCGTTGTTGAGCGCGTGCGCTGAAGTGACCGGCACGGCGCCGGGCATGTTGGCGACGCAATAGTGGATCACGCCGTCGACCTCATAGGTCGGATCGGCATGCGTCGTGGCATGCGAGGTCTCGAAGCAGCCGCCCTGGTCGATCGCGACGTCGACCAGCACCGAGCCCTTCTTCATGCCGGAAAGCATTTCGCGGGTCACGAGCTTGGGCGCGGCGGCGCCCGGGATCAGCACGGCGCCGATCACGACGTCGGCCGAAAAGCATTCTTCCTCCAGCGCTTCGACGGTCGAGTAACGCGTATGCACGCGGCCGCCAAAAATGTCGTCGAGCTGGCGCAGACGCGGGATCGAGCGGTCGATGATGGTGACATCGGCGCCGAGGCCGGCCGCCATCTTGGCCGCATGCAGGCCGACGACGCCGCCACCGAGCACGGTGACCTTGCCGGGCAGCACGCCGGGCACGCCGCCGAGCAGCACGCCGCGGCCGCCATTGGCCTTCTGCAGCGCCGTCGCGCCGGCCTGGATCGAAAGGCGACCGGCGACTTCCGACATCGGGGCGAGCAGCGGCAGGCCGCCGCGATCGTCTGTCACGGTCTCATAAGCGACCGCGGTCACGCCCGAGCCAAGAAGACCCTTGGTCTGCTCCAGATCGGGAGCGAGGTGCAGATAGGTGTAGAGGATCTGGCCGTCGCGCAGTTGGACCCATTCGTTGGGCTGCGGCTCCTTGACCTTGACGATCATGTCCGACTTGGCGAACACGTCGGCGGCCGTCTTGGCGATGGTCGCGCCGGCGGCGCGGTAGGCGTTGTCGTCGGCGCCGATACCGGCGCCAGCGCCTGTCTCGACCAGCACTTCGTGGCCATGCGCGACATATTCGCGGACCGAGCCGGGCGTCAGGCCGACGCGATATTCATGGTTCTTGATTTCCTTGGGGCAGCCGACACGCATCTTTTTTCTCCTGTCCGCGCCCTTCAAGGGCGGTCTCCCTATCATTGGTGCATGCCACCGGCTCCAAATTCGGAGGTGGACACGCAGTAACCGCAGTCAACCACGAATCGTTCCGTATGTGTTTGCGAATGCACTTGCGGCAACGGTCGCTCTTCGATAATTATTGCGCGAAATCGCTAGAAATTCGCAGGAACCACGAAAAATGCCGCTCGACAGGATTGATATCGCCATTCTGGAGACTTTGCAGAAGGATGGGCGGATACCCAATGCGGCGCTTGCCGAGAAGGTCGGGCTGTCGCAGTCGGCCTGTTCGCGCCGGCTCGACAATTTGGAAAAGGCCGGGACCATCCGCGGCTATCACGCCAGGCTGTCCAATTCCGCGCTCGGCCACCAGATGACGGCGATCGTGCACATATCGCTGTCGGGGCAATTCGAAAAGACGCTGTCGGATTTCGAGGCGGCGATCAAGCGCTGTCCGAACGTGCTCTCCTGCCATTTGATGTCGGGCGAATACGATTATATTCTGCGCATCGCGGCGAAGGATCTCGTCGACTATGAGCGTATCCACAAGGAATGGCTGTCGGCCATGCCGCATGTGACGAAGATCAACTCATCCTTCGCGCTGCGCGAGATCGTCGATCGCACGGCGCTCGGGCTGCGGCCAGAGATGGCTTAGGCGCTAGCCTCCGTAACCACAGTCGTCATCGGAATGTCGTGCGGCTGCGGGTAGATGGTCGCAATGCGCTGCAGTTCGTAACCGACGCCGACGACCAACGGCCTGAACGGCATGGCCGCCAGCGTGCGGTCGAAGAAACCGCCGCCATAGCCCAACCGATAGTTGCCGGGATCGATGCCGACGATCGGCGAAATCACGATGTCGGGCAGCACCGGATCGCCTTCGGCAGGGATCGGAATGTTCCAGACGCCCTTTTCCAGCCGGTCGCCCGGTCTATAGGCGCGAAACACCAGCGGCTGTCCCTTCTCGATGACGACAGGCAGTGCGGTGCGGCCACCACGATCGTTGATCGAGGTCATCCAGCCACGCAGATCCGGCTCGCCGCGAAACGGCCAGTAGAGGCTGACCATCCGGCCGGCTATGTCTCCGATCAGCGCGTCGAGGCCGTCCGCGATGCGCGCGGACATGGCCGTGCGCGCATCGGCTGAGACGACAAGGCGGGCGCCAATGAGCCGCTCGCGCTCGGCCTTGCGCCAGCGTCTGACATCCGTCCAGTCGGAGAGCGGCTCCCGGTATTCCGGGTCGAGTTCATGCATAAAGCAGGGCGGCGAGGCGTATTGCGCCGGCCCTTCGTCGTCACGGTTGTCGGCCATGCTTGGCTCCTGTCGATTTGTTTCACGCTATACTCATGGCCATGCGGTCGCATGTGCATTCACGACGCCGCGCGACGACTCCCGGGCATGGTTATTGCCCGATCCAACATTGTTGCAGTGCACAAAAATACTTACATCATGGGTGACGGTTACACTTGGCGAGGCGGAATGAAATGAGCGAAACCGAGCATAACGTCGTTGTCGTCGGCGCCGGCTTCGGCGGCCTCGAACTCACGCGTGCGCTGGCGGGAGCTCCGGTGCGCATCACCATGATCGACAAACGCAACCACCATCTTTTCCAGCCGCTGCTTTACCAGGTGGCGACGACGTCGCTTGCGACCTCTGAGGTTGCCTGGCCGATCCGTCATCTGCTGCGCAGGCGCAAGGACGTGACGACGCTTCTCGGCAATGTTACCGGCGTCGACCGCGCCGGCAAACGCGTGCTGCTCGAAGACGGCAGCTCGGTTCCTTATGACACGCTGGTGCTCGCCACCGGCGCGCGCCACGCCTATTTCGGTCATGACGAGTGGGAGCCGTTCGCGCCGGGGCTGAAGACGCTCGAGGACGCCACGACGATCCGGCGACGCATCCTGCTGGCCTTCGAGCAGGCGGAACGCGAAACCGACCCGGCGAAGCGCCAGGCGCTGCTGACGCTGGTCATTGTCGGCGGCGGGCCGACCGGCGTCGAACTCGCAGGCACTATTGTCGAGCTCGCGCATGACACGCTGCGCGGCGAGTTCCGCAACATCGACACCCGACAGGCGCGCGTCGTGCTGATCGAGGCTGGCGAACGGATCCTGGCCAATTTCGCGCCGCAGCTTTCCGACTATGCCCGCAAGGCGCTGGAACGGCTGGGCGTCACCGTCGAGCTCGGGCGCCCTGTCACGAAACTCGATGCCGAAGGCGTCGTCTTCGGCGACGCGCACCTGCCGGCAAGGACGATCATCTGGGCGGCGGGCGTTGCCGCTTCGCCCGCGGCCGAATGGCTGGGGGCTGCGGCCGACCGGGCGGGCCGGGTGCTGGTCGAACCCGACCTCACTGTGCCTGGCAATCCAGACATTTTCGTCATCGGCGACACCGCGCATGTGCTGCGGCCGGATGGCAAGCCGGTACCGGGTGTGGCGCCGTCGGCCAAGCAGGAGGGCAAACACGTCGCCGCGACGATCAAGGCGCGGCTGGCCGGCGATAATGCACCGCGTCCTTTCCGCTACAAGCATGCCGGCGACCTGGCGACGATCGGCAAGCGCGCCGCCGCCATCGATTTCGGTTGGATCAAGCTCACCGGCTGGCCCGCCTGGTGGCTCTGGGGCATAGCGCACATCTATTTCCTGATCGACTTCCGCAACCGCCTGGCGGTCTCGCTTAGCTGGCTATGGATATATCTTACCGGCCAGCGCAGCGCGCGGCTGATCACCCAGGGCGACGACGACAAGAGCTGATTTCCTCGCCGTCATCGGCTTCATCGAGACGTCACCTTCTCGTGATCGAAAGGCCTTTCGCGCGCGTGGACTCGAAGCCTCATCAGCGCCATGCTCCATGCTTGGGCAGGGGTCGTCGCGTTGTCGAAGAGGAGAAGAAAATGTCACGGCTGCCCGTCTTCCGCCCCGAATTCTCCCGTCGCGAATTCCTGGCTGGCGCCGCTGCCGGCGGCGCGCTGATCATGCTGCATCCGTTCTCCGCCCGCGCCGCGGCCAATCAGGCGCATCTCAGGATCATGGAGACGACCGATATCCATGTGAACCTGCTGCCTTACGATTATTACGCCGACAAGGCGAACGACACGATGGGCCTGTCGCGCACCGCCTCGCTGATCGACGCGGTGCGCAAGGAAGCCGTAAATTCGATGCTGATCGACAATGGCGACTTGCTGCAGGGCAGTCCGATGGGCGACTATATCGCCTACGAGAAAGGCATGAAGGACGGCGATCTGCACCCCGTCATGAAGGGCATGAACGTGCTCGGCTATGAATGCTCGACGCTCGGCAACCATGAATTCAATTACGGGCTGTCCTTTCTCGACAAGGTGTTAGCCGGCGCCAACTTTCCCTTCGTCTGCGCGAACCTGATCCGCGGCACCACGCTTGCCGCGAACCCGCGCGACGACAAGCTCTATCTCAAGCCCTATGTCATCCTCGACAGGAAGATCAAGGACGGGTCAGGGGCCGAGCAACCGATCAGGATCGGCGTCATCGGCTTCGTGCCGCCGCAGATCATGGTCTGGGACCTGAAAAACCTCGAAGGCAGCGTCCAGACGCGCGATATCGTCGAGGCGGCCAAGGCCTGGGTGCCGCAGATCAGGGAGGAAGGCGCCGATATCGTCATCGCGCTTTCGCATTCCGGCATCGATATCAAGCAGGGTGACAAGATGGAGAACGCCTCGTTCTTCGTCGCCGGCGTCGAGGGCATCGACGCGGTCTTCACCGGCCACCAGCATCTGGTCTTCCCCGGCAAGAAGGATTTCCAGGCGCTCGCAGGCGTCGACACCGAGAAGGGCACGCTGCAGGGCAAGCCGGCGGTCATGGGCGGCTTCTGGGGTTCGCATATGGGTCTGATCGACCTGCTTCTGGAGCGCGACGGCTCGAAGTGGCGGATCGTCTCGGCCACCTCCGAGGCGCGGCCGATCTATGAGCGCGTCGACAACAAGAGCAAGGCGACCGTTGGCGACGACAAGCGCATCATCGCGGCGCTCGAGCAGGACCACGAGGCAACCCTTGCCTATGTCCGCCGCCCCGTCGGCAAGACATCGGCGCCGCTTTACTCCTATTTCGCCCTGGTGGCCGACGATCCGTCCGTGCAGATCGTCAACCAGGCGCAGACCTGGTATCTCAAGGACATATTGAAGAGCACTGAGTGGAAGGACGTGCCGCTCCTGTCGGCGGCGGCGCCCTTCAAGGCCGGCGGCCGCAACGGCGCCGACTACTATACCGACGTTCCCGCGGGCGATATCGCCATCAAGAATGTCGCCGACCTCTATCTTTACCCGAACACGGTGCGCGCCGTCGAAATCACCGGCACCGAGGTAAAGGAATGGCTGGAGATGTCCGCCGGCATCTTCAACCATATCGAGCCGGGTAAAGCGGATCAGCCGCTGATCAACACCGACTTCCCATCCTATAATTTCGACGTCATCGACGGCGTCACCTACCGGATCGACCTGTCGCAGCCGCCGAAATACGATGCCAAGGGCGGCGTCGCGAACGCCGGTTCCAATCGCATCGCCGACCTGAAATTCAACGGGAAACCGATTGATCCGGCAGCGAAATTCGTCGTTGCCACCAACAATTACCGCGCTGGCGGCGGCGGCAATTTCCCCGACATCGACGCCTCGAAGATCATCTACGAAGCGCCGGACACCAACCGCGACGTGATCGTGCGCTACGTCGTCAGCGAGGGCACGATCAACCCTTCGGCGGACGACAACTGGTCCTTCGCGCCGCTGCCCGGCGCCAGCGTCGTCTTCGAGACCGGACCGGGCGCCAAGGATTTCATCGCCGACGTGAAATCCTTGAAGATAGAGCCTGCCGGCGATGGCGAGGCGGGCTTTGCCAGATATCGCATCACGCTTTGACGTCGTGCCGCGTCGACGCGGCTGCCTAGGCGGCCGCCCGCGCCGCCGCTGACGGGAAAGCGCTTCAGGCAAAAAGCAGTGAACTGCCAAAATCGCTGCCCCGGCCGCTCTGGTTCCGGCTGTCCGCATGGGATAGTTTTAGCCATGCGTTATGTGATCGTCATCGCCGCCATCACCTTCTTCCTGTTCTGGGACGGCCTCTACAATCGCGGCCACTACCTCGACGCGACCGTACGGGAAGTGTCACGCATCGTGCGCTACGTCACCGGGTAAGGTCTCGCCGCTTTCGCATCGCGGCGCGACATCGTTGCCGGTTGACGCCCGGGCGTTGCTCCCACAGAAACACCGCTGAACCGAAGACCAGGGAGGCTGGCTTGATCCGGCACATCGTTTTCTTCAGCGTGCGGCGCAGGGAAGATGTCGAGGCTGTGCGCTCGGGCCTGCTGGCGCTCGGCAAGATTCCGCACTCGAAGCATTTCGAGGTGACGCTCAACACCAAGGTCGATCTGTTTTCCAACGCGATCGATGTCGTCGTCTATGCCGAGTTCGAGGACGAGGCGGCCCTTGCCGCCTACAAGGCGGATCCCATCTATGCGGACACGACCAGCAAGGTGAAGCCGCTGCGCGAACTGCGCTATTCGGCGGATGTCGTGGCCGCGGCCTGAAGCGGCAGAGCACGTTCCTTCGGTCCGCCGCTCTTGAACAGCCGGCCGGAATGGGGCACACCGCGCCGGCATGATCAAAAGCTCCGCCCATCCGCTCGACCACCTCGTGCTGCCTACCGGAAGCCTCGATGCCGCGCGGTCGCGTCTGGCCTCGCTCGGCTTTGTCGTCGCGCCCACGGGCATCCACCCTTTCGGCACGCAGAACGCCTGCGTCTTTTTCGCCGACGGCACCTATCTCGAGCCGCTGGCGGTGGGAAATGAACAGGCAGCAGGACAAGCAATCGCGGCCGGCAATGTCTTCATAGCGCGCGACCGCCTTTATCGCGAGCGGCTGGGCGAGGAGGGTTTTTCGGCCGTCGTGCTTGGAGCCGGCAATGCCGACGCCGACCATACGCGCTTTGTCGAAGCCGGCCTGTCGGCCGGCGACATGCTTAGTTTCTCACGCGTGTTCACCGACGCGAACGGAAAGAGCGATACGGCGTCTTTCAAGCTGGCCTTCGCGGCCGCCAAGGAGGCGCCGGACGCCTTCCTCTTCGCCTGCGAGCGCGTCAACGCGCCGAAGATCGATCGCACGGCGCTTCAGGCGCATGCCAATGGCGTGACCGGCATCGTCGAAGTGGTTGCGGTCAGCGACGCGCCTTCCGCGCAGATCGGGCTGATCTCTATCGCCGTCGGCGCGAGTGCTGACGACCTTGGGGCGGGCGACGTGGTGCGGTTGCCGAACGCGATACTGATCGTCGTCACGCCTGAAACCTACGCGCGGCGCTTCGGCCTGGTGGCCAAGCCGTCGTCGCATTTCCGGTTCGAGGCGATTGTTTTCTCGATCCGCGACAAAGCTTCAGTTGCGCACGTGCTTGCGGCCGGCGCCGTCGATCACGACATGAGCGGCAATGATGTCGTCGTTCCGCCGGCGCCCGGGCAGGGCGCCGCCTTCATCTTCCGGGAGATCCCATGAGCAAGCCCCTGGCGCCCAATTCATCGGTAACCGTCGGCAAGGTCGTCTTCGCCAACAATGCGCCGCTGTCGCTGATCGCCGGCCCGTGCCAGCTTGAATCGCGCCAGCATGCTTTCGACATGGCGGGCGCGTTGAAGGAACTGACGGAACGTCTGGGCATCGGCCTCGTCTACAAGACCAGCTACGACAAGGCCAACCGCACCTCGCTGTCGGCGACGCGCGGCGCCGGGCTCGATGCGGCAATGCCGATCTTCGACGATCTGCGCAAGGAGTTTGGGCTCCCGGTGCTGACCGACGTCCACACCGAGGAGCAGTGCGCGATCGTCGCGCCGCATGTCGATGTCCTGCAGATCCCCGCCTTCCTGTCGCGCCAGACCGACATGCTGGTCGCCGCCGCCAGGACCGGCAAGGTCATCAATGTGAAGAAGGGCCAGTTTCTCGCGCCCTGGGACATGAAGAACGTCGTCGCCAAGATCACCGGTTCCGGCAATCCGAACGTGCTGACCACCGAGCGCGGCGTCTCGTTCGGCTACAACACGCTGATCTCGGACATGCGCGCTCTGCCGGTCATGGCCGAGATCGGCGCCCCGGTTATCTTCGACGCCACCCATTCCGTGCAGCAGCCGGGCGGGCAAGGCGGCTCCTCCGGCGGCGAACGGCACTTTGTCGCGACGCTCGCGCGCGCGGCCGTTGCCGTCGGCGTCGCCGGCGTCTTCATCGAAACCCATCAGGACCCGGACAATTCGACGTCTTCGGATGGCCCCAACATGGTGCCTCTCAAGGACATGCCGGCGCTGCTGGAAAAGCTGATGGCCTTCGACCGGATCGCCAAGGGCCATTGATCCGACCCGATCCTGCGCCGGCTTGTGGTTGCATTGGGCCGGCGCTACGCTCGTTTTCGTAACTGAGCGTTTTGGCAGGAGGAAGCCATGTCCGTTGCCCGCGTCACCGAAATCACGTCGTCGTCCATGAAGAGCTTTCAGGATGCCATCGAGCAGGGCATCGCGCGCGCCGCAAAAACCCTGAAGAACGTCGAGGGCGCCTGGATCCAGGACCAGAAGATCGTCGTCGAGGACGGCAAGATCGCCGCTTACCGCGTCAATATGAAGGTCACCTTCATCCTCACCGACAGCTGAGCAAGTCGTCGGGAACCTTAGTGCGCTCCTCTCATTGTCAATGCATGCATTCAACGAGAGGAGAACCATCATGACCACCCCGTCCGGGCATACCGAAGCCATCGCCGCCTCACGTGTCATCGGCACGTCTGTCTACAACACCGAAGGCAAGAGCATCGGCAGCATCGAGGACGTGATGCTCGACAAGATGTCGAACGGCATCATGTTCGCTGTCATCGGTTTCGGCGGCTTTCTTGGCATGGGCGAGAAGTACCACGCCGTTCCGTGGGCGACGCTCGATTATGACGAGGATCAAGGCGGCTACGTCGTGCCGTTCACCAAGGAGCAGCTCCAGGCGGCGCCTGCATATTCGATCGACGAGCTGACCGGCGCCGACGGCGAAGCCGCCCGCGATGCTTCATTCCAGTATTACCATGTGAAGCCCTATTGGCATTGATCGCACGATCGGCAAGCTGAAAATCGAAAGGCCCCCGACATAAAGCCGGGGGCCTTTGACGTTTACCTACTCCGCTGCGTTGAGAGTCGATAGCTCCGCCGAACTCTGCTGGGGTTTCTGATCGTCGCATGACGTCAGGAACGCCGCCGCGATCAGGAACAAACTCACGATACCGCTCAACTGGGACATGGCGAAACTCCTCCTGTTTCGCCCCGCGCGAATGCGACCATAGATGAGAAGGCCGTGCAGTGCGCATGACTTATGATGACAGAAATTTGCGCTTCGTGACTCTTGCCCGCGGCAATAATTGCTGCCCCGCCGATTGCCTTTTGCTCCGCTTTGGCTAAGAGGGGCGCGACGCTTCAATCGATCAATCGGGGACATCGCAAATGACCGCCATCATCGACATTGTCGGGCGTGAAATCCTGGACAGCCGTGGCAATCCGACCGTCGAGGTCGACGTGGTGCTGGAAGACGGCTCGATGGGCCGCGCCGCTGTGCCGTCGGGCGCATCGACCGGCGCGCATGAGGCGGTTGAGGTGCGGGACGGCGGGCCGCGCTATCTCGGCAAGGGCGTTCAGCGCGCCGTCGAAGCGGTGAACGGCGAGCTGTTCGAGGCGATCGGCGGCATGGAAGCCGAGAACCAGATCCATATCGACCAGACGATGATCGAGCTCGACGGGACGCCGAACAAGAGCCGCCTCGGCGCCAATGCCATCCTCGGCGTGTCGCTGGCGGTCGCCAAGGCCGCGGCGGAAGCCGCGGGCCTGCCGCTCTACCGTTATGTCGGCGGCACCAAGGCGCACATCCTGCCGGTGCCGATGATGAACATCATCAATGGCGGCGCGCATGCCGACAATCCGATCGATTTCCAGGAATTCATGATCCTGCCGATCGGCGCGCCGACGCTGCGCGACGGCGTGCGCTGGGGCTCGGAGATTTTCCACACGCTGCGCAAGAAGCTCAAGGATGCCGGCCACAACACCAATGTCGGCGACGAGGGCGGCTTCGCTCCCAACCTGAAGAGCGCGCCTTCGGCGCTCGATTTCATCATGGAATCGATCGAGAAGGCCGGCTTCAAGCCTGGTGAGGACGTGGCCCTCGGTCTCGATTGCGCGGCGACCGAGTTCTTCAAGGACGGCAACTACGTCTATGAGGGCGAGAAGAAGACCCGCGATCCGAAGGCGCAGGCCAAGTACCTTGCCAAGCTCGCTGCCGACTATCCGATCATCACCATCGAGGACGGCCTTGCGGAGGACGACTGGGAAGGCTGGAAGATCCTGACCGACCTGATCGGCAAGAAGACCCAGCTCGTCGGCGACGATCTCTTCGTCACCAACACCGCGCGGCTGCGCGACGGCATCCGCATGGGCGTCGCCAATTCGATCCTGGTCAAGGTCAACCAGATCGGCTCGCTGACAGAGACGCTCGATGCCGTCGAGACCGCGCACAAGGCCGGCTACACCGCCGTCATGTCGCATCGCTCGGGCGAGACCGAGGATTCGACCATCGCCGACCTCGCGGTCGCCACCAATTGCGGGCAGATCAAGACCGGCTCCCTGTCGCGCTCGGACCGCACCGCCAAATACAACCAGCTCATCCGCATCGAGGAAGAGCTCGGCAAGCAGGCGCGCTACGCCGGCAAGTCGGTGGTCAAGGGCTGATCCGGCCCGTTCGAACAGTCTGAAAAGGGCGGGTCATTCCCGCCCTTTTTCGTTCCGACGATCCTCGATAAAGCCGCCCGTAACCGTCCATTAAGCACAATCGGGCGAAATACGACTCATGGCCGCTTGCGTTCGCGGCCGCGAGGGTTCGGGTCATGTGGACACGTCAGCACAAGCAGAGAAACACCGGCAGGCTGATCATCCCCTCGCTTTGCGTGCTCTTCCTGGCCTATTTCGGCTTCCATGCCTATCACGGCGAATTCGGCATCTATTCCAAATATCGGCTGCAGGCCCGGGCGGTTGAATTGCAGGCCCAGCTCGATGCCGTGAAGGCGCGCCGGATCGATTTCGAGCGTCGTGTCCAGTTGATGCATGAAGGCACGCTGGAGAAGGATATGCTTGACGAGCAGGCCCGAAAGGCGCTCAATCTGTCCCATCCCGACGAAATCACCATCATGCTGCCCGCCTCGACTAAATAACCGAATTTCGGTTAATCGTCTTTATTTTCAATGATTCTAATCGCTTAGATGCATGCCAGCCATGCATTTTTCAGCATGGCGCAATGCATTCTTGCGTGTTAGCTTCTCGCAAATCGGTGGGGAGACGATCGATCTCCCTGAATGTCCGCGAAGAGACGCCAACAGGGAGTGACGCATGGCCACCGCCGCCAAAAAAGCGCCCGCCAAATCCAGATCCGACAAACAGCCCAATCTGTCAGCGCCCAAGCCGGCCGATTTCACCAAGGAAGAAGAGCTTTCCGCCTACCGGCACATGCTTTTGATCCGCCGCTTCGAGGAGAAGGCCGGCCAGCTCTATGGCATGGGCTTCATCGGTGGCTTCTGCCACCTCTATATCGGCCAGGAGGCCGTCGTCACCGGCATGAAGATGGCGCTTGTCGAAGGCGACCAGATGATCACCGCCTATCGCGACCATGGCCACATGCTGGCGATGGAGCTGTCGCCGCGCGGCGTCATGGCCGAGCTCACCGGGCGCCGCGGCGGCCTGTCGAAGGGCAAGGGCGGCTCCATGCATATGTTCTCCAAGGAGAAGCATTTCTATGGCGGCCATGGCATCGTCGGCGCACAGGTGTCGCTCGGCACCGGTCTCGCCTTCGCCAACCGCTACCGCGAAAACAAGAACGTTTCGCTGACCTACTTCGGCGACGGCGCCGCCAACCAGGGCCAGGTCTATGAAAGCTTCAACATGGCCTCGCTGTGGAAGCTGCCGGTGATCTACATCATCGAGAACAACCGCTACGCCATGGGCACGTCCGTGTCGCGCTCGTCGGCCGAGACCGACTTCTCGCATCGCGGCGCTTCCTTCAAGATCCCGGGCATCCAGGTCGACGGCATGGACGTCCGCGCCGTGAAGTCGGCGGCCGATCTGGCCACCGAATGGTGCCGGTCCGGCAACGGTCCGCTCATTCTCGAGATGCAGACCTACCGCTATCGCGGCCATTCGATGTCCGACCCGGCAAAATACCGCTCCAAGGAGGAAGTGCAGAAGATGCGCTCCGAGCATGACCCGATCGAGCAGGTCCGGGTGCGGCTGCTCGACAAGAAGTGGGCAAGCGAGGACGAGCTCAAGACCATCGACAAGGAGGTCCGCGACATCGTCGCCGACGCCGCCGAATTCGCCCAGAACGACGCCGAGCCGGATCCGTCCGAGCTCTGGACCGACATCGTACTCTAAGGAGAGGGCAAGGACATGCCGATCGAAATTCTCATGCCCGCGCTCTCGCCGACGATGGAAGAGGGCAATCTTTCCAAATGGCTGAAGAACGAAGGCGACAAGATCGTCGCCGGTGACGTCATCGCCGAGATCGAGACCGACAAGGCGACGATGGAAGTCGAAGCCGTCGACGAAGGCACGCTCGCCAAGATCGTGGTTCCCGCCGGTAGCGAAGGCGTCAAGGTCAACGCGGTCATCGCCGTGCTTGCCGTCGACGGCGAGGACGTCGACAAGACCGGTGAAGGCATCGGTGAAGAAGAGCCCGGAAAGGCCGAAAAAGCCGCACCGGCGCCGGCCCCCGCCGCGGCCAAGAGCGACGCTGCCACGCCGGTCGCCGCCGCGCCGAAGGCGGAGATCGCCGCCGATCCGGATATTCCCGCCGGCACCGAGATGGTTTCCACCACAGTGCGCGAAGCGCTCCGTGACGCGATGGCCGAGGAAATGCGCCGCGACGGCGATGTCTTCGTCATGGGCGAGGAGGTCGCCGAATACCAAGGCGCCTACAAGATCACGCAAGGCCTGCTGCAGGAGTTCGGGCCGCGGCGCGTCGTCGACACGCCCATCACCGAGCATGGCTTTGCGGGCGTCGGCGTCGGCGCCGCGATGGCCGGGTTGAAGCCGATCGTCGAATTCATGACCTTCAACTTCGCCATGCAGGCGATCGACCAGATCATCAACTCGGCCGCCAAGACGCTCTATATGTCCGGCGGCCAGATGGGCGCGCCGATCGTGTTTCGCGGTCCTAACGGCGCGGCCGCCCGCGTCGCCGCGCAGCATTCGCAGTGCTATGCCGCCTGGTACAGCCATATCCCCGGCCTGAAAGTGGTGATGCCCTACACGGCCGCCGACGCCAAGGGCCTGCTCAAGGCGGCGATCCGTGATCCGAACCCGGTCATCTTTCTGGAGAACGAGATCCTCTACGGCCATTCCTTCGATGTGCCGAAGCTCGACGACTTCGTGCTGCCGATCGGCAAGGCACGTGTCCACAAGCAAGGCAAGGACGTCACGCTCGTCTCCTTCGGCATCGGCATGACCTATGCGGTCAAGGCGGAGGCCGAGTTGCGCGGCATGGGCATCGATGCCGAGATCATCGATCTCAGGACCATTCGGCCGCTCGACTTCGACACGATCATCGCTTCGGTGAAGAAGACCAACCGTCTCGTGGTGGTGGAAGAAGGTTATCCGCAGAACTCGGTCGGCGACCACATCGCCAGCCAGGTCTCGCAGCGCGCCTTCGACTTCCTCGATGCGCCGGTGATCACCATTGCCGGCAAGGACGTGCCGATGCCTTATGCGGCGAACCTCGAGAAGCTGGCGCTGCCAAACGTCGGCGAAGTCGTCGAGGCGGTCAAAGCCGTCACTTATCGCTGAGCCGGTCGGGAGGACATCATGCCAATCAACATCACCATGCCGGCGCTCTCGCCCACGATGGAAGAGGGCAATCTTTCCAAGTGGCTGGTCAAGGAAGGCGATAAGGTTTCGCCGGGCGACGTGATCGCCGAGATCGAAACCGACAAGGCGACGATGGAAGTCGAGGCCGTCGACGAAGGCACCGTCGCCAAGCTGGTGGTTCCGGCCGGTACCGAAGGCGTCAAGGTCAACGCGTTGATCGCCATCTTGGCTGGTGAAGGCGAGGATGCCGCGGCCGCTGCCAAGAGCGGCGGCAGCGCCGCGCCAAAGGCCGAAGCGCCGAAGGCGGACGCCCCGAAAGCCGAAACGCCCAAGGAAGCACCCAAGCCAGCAGCGGCGGCGGCGGCGCCCGCGCCGGCGAAGGCCGAGCCGGCTCCCGTCGCCAACGGCCACGCCGCCGGCGATCGCGCCTTCGCATCGCCGCTGGCTCGCCGCATCGCCAAGGATGCTGGCGTCGATGTGTCCGCTGTGACAGGCACCGGCCCCCATGGCCGCGTGGTGAAGGTCGACGTCGAGGCGGCGATCGCTTCCGGCGGCGCCAAGGCCGCTCCGGCGGCGAAGGCGCCCGCCGGCGCTCCATCCGCTCCAGCGCCAGCACCCAAGCCGATGTCGGACGACCAGGTGCTGAAGCTGTTCGCCGAAGGCTCCTACGAGCTTGTCCCGCACGACAACATGCGCAAGACCATCGCGCGCCGTCTGGTCGAGGCGAAGTCCACCATCCCGCATTTCTATCTGACGCTCGACTGCGAGCTCGATGCGCTCTTGGCACTGCGCACGCAGTTGAATGCCGCGGCCCCGATGAGGAAGACCGACAAGGGCGAAGCCCCGGCCTACAAGCTCTCCGTCAACGACATGGTCATCAAGGCGATGGCGATGGCGCTGATGGCGGTGCCGGACGCCAATGCCTCCTGGACCGAGAGCGCCATGGTCAAGCACAAGCACGCCGATGTCGGCGTCGCGGTGTCGATCCCCGGCGGCCTGATCACGCCGATCATCCGGCATGCGGATGAAAAGACGCTGTCGGTCATCTCCAACGAGATGAAGGACCTGGCGAGCCGCGCCAGGAGCCGCAAGTTGAAGCCGGAAGAGTATCAGGGCGGCACCACCGCTGTGTCCAATCTGGGCATGTTCGGCATCAAGGACTTTGCCGCCGTCATCAACCCGCCGCATGCGACGATTTTAGCGGTCGGCGCCGGCGAGGAGCGTGCGGTGGTGAAGAAGGGCGAGATCAGAGTAGCCACCGTGATGTCGGTGACGCTGTCGACCGACCACCGCGCGGTCGACGGCGCGCTTGGCGCCGAACTGCTCGGCGCCTTCAAGCGCATGATCGAAAACCCGATGGGCATGCTGGTGTAAGAAGGGAAAAGGCGGTGCGGAAATTCTTCACCAGCCTTTTCGCCTTCGTCCTTTCCGGCTTCGCCGGCGGGCTGGTGGCTCAGGAACTCGCCGTCGCCACCGGTGCCGAGGAAGAATACATCGTCGTTTTCATGGTCTCGGTGCTGGTGACCGCTGTCGCCACTGTCGTCTTCTTCATGGCGCAGTTCATGGTCGATCCGGTCATGGCCGTCGCCAAGGCGGGAAAGTGGTCGCTGATCGTGTTCGCCGTGTTGCTCATCCTGCTGGTCGGCATGGTGCTCCATACGGATGCCAGCAAGGATGTGATGAAGCGCGACGGGCCGATGGTGGCCGGGCTGATATTGCCAGGCATCGTCACGATCATCGTGCAGTGGCTCTTCGTGCGCTGGCGGGTGGGGCATGTCCGAACAGGTTTTGGTAGAGGCGGGGCGAAGGCGTGAAGACAATTCTGTGCTACGGCGACTCCCTGACCTGGGGCTATGATGCCGCCAGCCTCGGCCGCCATGCGCTGGCAGACCGCTGGCCGAGCGTGCTTGGCGCTGAGCTCGGCGACGACGTCGAGGTCATCGCCGAAGGCCTCAACGGCCGCACCACGGCCTTCGACGACCATCTGGCCGGCGCCGACCGCAATGGCGCCCGCGTCCTGCCGACGGTCCTGACCAGCCATGCGCCGCTTGATCTCGTCATCATCATGCTCGGCTCCAACGACATGAAGCCGTGGATCCACGGCAATCCGGTCGCCGCCAAGCAGGGCATGCAGCGCCTGATCGATATCGTGCGCGGCCACGACTATCCGTTCGACTGGGATACGCCGCAGATCCTGATCGTCGCTCCGCCGGCGGTAACGCGCACCGACAATGCGGAATTCAAGGAAATGTTCGCCGGCGGCGACGACGCCTCCAAGCGGCTGGCGCCGCAATATTCGGCACTTGCCGATGAGGCCGGCTGCGGCTTCTTCGATGCCGGCACCGTCGCTGCCACCACGCCGCTCGACGGCGTCCATCTCGATGCGGAAAACACGCGGCGGATCGGCCGGGCTCTGGCGCCGCTCGTGCGCATCATGCTCTCACTCTAACCCTTAGAAAGAAAACCCGTGGCTGAATCCTACGACGTCATCATCATCGGCTCAGGTCCCGGCGGCTATGTCACGGCGGTGCGTTCCGCCCAGCTCGGCTTCAAGACGGCGATCGTCGAGCGCGAGCATCTTGGCGGCATCTGCCTGAACTGGGGCTGCATCCCGACCAAGGCGCTGCTGCGCTCGGCCGAGATCATGCATTATTCCGACCACCTCAAGGACTACGGCCTGAAGCTCGAAGGCGGCAAGGTCAGCCCCGACACATCAGCCGTGGTCGACCGTTCGCGAAAAGTGTCGCTCAGGCTGAACACCGGCGTCGGCTTCCTGATGAAGAAGAACAAGGTCGACGTGATCTGGGGCGAGGCGAAGCTTTCGAAGGCCCCTGCCGGTGACAAACCGGGCGAGGTCGTCGTTTCGAAGACCGCGAAAAAGGCGATGGAGCCGCAGCCGCCGGTGCCGAAAGGCGTCAAGGGCGAGGGCACCTACGCTGCCAAGCACATTATTCTCGCGACCGGCGCAAGGCCGCGCGCGCTGCCCGGCATCGAGCCGGACGGCAAGCTGATCTGGACCTATTTCGAGGCGATGGTGCCGAAGGAAATGCCGAAATCGCTGCTGGTGATGGGTTCGGGCGCCATCGGCATCGAATTCGCTTCCTTCTACCGCACCATGGGCGCCGATGTGACGGTGGTCGAGCTGCTGCCGGCGGTGATGCCGGTCGAGGACGCCGAGGTCTCGAAATTCGCGCAAAAGCAGTTCGAGAAGCAGGGGATGAAGATACTCCTCGAGGCCAAGGTGACCAAGGTCGAAAAGGGCGCCAATTCGGTCACCGCGCATGTCGAGATGAAGGACGGCAAGGTCGAGAAGATCACCGCCGACCGGATGATCTCTGCCGTCGGCGTGCAGGGCAACATCGAAAATCTTGGCCTGGAAGCGCTCGGCGTGAAGACGGACCGCGGCTGCGTCGCCGTCGATGGCTACGGCAAGACCAATGTGCCCGGCGTCTACGCCATCGGCGACGTTGCCGGACCGCCGATGCTTGCCCACAAGGCCGAGCATGAAGGCGTCGTCTGCATCGAGAAAATAGCCAATTTTCCGGGCGTGCATGCCACCGACAAGCTGAAGATCCCCGGCTGCACCTATTGCAGCCCGCAGGTTGCGTCCGTTGGCTTGACGGAAGCCAAGGCCAAGGCTGAAGGCAAGGATATCCGCGTCGGCCGCTTCCCCTTCAGCGCCAACGGCAAGGCCATCGCGCTCGGCGAGGATCAGGGCTTCGTCAAGACCATCTTCGACAAGAAGACGGGCCAGCTTCTCGGCGCGCATATGGTCGGTGCCGAGGTGACCGAGCTCATCCAGGGTTTTGTCGTGGCGATGAACCTGGAGACCACCGAGGAAGAGCTGATGCACACGATCTTCCCGCATCCGACGTTGTCGGAAATGATGAAGGAGAGCGTGCTCGACGCCTATGGCCGCGTTTTGAACGCATGACAAGTCACCAACCGGTGACAGATCACCAATCGGTGATAGACGGTCAATCCATGCTAAATTGGTCGGGCGAGACTCACTCGCGGCAGCCGGAGAAAGCTGACGGCAAGGCAGTTCGTATCCGGATGCATCTTCACCTGATCGAGGAGGAATTGGCATATGCATATGAATGGCGTCGGCTGGATTACAGCCATCATCGTCGGCGGTCTGGCGGGCTGGTTCGCCGAGATGGTCATGAAGAGCAACACCGGCATCGTCATGAACATCATCATGGGCATTGTCGGCGCCGTGGTGCTGAACGCGATCCTGCAGGCCCTCAATATCGGGGCCTTCGGTGCCGGCTGGGTGGCCTATCTGATCACCGGCTTCATAGGTGCCTGCCTGCTGATCTTCGTCGGACGGCTCGTTCGCCGCTGAACCGCTATGCGAAAAGGCTGTGGCGGCATGCGCTGCCACGGCCTTTTTCTTTGCCTCGAAAAGTCCTAGATGACGAAAGACAGGTGGCTGGCGAAATCGCGGCCGCGAAGGGTTTGAGATGGTCACAGTCGTAGACACGATCGCCAACCGGCCGCGCCCGCGGCATCCCGAGAAGGCGCACCGGCCCGACCAGGAGGTGTTGCGCAAGCCCGACTGGATCCGCGTCAAGGCGCCGGTTTCCAAGGGCTATGCCGAAACGCGCGAGATCGTGAAGTCGCACAAGCTGGTGACGGTGTGCGAGGAGGCCGGCTGCCCGAATATCGGCGAGTGCTGGGACAAGAAGCACGCCACCTTCATGATCATGGGCGAGATCTGCACTCGCGCCTGCGCCTTCTGCAATGTCGCGACCGGTATCCCGACCGCGCTCGATGCGGATGAGCCGGCGCGGGTCGCGCACGCCGTCAAGCAGATGGGGCTGAGCCACGTCGTCATCACGTCCGTCGATCGCGATGACCTGGCCGATGGCGGCGCGCAGCATTTCGCCGACGTCATCCGCGCCATCCGCGCGGCGACGCCCTCGACGACGATCGAGATCCTGACGCCCGACTTCCTGCGCAAGGACGGCGCGCTGGAGATCGTCGTCGCGGCCAAGCCCGACGTCTTCAACCATAATCTCGAAACCGTGCCGTCGAATTACCTGACGGTCCGTCCCGGCGCGCGTTATTTCCATTCGATCCGGCTTTTGCAGCGGGTCAAGGAACTCGACCCGTCGATCTTCACCAAATCCGGCATCATGGTCGGCCTCGGCGAGGAGCGGAACGAGGTGCTGCAATTGATGGACGATCTGCGTTCGGCCAATGTCGACTTCATGACCATCGGCCAGTACCTGCAGCCCTCGAAGAAGCACCATCCGGTGATCCGCTTCATCCCGCCGGACGAGTTCAAGTCCTATGAGACGATAGGCAAGACCAAGGGCTTCCTTCTGATGGCTTCGAGCCCGCTGACCCGCTCCTCGCATCACGCCGGCGAGGATTTCGCCAGGTTGCGCGCGGCGCGCGAGGCGCAGCTCGCGAAGGCCAGCTGACCTTCAATGCCGAAATTCGAGGCGACACGCCGCGTCGCGCACACGCCGCAAGAGATGTTCGCGCTGGTTGCGGACATCGAGGCTTACCCGCAATTCCTGCCGCTCTGTGAGTCGCTCACCGTGCGCTCTCGCAAGGAGCGCGACGGCCGCACCATCCTGGTTGCCGACATGAGCATCGGCTACAGGGCGATCCGCGAGACCTTTACCACGCAGGTGCTGCTCAATCCGGCCGAGCATGCCATCGATGTCAAATACATCGACGGTCCGTTCAAATATCTCAGCAATATCTGGCGCTTCGATCCCGCTGGCAGCGGCTGCGAGGTGCATTTCTTCATCGACTACGAATTCAAGAGCCGCATCCTGGGCGCGGTGATGGGCACGATGTTCGATCGCGCCTTCCGCATGTTCTCGGAAGCCTTCGAGAAACGGGCAGACGTCATCTATGGGGTGAAGCAAGCCTAACGCTCACCGAGCGCGCGCAGTCCGAGTTGCAGCGCGTGTCGCACCGTCTCGTGCCGGATGAATTCACGGCCCTTTTGGCCGAACAACTGCCGCTCCGCGACGATCGGCTGTCCGGCAAGCGCGGTCCCGAACCAGACAAGGCCGACCGGCTTGTCCGTCGAGCCGCCGCCCGGACCGGCAATGCCCGTGACGGCGAGCGAGAGGCTGGCTTGCGAATGCGCCAGCGCGCCTGCCGCCATCTCAAGCACCGTCTCGCGCGAGACCGCGCCACGCGCCTCAAGCGTGGCGGCGGAAACGCCGAGCATCTCCATCTTGGCTTCGTTGGAATAGGTGACGAAGCCGCGATCGACCACCGCGGAGGACCCGGCGATGTCGGTCAGCGCCGCGATGATCAGGCCGCCGGTGCAGCTTTCGGCCGTCGCCAGCATGATGCTGCGCTGCTGACAGGCCTGGAGCAAAGCGATAGCGAGTTCGGCGTTGCTCATGCCGGCACCTCTCCCGGGTAGACGACGCTGGCGGTGGCGATCGCGGCGATGCCTTCGCCACGCCCGACAAAGCCCAGCTTCTCGTTGGTTGTCGCCTTGATCGAAATGCGCTCGCGCGCGATACCAAGCATGGCCGAAAGCGCCTCCGTCATCGCCGCGCGATGCGGCCCGACGCGCGGCGCCTCGCAGATCAACGTGATGTCGGCATTGGCGATGCGGCCGCCACGCTCGCGCACCAGCTTTGCCGCATGCTCGACGAAGATCTTCGAGGCCGCTCCCTTCCATTGCGGGTCGGACGGCGGGAAATGCGTGCCTATGTCGCCGGCGCCGCAGGTGGCAAGCAACGCGTCGGTCAGCGCATGCAGCCCGACATCGGCGTCCGAATGGCCGGACAGTTTTCGCTCGTAGGGAATGGCGACGCCACAGAGCGTTACATGGTCGCCGGGCTCGAAGGCATGCACGTCGTAGCCATTGCCGGTGCGAATATCAGGGAAGCGATGCTGCGCGCTCAAGAGCCGCTGGTCGGCCAATGCAATATCCCTTGCCCAGGTGAGTTTGACGTTGTCCGGCGATCCCGGAACGATCTTGACCGGTATCTGCGCCCATTCGGCGATCGCCGCGTCGTCGGTGAATTCCGTTTTCCCCAGATGATGCGCCTTTTCGTGCGCGGCGAGCAGCGGCCAGAACGGAAAGCCCTGCGGCGTCTGCGCCGCATGAAGGCCGGCTCTCGACACCGTCTCATCGATCATGCCGGCAGCCGATTCCCGCTTCAGCGTATCGGCGACGGGCAGCGCCGGCAGCGCGCCCTGGCGCTCGCCGATCGCCTCGATGGTGCGGTCGATCAGCCCGGCGTCGACGAACGGGCGTACGGCATCGTGCACCAGCACTTTTGCGGGTGCCTGGTCCCTCAGCGCCATGAGGCCGAGCCGGACGGAAGCCTGGCGCGAAGGGCCGCCGATCACGGCGACAAGACGATCGCCATGCGCCTCGGCCGCGCGTTGGAAGAGTTCGGCATCGTCGGCATGGATCGCCACGACCACCGGGCCGATCATTGGATGCGAGAGGAAGATATCCAATGTATGCGCGATGACGGCACGGCCGCCGATGCGCTGATATTGCTTCGGACCGTCGGCCTGTCCGGCGCGCGCGCCGCGTCCGGCGGCGACGATCACCACCCCGATCCCACCGCTTGGGCCCGCCGCTTGCTTTTCGCTTGCCTCGCTCATTCCGATCGGTCCTAGTCGGCGTGATGGCCGAAGGCCAGCATTTTCCAAAATGCGCCTTAATGTGACGTCATTGCGCGTTGCACAATGCCACACTTCTGGCTAGAGAATGTGCAACGATTGAACATGCTTGGTTTTTGTGCATGGTTGAACTGACCACTTTGGCATCGCCACTCGATGTCGGCGGCGTGAGAATCCGCAATCGCGTTTTCCTGGCGCCGATGTCGGGCATCACCGACGAGCCGTTCCGGCAGCGCGCCCACGCGCATGGCGCGGGGCTGGTCGTGTCGGAAATGGTGGCAAGCGGCGAACTGGCCAAGGGCAGGGCCGGCTGCGACCTGCGCATCCGCCATTCCGGCCTGCCGGTGCATATGGTTCAGTTGGCCGGCCGCGAGGTTATCCATATGGGCGAGGGCGCGCGCATAGCGGCGGGCGAGGGCGCCGATATCATCGACATCAACATGGGCTGCCCTGCGAAGAAGGTGACCGGCGGCTATGCCGGTTCGGCACTGATGCGCGACCTCGACCATGCGCTGTCGCTGATCGAGGCAGTGGTCGGCGCCGTCTCGGTGCCGGTGACGGTCAAGATGCGGCTCGGCTGGGACGAAAGCGCGTTCAACGCGCCGATGCTGGCCCGCCGCGCCGAACAGGCCGGGGTCAAGATGGTGACAGTGCATGGCCGCACGCGCTGCCAGTTCTACCAGGGCAAGGCCGATTGGCGCGCCATCGCGCGCGTCAAGGAAGCTGTATCGATACCCGTGGTGGCCAATGGCGATGTCGGCTCGCCGGAAGAGGCGGCGACAATCCTCGAACAGTCCGGAGCAGACGCGGTGATGATCGGCCGCGCGCACTATGGCGCACCATGGATCGCCGGCGACATTGCCACAACCGCCGCCGGTGCAAGCGCGCAAGCAATTCCGCGCATGCCGCGGGCGCTCGCCGACTACGTCGTGTCCCACTACGAGGACATGCTCTCGCTCTACGGTATCGAAAGCGGCCTGCGCCAGGCGCGCAAGCATCTCGACTGGTATCTTGACCGCCATACGGCCGATGTTTCAGCCGAGCAGCGCAAACGCATTCTGACTTCCTTCGACCCGCGGGAAGTCGTCGCCGAGCTGCGCCGCGCGTTCACTGACAGCTTGTCCTCGATCAGCCTGCGGAGCGCGGCATGAAGGCCAACGTTCCCCAGCCGGCCGATATGGCGGATGCCGCCAATATCGTGCTCAACACCATCCGCCGCCCGGTCATCATGGTCGACCTCGACGGCTTTATCACTTTTGCCAATGCCGATGCCGAGGACTTCTTCCGCTCCAGCGCGACCATGCTCGCCCGCAACACGCTGTCCAAGCTGGTGCCCTTCGGCAGCCCGTTGCTGACGCTGGTCGACCAGGTGCGCGAACGCCGCGCGCCGGTCAACGAATACCGCGTCGACGTCTCGTCGCCGCGCCTCGGCATCGAGAAGATGGTCGACCTCTATGTCGCGCCGGTGCCGGAGTTTCCCGGCTCGATCGTGGTCATGTTCCAGGAACGGTCGATGGCCGACAAGATCGACCGCCAGATGACGCATCGGGGTGCTGCGCGCTCCGTCACTGGCCTGGCCGCCATGCTGGCGCATGAGATCAAGAACCCGCTCTCCGGCATCCGCGGCGCCGCCCAGCTACTCGAGCTTTCCGCTTCCGACGAGGACCGCGCGCTGACCCGCCTGATCACCGACGAGACTGACCGCATCGTCTCGTTGGTCGACCGCATGGAGGTGTTTTCCGACGAGCGGCCGATCGAGCGCTATCCGGTCAACATCCACGTCGTGCTCGATCATGTGAAGGCGATTGCCAAGAATGGTTTTGCAAGGCGGATCAAGATCTTGGAGGAATATGATCCATCATTGCCTCCGGTCTTCGCCAATCGCGACCAACTGATCCAGGTCTTCCTCAATCTGGTGAAGAACGCCGCCGAGGCGATCGGCGCCGACCCGCAGGGCGAGATCATGCTCTCGACGGCTTTCCGCCCTGGCATCCGCGTTTCCGTGCCCGGCACGCAGGACCGCGTCTCGTTGCCGCTGGAGTTCTGCGTGCATGACAACGGGCCCGGCGTCTCCGAGGACATCCTGCCGATCCTGTTCGATCCGTTCATCACCACCAAGCCCAATGGCTCAGGACTTGGGCTGGCGCTGGTAGCCAAGATCGTCGGCGAGCATGGCGGCATCATCGAATGCGATTCGACGCCGCGCGGGACGACATTCCGCATCCTGCTTCCGGCCTGGAAGGAGACCGCGCCCGGCGCAGGCGAGGAAGCTGAAGGAGACCGCACATGACCGCTCGCGGCAATATTCTCGTCGCCGACGACGATGCGGCCATCCGCACCGTGCTCAACCAGGCGCTGTCGCGGGTCGGCCACGAGGTGCGCGTCACCTCCAACGCCTCGACGCTGTGGCGCTGGGTCGCGGCGGGCGAGGGCGATCTCGTCATCACCGATGTGGTGATGCCGGACGAAAACGCCTTCGACATGCTGCCGCGTATCAAGAAGGCGCGGCCCGAGCTGCCGGTCATCGTCATGAGCGCGCAAAACACGTTCATGACCGCCATCCGCGCCTCCGAGACCGGCGCCTACGAATATCTGCCGAAGCCGTTCGACCTGACGGAGCTGCTCAACATCGTCAACCGGGCGCTGGCCGAGCCGAAGCGGCCGAAGCTCGATGCCCGCGCGGAAGACCAGCCGGAGACGATGCCGCTGGTTGGTCGCTCCGCCGCCATGCAGGATATCTACCGCATGCTGGCGCGCATGATGCAGACCGACCTCACGGTCATGATCAGCGGCGAGTCAGGCACCGGCAAGGAGCTGGTGGCGCGCGCGCTGCATGAATATGGCCGCCGCCGCGGCGGCCCGTTCGTGGCCATCAACATGGCGGCGATTCCGCGCGACCTGATCGAATCGGAACTGTTCGGCCACGAGAAGGGCGCCTTCACCGGGGCACAGAACCGCTCCAGCGGCCGTTTCGAACAGGCCGAGGGCGGCACGCTGTTCCTCGATGAGATCGGCGACATGCCGATGGAAGCGCAGACCCGGCTGCTGCGCGTGCTGCAGCAGGGCGAATACACTACGGTCGGCGGCCGCACGCCGATCAAGACCGACGTGCGTATCGTCGCGGCTACAAACAAGGATCTGCGCACGCTCATCAACCAGGGCCTCTTCCGCGAGGACCTGTTCTATCGCCTCAATGTCGTGCCGCTGAGGCTGCCGGCGCTGCGCGAGCGTTCCGAGGACATCCCCGATCTGGTGCGGCACTTCTTCAAGCAGGGCGCCAGCGAGGGCTTGCAGACCAAGCGCATTTCGTCCGGCGGCATCGAGCTCATGAAGCGCTACCCCTGGCCGGGCAACGTGCGCGAGTTGGAAAACCTGGTGCGCCGGCTGGCCGCCCTCTACTCGCAGGACGAAATTTCGTCGGAAATCATCGAATCCGAGCTGAAAACCGGCGAAAGGCCGGTCGTGCCCGACGGCGGCGCGCTCATCCCCGACGATCTGTCGATCGGCCAGGCGGTCGAGCACTACCTGCAGCGATATTTCGCCTCCTTCGCCGGCGAACTGCCGCCGGCCGGGCTCTACCAGCGCATTCTTGCCGAGGTCGAGTATCCGCTGGTGCTGGCTTCGATGACGGCGACACGCGGCAACCAGATCAAGGCGGCGGAACTTTTGGGGCTCAACCGCAACACGCTGCGCAAGAAGATCCGCGAACTCGGCGTCAACGTCTACAAATCGGCCAGGCAGCCGTAGCGTCACCTCGTCCCTTCGGTGAATTTTGTCTGGGAAAGATTATCTTCCCGGCCACACTTGTTGCATAATCGCCACAATGCGTTGCATACATCCGACGCGATGATCGACTCTGTACCGCGACATGGCAGCTGAGGCTCCGACCCTGAACCAACCGCTTTTCAACCAGACCGGCGCGCGCGACGGGCGACGGTTGCTGGCGTTGCCCGGCGTGGTCGCGATTGCCGGCGCGATGGTCACGGCGGCGATCTCGTTCGCGATCCTCGTCGGCGCAACACCGATCGCGCCGACGGCCCACGCGACTTGGGCCTTGATCGCGGCCAATGCCGTTTTTGTCCTGTTCCTCATCGCCTTGATCGCCCGCGAGGTGCGCCGCATCGTCCTGGCGCGGCGCCACGGCAGGGCCGCCTCGCGGCTGCATGTGCGCATCGTCGCCATGTTCGCGCTGGTTGCCGCCATTCCGGCCATCATGGTGGCGATCATCGCCTCGATCACGCTCGACATCGGCCTCGACCGCTGGTTCGAAATCCGCACCAAGACGATCGTCAACTCGTCGCTGTCGATTGCCGACGCCTATGTGCAGGAGAACGCGCGCAACCTGCAGGGCACGACATTGTCCATGGCATACGATCTCGACGCCTCGCGCACGCTCTACGGCCTCGACCGAGGCGGTTTCCTCGACCTGTTGAACAAGGAAGCCGTCGGGCGCGGACTGGCGCATGCGGCCCTGATCAAGCCGGATGGCTCGTTCGTCATGAACGCCAAGACCGACGCCGACTTTCCCATGCCAGAGCCGCCCTCGGGCGCTGTCGACACCGCGTCCGACGGCAAGCCGGTGCTGATCGAGCCGCGCACCCGCAACATCATGGGCGCCATCATCAAGCTGCGGGAGATCGAAGGGCTTTACCTGTATACGATCCGGCTCGTCGATCCCGACGTGATCAAGGCGCGCCAGATCGTCAGGTCCAACACCGACGAATACCGCAATCTCGAGGACAACCGCCGGACCTCGCAGGTCGCCTTCGCGCTGCCCTATCTGTCGCTCACGCTGATCATCACGCTCTCGGCTATCTGGACCGGCATCGCGGTCGCCGACCGGATCGTGCGGCCGATCCGCCAGCTGATCGGCGCCGCTGACGAGGTGGCGACCGGCAATCTCGACGCTGCCGTTCCGGTGCGCCAGTCCGATGGCGACGTCGCCTCGCTCGGCGAGACCTTCAACAACATGATCCTGGAGCTCAAATCGCAGCGCAACGAGCTGCTCTCGGCCAAGGATCTGATCGACGAGCGGCGGCGCTTCTCCGAGGCCGTGCTGGCCGGCGTCACCGCCGGCGTCATTGGCGTCGACCCTTACGGCATCATCACCATCGTCAATCGCTCGGCCGAAACCATGCTGGCGATTTCGGCAAATGCGACGCTCGGCCAGAACCTTTCGGCGGTCCTGCCGCTTGTCGGCCGCGTCTTCGAGATCGGGCGGCAGTCCGGCAAGCCGGTCTATCGCGAGCAGGTGACCTTCTTCCGCAGCGGTCTGGAGCGCACCTTCAATGTCCAGGTCACCGTAGAAGCCGCTGACGACGGCGAGGAAGAGAAATCCTATGTGGTCACGGTCGACGACATCACCGATCTCGTCCAGGCGCAGCGCTCGTCGGCCTGGGCCGACGTCGCGCGGCGCATCGCGCATGAGATCAAGAACCCGCTGACGCCGATCCAGCTTTCGGCCGAGCGCATCAAGCGCCGCTACGGCAAGGTCATCACCGAGGACCGGGAGGTCTTCGACCAGTGCACCGATACCATCATCCGCCAGGTCGAGGACATCGGCCGCATGGTCGACGAATTCTCGGCCTTTGCCCGCATGCCGAAGCCCGAGATGAAGGCTATCGACCTGCGTGAATCGCTGCGCGAGGCGTCTTTCCTGGTCGAGGTCAGCCGCTCCGACATCGCCTTCGAACGAGATTTCGGCAGCGAGCCGTTGAAAGGCACTTTCGACAGCCGCCTCATGGCGCAGGCCTTCGGCAACGTCATCAAGAACGCGGCCGAGGCGATCGACGGACTTGATGCGCAGGACCGTTCGGACGGCACAATCCGGATTCAGGCCGGGCGCCAAGATGGCGCCATACGAATCGACGTTATCGATAACGGCAAGGGGCTGCCGCGCGAGAATCGCCAAAGGCTTCTCGAGCCCTATATGACGACACGCGAGAAGGGCACCGGGCTTGGTCTCGCTATCGTCAAGAAGATCGTGGAAGACCATGGCGGCCGTCTCGAATTGCACGACGCGCCAGCGGATTTCCATGGCGGCCGGGGCGCGATGATCTCGATCATCCTGCCCCCGGCGATGATCGTAGCCGCGCCGCCACGCGGTGAAGGTCGAAGCGAACACGAAAGAGAAACTGAAAAGGTCGGTAATGGCGTCTGACATTCTTATCGTCGATGACGAGGAAGACATCCGCGAACTTGTCGCCGGTATCCTGAGCGACGAGGGTCATGAAACACGCACGGCGCATGATGCCGACAGCGCGCTCGCGGCGATCGCCGATCGCGCGCCGCGGCTGATTTTCCTCGACATCTGGCTACAGGGTTCGCGCCTCGACGGCCTGGCGTTGCTCGACGAGATCAAGACCATGCACCCGAACATGCCTGTGGTGATGATTTCCGGCCACGGCAACATCGAGACGGCGGTGTCAGCCATCCGGCGCGGCGCGTACGACTTCATCGAGAAGCCGTTCAAGGCCGATCGCCTCATCCTGGTCGCGGAGCGCGCGCTGGAGACGTCCAAGCTGCGGCGTGAGGTTTCCGACCTCAAGCAGCGCAGCGGCGAGACCTTCGACCTGATCGGCATGTCGTCGGCGATGAGCCAGCTGCGGCAGACCATCGAGCGCGTCGCGCCCACCAACAGCCGCGTCATGATCGTCGGTCCCTCAGGCTCCGGCAAGGAACTGACGGCGCGCGCCATCCACACGCTTTCGTCGCGCAAGACCGGTCCGTTCGTGACGCTGAGCGCGGCCACCATCACGCCCGAACGCATGGAGATCGAGCTGTTCGGTACAGAATCGAACGGCACCGAGCGCAAGGTCGGCGCGCTGGAAGAGGCGCATCGCGGCATCCTCTACATCGACGAAGTCGCCGATATGCCGCGCGAAACACAAAACAAGATCCTGCGCGTGCTGGTCGAGCAGCAATTCGAGCGGGTAGGCGGCACCAAGCGCGTCAAGGTCGATGTCCGCATCATCTCTTCGACCTCGCAGAATCTCGAAGCGATGATCGCCGACGGCCGCTTCCGCGAGGACCTTTACCATCGCCTGGCGGTGGTTCCGGTCATCGTGCCGGGGCTCGCCGAGCGGCGCGAGGACATTCCCTATCTCGTCGACAATTTCATGAAGCAGATCGCGCGCCAGGCCGGCATCAAGCCGCGCCGCATCGGCGACGATGCGCTGGCCGTGCTGCAGGCGCATAACTGGCCGGGCAATGTTCGCCAACTGCGCAACAATGTCGAGCGATTGATGATTCTGGCGCGCGGCGAAGAGGCCGATGCGCCGATCACCGCCGATCTTCTGCCCTCCGAGATCGGCGACGTGATGCCACGCACGCCCAACCAGTCGGACCAGCACATCATGGCGCTGCCGTTGCGCGAGGCCCGCGAGCAATTCGAGAAGGACTATCTGATCGCCCAGATCAACCGCTTCGGCGGCAACATCTCGAAGACGGCCGAGTTCATCGGCATGGAACGCTCGGCGCTCCACCGCAAGCTGAAGTCGCTGGGTGTGTAAAGCAATTCCAGGAAAGGTGCGCAGCGTTAGGCTCGGCGGTTTCGCCGTAGCTGTCCGTCCGGAATTGCGTAAGACTCCCCAGGGCCGGCTTGCCAGGGCCGACTTGGCCCACGCGATTGTTCATTACGGCAGGGGCGGAATCGCCTAAGAAAGCCTGATATTTCCCTGAGGATGCCCATGCCGCGCATTGCCTATGTCAACGGGCGTTACGTCGTCCATGCCCAAGCCAGCGTCCATATTGAGGACCGTGGCTACCAGTTCGCGGACGGCGTCTATGAGGTCTGCGAAGTGGCGCGCGGCCATATCGTCGACATGCCGCGCCATCTTGCCCGGCTCAAGCGCTCGCTGGAGGAACTGTCGATCGCCTGGCCGGTCTCGGAAGGCGTCCTGCCGATGCTGCTGCGCGAGGTGGTCAATCGCAACGGCGTTCTCAACGGCCTTGTCTATGTGCAGGTGACACGCGGCGTCGCCAGCCGTGAGTTCGTGTTTCCGCCGGCAGGCACGAGGCCTTCCCTGGTCATAACCGCCCGAAAGGCCGATCCGGCCGCGGCGGCGAAGCGGGTGGAAGCCGGCATCAAGGTCATCACGGTGCCTGAGAATCGCTGGGACCGCGTCGACATCAAGAGCACGGGCCTCTTGCCCAATGTGCTCGCCAAGCAGAAGGCCAAGGAAGCCGGCGCCCAGGAAGCCTGGTTCGTCGACACCGACGGCAACGTCAAGGAAGGCGGCTCGTCCAACGCCTGGATCGTCACCCGGGACGGCGTCCTGGTGACTCGGCCGGCCGAGCACGGCATCCTGCGCGGCATCACCCGCACGACGCTTTTCGACGTCGCCGCAAAGCTCGGCCTCAAGATCGAAGAACGTGGTTTTTCGGTCACCGAGGCCAAGGCGGCCAGGGAAGCGTTCATCAGTTCGGCGACGACAATCGCCATGCCGGTGGTCGAAATTGACGGCGCGCCGATCGCAAATGGACATCCTGGTTCCATGACACTTTCGTTGCGGCAGGCCTTTTTTGACGTTGCGGAAAAAAGTCCAGCCTGATAACCGCACAACTGGAATTAACCTCAACTATCTCATTCTGCTTGCCATTGTGTCGGCAAGAGGGGGTTTGCTCGCTTGACAGGTGCCGCGTAATTTGGCGCATTGGCCCGCAAACCGAAGGGGATCGGCGAAAGACAAGAAAAATGGCGGAACGATCGCAAAACCTTCAGGACCTGTTCCTGAATTCAGTTCGCAAGAGCAAAAATCCACTTACCATCTTCCTCATCAACGGCGTGAAGCTGACCGGTGTCGTCACTTCGTTCGACAATTTTTGTGTGTTGTTGCGGCGTGACGGGCACTCCCAGCTCGTCTACAAGCACGCCATTTCCACGATCATGCCGAGCCAGCCGGTTCAGATGTTCGATGGCGAGGAAAGCCAGGGCGCCTGATTGGCACGTGATAAGGACGCGGACCGCAGCGTTCGCGGGAAACAAGGACATCAACTCGGGCCGGAATCCAAGGATCCGACCCGGGCCGTTGTCATTGTGCCGGTGCTTACCCGCCAGCCGCGCGGCGACGATGAGTCGAGTCGCCCGCGTCTGAGCCGTTCGGCGGATGCACGCCACGACGAAGCGGTCGGCCTTGCCAGCGCCATCGATCTCAACCCGGTTCACACCGCGGTGGTGACGGTTGCCGATCCGCGGCCGGCCACGCTGCTCGGCAGCGGCAAGGTGGCCGAGTTCGCGGATATCGTGAAGGAACGCAAGGCGGAGCTGGTCATTGTCGACCATCCGCTGACCCCGGTGCAGCAGCGCAATCTCGAAAAGGAACTGAACGCCAAGGTGCTCGATCGCACCGGGCTCATCCTCGAGATATTCGGCGAGCGGGCGCGCACCAAGGAAGGCACGCTGCAGGTCGAGCTCGCCCATCTCAACTACCAGAAGGGCCGCCTGGTGCGGAGCTGGACCCACCTCGAGCGGCAGCGCGGCGGCGCCGGCTTCCTCGGCGGTCCCGGCGAAACCCAGATCGAATCCGACCGTCGCATCCTGCAGGACAAGATCACCAAGCTGAAGCACGAGCTGGAAACGGTGCGGCGCACACGCGACCTGCATCGCGCCAAGCGCAAGAAGGTGCCTTTCCCGGTGGTGGCGATCGTCGGCTACACCAATGCCGGCAAGTCGACGCTGTTCAACCGGTTGACCGGGGCAGGGGTGCTGGCCGAGGACATGCTGTTCGCAACGCTTGATCCGACGTTGCGGCGCGTGCGGTTGCCGCACGGCACGCCGGTCATCCTGTCCGACACGGTGGGCTTCATTTCCGACCTTCCGACGCATCTGGTGGCGGCCTTCCGGGCGACGTTGGAAGAAGTCGTCGAGGCGGATCTGGTGCTTCATCTGCGCGACATCTCCGATCCGGACACGGCGGCCCAGGCCGAGGACGTCGAACGCATCCTCGGCGATCTCGGCGTCGACGCCGCCGACGCGAACCGCGTGATCGAGGTCTGGAACAAGATCGACCTGCTCGACGAAGGCAATCGCGAGCGGCTGCTTGACGAAGGGGCAAGCGGCAAGTCTCCGCCGATAGCCATTTCAGCGGTGACCGGCGAAGGACTGGACACGCTGAAAGCGCTCATCGAAACGCGGGTGTCGGGCGAGCTGGAAACGATGACGGTGACGTTGAGCCCGGCTCAGCTCGGCCAGGTCGACTGGCTCTACCGCAACGGCGACGTCGTTTCGCGCGCCGACAATGAGGACGGCAGCGTCACCCTCTCGCTCACGGCCACGCATAGCGCCAGGCGGGAAATCGAGAGCCGCCTGCATCGCAAGGGCAGCTAATCGGCTGATTCCTTGCCGCTTTTGGCCTCCTGCCAGAGCGCTTCCATTTCGTCGAGCGTTGCCTTCTCCAGTGAACCGCCCGAAGCTTCCAAGGCTTGCTCGACATAGTGAAAGCGCGAGCGGAACTTGTCGTTGGTGCCGCTGAGCGCCGCTTCCGAATCGAGCTTGAGGTGGCGGCCGAGGTTGACGACGGCAAACAGCATGTCGCCGAACTCGTCCTTGATCGGAGCCGCGTCACCGGTGGCGAGCGCCTCGCGCAATTCGCCGATCTCTTCCTCTATTTTGTCGAGGATCGGGGCTGCCTCGCTCCAGTCGAAGCCGACGCGCGCTGCCTTCTCCTGCAGCTTCAGGGCGCGCGTCAGGGCAGGGAGCGCGACCGGCACGCTGTCGAGATAGCCTTTGCCGTGATCTTCCGGATCGAGCCCGCGCGCGAGCCGGGCGTCGCGCTTCTCGGCTTTTTCAACCGCCTTGATCTTCTCCCACATGCCCTTGGCCATGCCCGCGCTGCGCGCCTTCTCGTCGCCGAAGACGTGCGGATGGCGGCGGATCATCTTGGTGGTGATGGCCTCGACGACATCGCCGAAAGCGAACTCGCCGATCTCCTCGGCCATCTGCGCATGGTAGACGACCTGCAGCAGCAGATCGCCCAGCTCCTCGCGCAGATCGTCGAAATCGCCGCGTGCGATCGCGTCGGCCACTTCATAGGCCTCCTCGATCGTGTAGGGCGCGATGGTCGTAAAATTCTGCTCGATATCCCAGGGGCAGCCGGTCTTCGGCGCTCGCAGCGCCGCCATGATCTCGATCAGCCGGGAAATGTCCTTGGAGGGCTTCATGAATTGAGCCTATCCCGCGGTCAGCGTCCGACCAATCCTGGCCGGACACCGAAACGAGTTGTCCACAGCCTCAGTCAAGCACCGAAACGATCGCCTTGGCGAGATCGTCCATGCCGTCCTCCGGCAGGCCGGCCACGTTGATGCGGCTGTCGCCGACCATATAGACGGCGTGCTCGGCGCGCAGGCGTTCGACTTGCGCCTCGGTCAAGCCGAGCCGCGAAAACATGCCGCGATGGCTGGCGACGAAATCGAAGCGATCGGAGTTGGACTGACGCCTGAGGGCTTCGGCGAAGGCGACGCGCAGCGTGAGCATGCGCAGCCGCATCTCCTCGAGCTCCCTCTCCCAATCCTTTCTCAGGCTGGCGTCCTCCAGCACCATGCGCACGGCCGCGGCGCCATGGTCCGGCGGCATCGAATAGAGCGCGCGCGCCGCCGCCAGCATCTGGCTCATCGCCACGTCCGCCTGGGTGCCGTCCTTGGCCATGACCATCGCGGCGCCGACGCGGTCGCGATAGACGGCGAAATTCTTCGAACAGCTCGAGGCGACGACCATTTCCGGCACCTTGCCGGCCAAGAGCCGCAGACCGGCGGCGTCGGCGTCGAGGCCCTCGCCAAAGCCCTGATAGGCAATGTCGACGAAAGGCAGCAGACCGCGCTCCAGCAGCACGTCGGTGACCTTGGCCCACTGCGCGGCATCCAGATTGGCGCCGGTCGGGTTGTGGCAGCAGCCATGCAGCAGCACGACATCGCCACTGTTGGCCATCTTGAGCGTCGCCAGCATCTCGTCGAAGCGGACAGCGCCGGAAGCGGCATCGAAATAGGGATAGTCGCGGACTTGCAGACCGGCGGCGCGCATCACCGGCAGATGGTTCGGCCAGGTCGGGTCGGACAGCCACACGGTCGCGCCGGCGCGCGTGCGCTGCAGAAGCTCCGCCACCAGCCTGAGCGCGCCCGATCCGCCCGGCGCCTGTGCCGCGCGGATGCGCGAAGGGTCGGCCTTCTCGCCGAAGGCGAGCTTGATCATGGCGGCGTTGAAGCCGGTATCGCCGGCAAGGCCGAGATAGGTCTTGGTGTCCTGGCTGGCCAGCAGCCGCTTCTCGGCCTCGCGCACGGCGCGCATCACCGGCGTCCTGCCGTCGATGTCCTTGTAGACGCCGACACCGAGGTCGACTTTGCCGGGCCGCGGGTCGTTGCGATAGAGGCCGATCAGGGCAAGGATCTTGTCGGCGGGGGCGGGCTGCAGGGTCTCGAACATCGAAAAGGACTCCAATGGCGGCGGATTGATACGCAAATCGACCCCGCCGCGCCAGCGGTTTCCTCAGACACGGGCGGCACGAAAAGAAATGCCGGGCAGGGGATTAAAATCCCTACATGCTCCGTAAACAGGGCATGAAACGGTCGATGGCACGCTTCGACATCGTCGGGCAGTTGGGGTCGCTGCGGCGCTACGCGCGCTCGCTGACGCGCGACAGCGCCGACGCCGAGGATCTCGTCCATGACGCGCTGGTGCGCGCCTATGAGCGACGCGCGACCTTTCGCTCGGGCGGCAATTTGCGTGCCTGGCTTCTGGCGATCGTGCACAACATCTTCATCGACCGCATGCGCTCGCGCCGCTCCGAGGCGGCGCGCATCGAACAGGCCGGCCTTGTTGCGGACCAAAGCATGCCGGCAGCACAGGACCATTCGGTGCGCCTGTCGCAAGTGCGGGAAGCGTTTCTTTCGCTGCCGGAGGAGCAGCGCTCAGCGCTCCATCTCGTTGCTATCGAGGGGCTTTCCTATCAGCAGGCCGCCGAAGTCATCGGCGTGCCGCTCGGAACGCTGATGTCGCGCATCGGCCGCGCGCGTGCCGCGCTGCGCGAGATGGAAGAAGGCGCGACGCCGAAGACCAAGCCTCATCTCAGGATCGTGGGAGACGATCAATGACCGCCATTGTCGACCCCGTGACCGATGCCGATCTCGACGCCTATGTCGACGATCAACTGGATGTCGCCCGCCGCATCGAGGTCGAGGCGTTCCTCGCCGCGCGCCCGGAAGCGGCGGCGCGCGTGATGTCCGATTTGAGGACGCGCGATGAACTGCGAGTTGCGCTTGCAGGCCCAGTCGGCATGGCGCGTCCGGCCACGACAGAGGCGGCGCGGCGGCTGGAAAGGGCACTTGCCAGGGGACGTATCCTTGCCGTGCTGCAGCGGGCCGCGGCCGCGGCCGTGCTGGTCGCAGCGGGCTGGCTGGCCAACGGCATTTTCGGGCCGATCGCGGTGACCAAGGTGGTCGCCTCGACGCAGCCGCCGGCCTATGTCGAGGATGCGGTCAGGGCGCACCGCACGACTTTGGTGCGCGAGACGATGCCGTCGCAGCAGGAGGCGCCGGGCTACGATGCCGACGAAATCCGCGCCGCCACGGCGATCGTCATGCCGTCGCTGCCCGACGACTGGAAAATCCGCGATGTCCAGGTCTACCCCTCGCAATTCGGGCCGAGCGTCGAGGTGGCGGTGGAGACCAAGGATCTCGGTCTCGTCTCGCTGTTCGCCATCAGGCCCGGCACGTTCGACGTCGTGAAGCCCACGGTCGCGCCCTCCAATGACATTTCGACTGCGTATTTCCAGATCGGCGAGGTCGCCTATGCCGTGGTCGGACGCAGCGACGCCGGCAATCTCGACCATGCCGCCGAGAAACTCGCCAGAACGCTCTACTGAAAACAGACCCTCTACTGAGAACCAAGGAGAACCAAATGAACAGCCCCAATCTGGGATACCGAACGGGCGCCGGCGTCCAGGCCGGAGCCGTCTATGACGAAGGCCTGCGCAAGCACATGCTGCGCGTCTACAACTATATGGGCCTCGGCCTCGTCGTCACCGGCCTCGTCGCCTTCTTCGTGGCCTCGACGCCCGCGCTCTACGTGCCGATCTTCTCCAGCCCGCTGAAATGGGTGGTGATGCTGGCGCCGCTCGCCTTCGTCATGCTCTTCTCGTTCAGGATGCAGACCATGTCAGCCGCGAGCGCGCAGGCGATGTTCTGGGCCTTCTGCGCCGTCATGGGCCTTTCGCTTGCCTCGGTGTTCCTGGTCTTCACCTCGACCAGCATCGCACGCACCTTCTTCATCGCCGCCACGATGTTCGGCGCCACCAGCCTCTACGGCTACACGACCAGGCGCGACCTGACGCAGTTCTCGTCCTTCCTGATCATGGGTCTGATCGGCGTTGTCATCGCCAGCCTGGTCAACCTGTTCCTCGGTTCGACCGCGCTGCAGTTCGCCATCTCGGTGATCGGCATTGCCGTCTTCGTCGGCCTGACCGCCTGGGACACGCAGACGATCAAGGAGCAGTACGCCGAGAATTTCGACGCGGAATCGCAGCAGAAGCTCGCCGTCTTCGGCGCCTTCTCGCTCTATCTGAACTTCATCAACATCTTCCAGCTGCTCTTGAATTTCACCGGCGAGCGCGAATAGGCCGGACCGTAGCAGGCAACGCTGCTGATCTCGGAATGGCCGGAGGGAAACCTCCGGCCATTTTTGTCGATTGCGCACCAAGGCGTCCAGGACCAAGGTGCGATCTGCCTGCCGCGCTTGAGTTCACGCGCGGCCTTTTGCTAGCCTGCCGGCCAGACCAGCCAGCCGCGAGGACGCAATGGAACAACTGACGCTTCACGCTGACGGCATTTCGGCGACCGTCGTCGGGCAGGGGGCCGAACTGGTCTCGCTGCGCGATGGCGACGGCACCGAGCTTCTGTGGCAGGCAGGCCCCGTCTGGCGCCGTCATTCGCCGGTCCTGTTCCCGATCGTCGGCCGGCTCAAGGGCGACCAACTGCGGCATCGCGGCCAAACCTATCCCATGACGCAGCACGGCTTTGCCCGCGACCGGCGCTTTGCCTGGGCGGAGCAGGGGCCGACCGCCTGCACATTGGTGCTGACGGATGATGCCGAGACGCGAACGCACTATCCCTTCGCCTTTCGCCTCGCCATCGGCTACGAGCTGAAACCCCGGCTGCTCGGCGTGACCTTCGAGATCGCCAACACGGGCGACGAGCCGCTGCCCGCCTCGGTCGGCGCGCATCCGGCGTTCAACTGGCCGCTGCTGCCGGAACTGCCCAAGGAGGCCTACCGGCTGACCTTCGCCGACGATGAGCCGGCGCCGGTCCGCCGCCTGAAGGACGGCCTGCTACTGACGGACCCGCAACCGACACCCATCGAGGGAAAGACGTTGCCGCTTTCCGAAAAACTGTTCGACGATGACGCCGTCATCCTCGACAGGCCGGCCAGCACCAGCGTGCGCTATGCCGCCGGGCGCGGGCCGGCGATAGAGATGTCGTGGCAGGGTTTCAACGAGCTGGGCATCTGGTCCAAGCCCGGCGGCGCGCCCTTCCTGTGCATCGAGCCCTGGCGCGGCATCGCCAGTCCCGTCGATTACGACGGCGAGTTCGCCGACAAGCCGGGCGTCATGCTGATCGAGCCGGCCGGCCGGCGCGTGCTGAGTTACCGGATAGGCCTCAGCCGGGAACCGTAGGGCATGGCATACGCCATCAAGACCGAAATCGAGGACCCGGCGGCGGAGGCGTTCGTGTTCGCCGCCCAGAAAACCATGTATGGCGGCAAGCGCATCGCCGAGGGCGACGTCATCTTCCTGTTCGCAAGCGAGAACGAAGGCGGGCAGGGGCTTGTCGCACGCGGCGTCGTGACCTCCTCGGCGGCTATCCCAAGACGCTCCGATCTCGTACGGCAGACGCCGCGCGTCAGCATTGCCGTCCGCCGCACCGCCTTGGCGACGAGACGTTTGGGTCGCAATGAGCTCAAGCGCTTCAAGGATTGGAAGGACGGCCGGCCCGAGACCGAGCTCAATTTCAAATTCTATCGCCAGGCGACCAACAAGATCGTCGGTGTTTCAGACGAGGCATCGGCATTTCTGAACAGCTTTTTCTAGACCAACCGATCGGATCTCAGCCGGTCTGCCGGACAATGGCGCCGATCACGTTGACAAGAAGACGGGCGGCCGTGAGCGCCGACACGCCGTCAATATCGGCGGGAGGATAAAGCTCGACAAGGTCGAATCCAGCAATCCTCGCCCGCTTGCCGAGGCCTGCGATCAGATCGATCGCTTGCGTGTAGGTGAGGCCGCCGGGCGTGCGCGCGGCCACTCCCGGCATGATCGATGGATCGAGGCTGTCGGAGTCGAAAGTGACGACGACACGCGCGCCTTCCGGAATGTGCCGCAAAGCGGCTTCGACGCCCTGGGCGTGAACCTCGCGGGCCGTGACGAAGCGGCTGCCGTAGCGCCAGGCAAGCGAGACGGTACCGAGTAAAAATGGCCGACAGGCAGTGGCCAGAACATTGATGCCGGACAATGTAGCCCGGGCGTCGGCCGCGTTCGGGCCGGCCAGACCTCAAGGACTGTTCTATTGCCGTTCCAGGAAGTCGACCATCAACGACGCAGCTTGGTTGGCATGCGTTTCCAGCAGGAAATGAGGCCCGTCGAGAATGTGTGCTTCCATCCTCGGCAGGGCCTGCATCCATGATAGCGTCTCTGCCAGGTCAAAGAACGTGTCATGCCGACCCCACAGCATCAGGGCGCGAGGCTGCCGGCGCTGCAGATAGTCCGCAATCGCGTCGAAACCAGCGACGTAGTTGCCATAGTCCGCAATAAGCGCGCGCTGCGTCTCGATGCCTCCGGGGCGCTGCATCACGCGCCAGTCTTCCTCCCAGTTCTCCTGCGGAATTTGTGCGGCCACATCGTCGGGAACACCTGCCACATACTGATCGCGCGTGCCCTCGAAGGTCAGATGCGCGGTGGCTTTCGCTTCATTGTCGCGGTTCGGATTGGCCCAAAAGTCCTGCGTCGCCTTCCATGATGGCCCCATTCCGCTCCGATGCGCGTTGGCGTTCTGGACGATCAAGCCCAACACCGCATCGGGAGCCTGCATGGCTATCCGCAGGCCGACCGGCGCGCCAAAGTCATGCAGGTAGATGTAGCGCGAGCCGACCGAGAGGTGGCCGAGCAACTCCGAGATCGCATCGGCAAAACCATCAAAAGACGGCTCGGGCAGAGCATCGGACATGCCGAACCCAGGCATGTCGGGAGCAACCACATAAGCCACCTTCGACAATGCGGGAATAACGTGGCGAAAGGTCCTGGAGGAACTCGGAAAACCGTGAAGAAGCAGAAGAGCCGGTTTGGAGGGCTCTCCAGCCGTGAGGAAAGACAATTCCGTGCCGCTCGCCAACTCAAGCCGTGAACGCATGCAAAGGTCCTCAAACCGCTCACCAGGCCAACGCGAGGTTCGGCGGTTGAGTTCCGAATAGAGATGTTGCCGAAACGATGGCCGACTTGTGCTTCCTACCCGTCAGGAATACGAGATGTTGCAACCAAGTTCGGACACGGCAGCATGGGGCTGGTGCAGGGCGGACGGATCGCCTTGAGCCGGTGTGCTCGCTATAGTGGGCATCGTGAGAAATCTCCGGGTCCCCAATGAAGCAGCGGATCATCGTCGTGTTTGAAATGGAAGGTGACGGCGTGCGAATGCGCAACAACTCCGTGCGGCTGGCGAGCAGCGCTGTGTGACATCGCGCTCTCGGCATCTCCGTTGCCATATCAGAAAGTCGCATAACATGTATTATGGAACTAACGGGTCGGGCGCATACCCAGGAATTGCTGCGGCTTTCGCTGCTGGCGACGAACTCCGCGGATTACTCCCCGTAACGCTTCGCGACTTCGATATCTCTACCGAACGTTCGACAGACGAACTGCAACACAAACTGAGCAGCTGACGCTATCGTTCTGACTCGTAAGGGATTTCGAGCACCATGCCGTCATAGGCCGGCACCACGTGATCCGGCGTTTCGGCCATCACGGCGGCGTAGTCGAGCGGCACATGCATATGCGTCAGCACGGCATTCCTCGGCGCCAGCTTTTCGATCCACTCCAGCGCCTGGCCGAGCGACAGATGGCTGGGATGGGTGTTGTACTGCAGCGCGTCGATCACCAGCATGTCGAGGCCGCGCAAACGCTCGATGGTGGCGTCCGGGAAGCCGCTGATATCGGGGCAATAGGCAAGCCCGCCGATGCGGAAGCCGAGCGAGATGATATCGCCATGAAACTGCGGCAGCGGCTCTAAGGTGAGGGCGCCGCCCTCGCCTTCGATCACCACCGGCTTCGCGTGGTCGATGATGTGAGCCTCAACGATCGGCGGATAAGAGCTGCCGGGTGGCGTCTCGAAGCAATAGCCGAACGCCTGGCGCAGCCGCAGCATGGTCGGCTCGTCGGCATGGACATCGATGCGATGGCGTTGCTCGAGCACGTAGCCGCGCAGATCGTCGATGCCGTGGATATGGTCGGCATGCGGATGCGTGTAGACGACCGCGTCGATGCGCTGGACGGAGGCCAGCAGCATCTGCTCGCGGAAATCCGGCCCGGTGTCGATGACGACCGTGGTACGCGCGCCGTCGGCGGCAATACGCTCGACCAGCGCGGCCGTGCGCATGCGTCGGTTCTTCGGATTCTTGGGGTCGCAATTGCCCCAATCGCCGGTGATGCGCGGCGTGCCGGGCGATGAGCCGCAACCAAGAACGGTAAAGCGCAGCCGGTCGCCCATGCCTCAGCCTGTCGCCCTGTCGGGACGCGGCATCTTGGTGAACAACCGGAAGAAGTTTCCGGTGGTGATATCGGCGATCTCGGCGTCGCTTACGCCGATGGTCTCGGCAAGCACCTTTGCCGTGTTCGCCACATAGGCCGGTTCGTTGCGTTTTCCGCGATGCGGGACCGGCGCAAGGTAGGGTGCGTCTGTTTCGACCAGCAGCCGGTCGCGCGGGACGTCGGCGGCGATGGCGCGCAATTCGGTGGAATTCTTGAAGGTCAGGATGCCGGAAAAGGAGACATAGCCGCCCAGCGCCACGCCGACTTCGGCCAGCCTGCGTCCGGACGAAAAACAGTGCAGAATGAAGGGGAAAGCGCCCTTCCCTGTTTCGTCCTCGAGGATCGCCGCCATGTCGTCGTCGGCATCGCGCGAATGGATGACCAGCGGCAGGCCGGTCCGGCGCGCGGCCGCGATATGGGTGCGAAAGCCTTGCGCCTGCGCATCGCGCGGCGCCTTGTCATAATAGTAATCGAGCCCGGCTTCGCCGATCGCCACCACTTTGGGATGGTCGGAAAGCCGCACCAGCTCGTCGGCGGTGACGTCCAGCTCTTCCGCGGCATTGTGCGGATGAGTGCCGACCGAGCAATAGACCTCATTGAAAGTTTCAGCGATTTCAAGGATTTGCTGAAAGCGCCTCACGCGCGTCGAGATCGTCACCATGCGACCGATGCCGGCGGCGAGGGAGCGGGCGACGATAGCCGCCCGCTCCTCGGCGAAGTCCGGAAAGTCGAGATGGCAATGGCTGTCGACCAGCATCAGTTGTTGCCGTCCTGCTCGATATAGCGCGGAAACACGCCCTCCGGCGCCGGCAATGCCGCGCCGGGCACCAGCGCGTGGTCGGCGTGGACATGCTCGAAAGCGCGTTTGTCCGCGGGCACGGCCAACAGGTCGAGCAGTTTCGCGGCCGATCCGGGAACGAAGGGCTGGCAAAGCAGTGCCACACGCCGCACCAGTTCGGCCGTTGTCCACAAGACTGTTTCCATGCGCTCCGGGTCGGTCTTCTTGAGCGCCCAGGGCTCCTGCGAAGCGAAATAGCGATCGGCTTCGGCAACAACGCCGAAGATCGCCGCCAGCGCCAGGTGGATGCCCTGCTCCGCCATCGCCCTGCGAGAAACCGCCAACGCTTCGATCGCCTGGTCGAGGATCGCCGTGTCGGCCTCGGTAAGGTCGCCGCGCGCCGGCACCTTGCCACCACAGTTCTTGGCGATCATCGACAGCGACCGCTGCGCCAGATTGCCGAGGCCGTTGGCGAGATCGGCATTGGTGCGGTTGACGATCGCCTCATGGCTGTAACTGCCGTCCTGGCCGAACGGCACCTCGCGCAGGAAGAAGTAGCGCACGCGGTCGAGTCCGTAATGTTCGACCATGGCGAACGGGTCGACGACATTGCCAACCGACTTCGACATCTTCTCGCCGCGGTTGAACAGGAAACCGTGGGCAAAGACCCGTTTCGGCAGCTCGATCCCCGCCGACATCAGGAATGCCGGCCAGTAAACGGCATGGAAGCGCACGATATCCTTGCCGATGACATGCGTGGCCGGCCAAAAGCTCCATTTCTGGGACTTGGTATCGGGATAACCGGCGGCGGTGATGTAGTTGGTCAAAGCATCGACCCACACATACATAACATGCTTGTCGTCGCCGGGCACCGGAACGCCCCACTTGAAGGTGGTTCTTGAGATCGACAGATCCTTCAGGCCGGACTTGACGAAGCTCATCACCTCGTTGCGGCGCTCCGCCGGACCGACGAAATCCGGCTGGGTTTCATACAGCGCCAGCAACTTGTCCTGATAGGCGGACAGCCGGAAGAAATAGCTTTCCTCCTCGTTCCATTCGACTGGCGATCCAAGCGGTTCGCGGCGCACGCCATCCTCGCCGAGCGTGGTTTCGCTCTCGTCGAAATAGGCCTCCTGCCGCACCGAATACCAGCCGCTGTAGCGGTCCAGATAGATGTCGCCATTCGTGGCCATCGCCTTCCAGATCGCCTGGCAGGACGCGTAATGGCGTGGTTCGGTCGTGCGGATGAATTCGTCATTTGAGGCGCCGAGGGTCTCGGTCATCGAGCGGAAGATTGCTGAATTGCGGTCGGCAAGCTCTAAGGGCGTGATGCCTTCCCTCTCGGCCGTCTGCTGCATCTTGAGACCATGCTCGTCAGTGCCCGTGAGAAAGAACACGTCCTTGCCGTCCAGCCGCTGGAAGCGGGCCAGCGCGTCGCTGGCAATGACCGTATAGGCATGGCCGATATGCGGCTTGCCATTCGGATAAAAGATCGGGGTGGTCAGATAGAATTTTTCGCGTGCCATGGATGAAATCGCCATGAATGTCTGAATGGGAAGTGTGGCGGTGGATATCTCATCGAGACGGCGATTGCCATCCCGAGGACAAGGGCGCATTCACATTCGCATCGCAGAATTCAAGCGGTCGATCATGGTCAGAGCGTGCTGCTTCTTGTCGAGGTTGTAGGTCTCGGCCTCAGATATCGTGTTCAGCGCTTCGTGCCAAGCCTCGGACAGCGATTTGGCCCTGGCGAGGTCGCCGGCCAGCGCCGCTTCGCTGGCGGCGGTCGAAAGCAGGTCGAGCGCGCGGCGGTTGAAGATGTCGAACTGGATCGCCTGATCGCGTCCCGCCACGGCCTCGGCAAGGCGGTGGGCGCCGGCAATGTCGGGCTTCCTGGCCGCCACCAGTGCGTCGAGCGCTCCGGCGATCTCCAGCCCGCCATATTGGGTGAGCAGGATCGCGTTGCGGGCGCTGCCCCCTGCCCGCTCGGCAAGTGCTGCGCGCGCGGCCGGATCGTCCGGCGGCGGCGGCTCGACATTTTCCAGCACCGCCATCAGCTCGTCGGCGGCCAGAGGCGCGAGCCGCACCATCTGGCAGCGCGAGCGGATCGTCGGCAACAGACTGCCCGGTGCGTGCACCACCAGAATGAACAGGGTGCGTGCCGGCGGCTCTTCGAGATTCTTGAGCAAGGCATTGGCGGCATTGATGTTCATGTCGTCGGCCGGATCGACGATGACGACGCGGTAGCTGCCGTCATGCGAGGTCATCGAGAGGAAGCGGCTGACCTTGCGGATCTCGTCGACGGTCAGCACCGTCTTGAAGCTCTTGGTCTTGTCATTGGCCGGACGGGTGAGATGCAGCACCGAAGGATGCGCGCCGGTGGCAATCTGGCGAAACAGCGAGGAGGCCGGATCGGGAACGGCGAGCGCGTCGGGCGCCGTCTTGAAATCCGGATATCTCAGAAGATGGTGCGCCATGTGGAACGCCAGCGTCGCCTTGCCGATGCCTTGCGGCCCGGCGAAAATCAGCGCATGCGGCAGCTTGCCGGCGCGGTAGGCGCCGGCAAGCATCCCTGCCGCCGTCGCGTGGCCGATCAGCCGCGGCGTTTCAGCCGGCTCAGGCACGCCGTCCAGCGTGTCATGCTGCTCGGGGGCGATGCGTTCGAAGATCATGCAGGCGCCGTCTCAATCCTTTGCGCCGGCATCCGTTCTTCCAGCGCCGCGAAGACGGCGGCGGTGACGACATCCTCCACCGTATCGGGATCGGCGGAAGCGTCGACGACGATGCAGCGCTCCGGCTCCGCCTCGGCGATGGCAAGGAAAGCCTCGCGCCGTCGCCGGTGGATGGCCAATGTCTCCTTCTCGAAGCGGTCGGCGGCGTCCCCGGCGCCGCGCCGCGCGGCGGCCCGCTTGAGGCCTTCAGCGGGATCGATGTCGAAGATCAGCGTCATGTCCGGCATCATGCCGTTGATGGCCACTGCCTCCAGCGCCTTCATGAAATCGGCATCGAGGCCGCCCGTGACCCCTTGGTAGACGCGCGAGGAATCGATGAAACGGTCGCACAGCACGACCGAGCCGCGCTCGACCGCCGGCCGGATGACCTGCTCGACATGGTCGGAGCGCGCGGCGGCGAACAGGATCGCCTCCATCTTCGGGCCGAACGGCTCGGCCGCCCCGGACAGGAGCACATGCCTTACGGCCTCGGCGCCGGGCGATCCACCCGGTTCGCGGCTGACCAGCACCTCATACTTCTTGGCGCGCATGCGCCGCGCCAGCCGCTCGATCTGCGTCGACTTGCCTGCTCCTTCGCCGCCCTCGAAGGTGATGAAAAATCCGCTCGCCAATCGAGACTGCCTTTGCCCATGCTGGCCGCTGTCATAGCTCTCGTCCGACAAAAGGTCCACGAACTTGCCCGATCACAAATGTTTCTGACGCAGCCAGCCGACAGCGAGTTCCTTGGCCGCGTCGAGCGCGCGCTGCGGCAGCGTACCCACCTTCACCGACTCGGCGGCATAGAGCGGCGTCTGCTGGCTCAGCGTGTCGCCTATCCAAACGCGCAGTTCCCCGACCGGTTGCCCTTCCTCGATCGGCGCCGACACCGGGCCCTGGTAGACGATCCTGGCGGTCAGCTTGTCGCGGTTGGCGATCGGCAGAAAGATGTCCACCGGGCCTTTGGCTTTCAAGGCTAGGCCCGACTTGGCGCCGCCGAAAACCTCTGCTTCGCCGACCACCTCGTCCTTGGCGAAGATCTCGGTCTTCTGGAATGACCGCGAGCCCCAGTCGAGCAGCTTGCGCGCCTCTTCGGAGCGTTCGCGGTCATTTGCCAGTCCGCTGAGAGCGGCGATCACGCGCGTGCCGTTGTGGCTGACGGTGCCGACCAGGCCGAAGCCCGCCTGCTCGCTGGCGCCGGCCACGAAGCCGTCGGCTTCGATGCCCATGGCGATCAGCGGATTGCGATTCCTCTGCGATATCTTGTTCCAGGTGAAGTCCGGCTGGCCGTAGTAGTGGAAGAATTCCGGATAGTCGCGCCACAGATGCAGCGCCAGCATCGTCAGCTCCCGCACCGTCGTCTGCTGGCCGTCCGCCGGCAGGCCGGTCGAATTGACGAAGGTGGATTTCGAGAGGCCGAGCTGACGGGCGCGATCGGTCATCTGGGCGGCGAAATTCGCTTCCGAGCCCGCCATGCCCTCGGCGAGCACGATACAGCCGTCATTGGCCGCCTGCACGGTGACGCCCTGGATCAAATCCTCGACGCGGACCGCGGATTTGAGCTTGGCGAACATGGTCGAGGTCCCGGATGGCGCGCCGCCGGTGCGCCAGGCGTTTTCGCTGACGACGAAAGTGTCGTCGAGCGTGATCCGCTTCGACTTGATGGCGTTGAAGACCATTTCCATCGTCATCAGCTTGGCCATCGAGGCCGGCGGGATCGGCTTGTCGGGGTCCTTGGCGAAGAGCACGGTGCCGGTGTCGGCATCGATCATGAACGCCTGCGTCGCCTTGGTCTCGAAAAGCTGCGCGCCGGCCGGGACGGAGCAAAGCAGCGCCAGCACCAATCCCAGAAGGCTGGCGAAAGGTGGAAAAAGGCGCAATTGCATGAAATGTCGACCCAATCTGGGCAATACCGGAAGCGTGGAGCCACCCGGAATTGCGCAAAACTACCCCGCGGCCAAGCTATCAGGATTGTTTCGACCGGATCAACGGGCCGCGCGAATTTGATCAGTTACGCACAGCCAGCGCATCCGGCGCGCCATGCGACCAGGCTGCCTGAAGCAGGTCGTCGATGCTGCCATGGCCGTCCGGGTAGACGTTGACCGCATACCAGTCATTGCCGTCGAGTTCGGTGCGCTGGATCTCGGCCCGGCCGAACGGCTCGAGCGCCGCGGCCACGCGCTTTGCCTCCGCGGCCTCGTCGAAGGAGCCGGCGGCGACGTAGTCGGATGCGGGCGTCTGTTCCTGACGGATCGATTTCCGCCACGACTGCAGGACATCGGCCGGCGACATGCCGCCGGCATCGAGCGCCGCAAAGACATCCGCGCGCTTTACCCTTTCGTCCGCGTAAGACAGCGAAGCCATGGCGAAGGGCGAGTTCGACGGGAGCGTAAGATCCGGCCGTTCCGGTACGATCGGCCCGAAATCGGGCAGCACGACATCGCTGGCGCCCTGCACCGAGAATGCAGCCGGCTGCACGGCCGGCTGCTCCGACAGGCCCGGTTGCGCGGCAAAGGCCTCGCCCGAATTGGTCAATTGGCCAGGGAACGGCACGGCGGCCGGCGGCGCGCCCACCGGCAGGCTCGGCGATGGGCCGTTCATGGCCACCATCACGCCGGTCGGTAGGCCGTCCGAAGGATCCGGCCGGTTGTTGCCGGGGTGGTAGGAAGCCACCAGATACCGGTCGTCGTCGCCGTCGAGCGGCGCGCGGCCGACATATTCGACTTTGACCCTGGCCGTGCCGACCTTGGCATAGTCGAGCATCTGCGCCGCGCGTTCGGAGACGTCGATGATGCGGCCTTCGTGATAGGGGCCGCGGTCATTGACGCGCACGATCACCGAGCTGCCGGTCTCCAGATTGGTGACGCGGGCATAGCTCGGCAGCGGCATCGTCGGATGCGCCGCCGTCAGATGCGTCATGTCATAGATCTCGCCATTGGCGGTCAGCCGGCCGTGGAACGCATCGCCATACCAGGAAGCAAGCCCGACCTTGGCGTAGCCCTTGTCTTCCTTGGGATAGTACCACTTGCCGCGCACCTGGTAGGGCTTGCCGAGCTGGTCGCGGCCGCCGCCGCGCCGCATGAACTGGACACGCGGGCTCGCTTTCACGCCATATTCGGATTCGGCGAAATATTCCTTGGAGCGGGCCTTCTTGTAGATCATCCCTTTGGGTTCGGGCTGCGAGGCGCAGGCAGCCAAAAGCAGGCCCGAAAGGGCGCACAGGGCGAAAGCAGAAGCGCGACGAAGACGCGGGCGCGCCGGAATCTGCATGTTTTCGATTGTCCCCTACCGTGCTGCCACCCGTCGGGGCCAGAAGTCGCCCGCCAGGCCAACACCTTGATCCCCAATCCCTTTTGCACAGGAATTGCTTATTACGATGTTAATCGATTATGGCCGCAACAGGGCGAGATTATGGCGCGAGGCGATACCACCACGCTCGGAAAATCCGCGCTCTTCGAGAATGCCCTGCTGCCAACAACGTCGGCCCACAAGATCGACGGCATCAAATCCGAATAAGAGTAAAGGTTGTCCGCTAATCCGCCCGCGCATCGGACGGCACCTGCTGGGCCGTCGCACGAGACAGCATGCCACGCTTTGTCAGCACGGGTTTCTCGTAGGTTTTCTTCACGATTGCCCCCTGTTTGAAATATTAGCAGATTGAGATTGACAGGCTCTTGACGGCACTGTCAATGCAACGAACCGGCTGTCCCCGGGTCCGCAAAACAATGGATTGAGCCGTTCCTGCGATTGACAGGTCTTTGCGCGTCGCACTAGAGCATGGGCGCTCTCGATCCTGTCGGCACGGCCTTTGGCACCAACAGGACGAAGCGCCTCGTGAAGATCACGATGGAGGGATGGCCGAGCGGTTTAAGGCACCGGTCTTGAAAACCGGCGTGGGCGCAAGTTCACCGTGGGTTCGAATCCCACTCCCTCCGCCACAATGACTTGATTTAATTTAATAATTTAGCATTTTTTCAAAGCTTACCCGCCAAAATGCCCGCTATTCGAAATGCTATTGATTCAGACGGTATGCGACGCCATGCAACAGCATCTCTCACCCTCTTGGCAGCTTATGAATCTCCAACCTGACCGGCCCGCCCCTGTGAAAATCCATGCGTCCCGCCGGCCATGACGTGCTCTGATAACGTCCCTTTCCAGGTCGTGTTGCTTCGCCGCAACAGGGCATTGAAATCGCCTGAAGGCTCGGAAGTACAGATGTTGCCGCTAAGACGTTGCTCCTATAGCCCCTGATGCGTAACACGGAGCCTGGCATGAAATCGATTCTGCTCGCGACCGCAACTCTCATTGCTTCTACTGGCGGCGCTTTCGCTGCTGGCGTTCTAGCCTCGGACCCGGTGGCGTCTACGTACAACTGGACGGGGCTCTACGTCGGGGCTCAAGCCGGTTACGAGTGGGCGAGGACCAGCTACAGTTTCAACGGCCCTCACGCCCCTTACCCAAGCGGGACTTTTACTCCAAGCGGCTTTGTTGGTGGCCTGTACGTTGGATACAATCACCAATTCGACTCGCCGCTTGTCGTTGGTGTGGAAGGCGATATCGAATACGCCAATGTCAAAGGCAGTTTTAACAAGCCAATTTTAAGTTTGGGTGCCGGTAGCGCCGATTTGCGCTGGCAAGGCTCCGCGCGCGTTAGGGTCGGATACGCCTTCGATCGCTTCCTGCCCTATGTTACCGGTGGCGTTGCCTTTGGCAATTTCCGCTTTGCCGGCGGCCCGGACCCGGCAACTTTGCAATCTTGGACGAAGACCAAAACCGGTTGGACCATCGGTGCCGGATTGGAGTACGCGTTCGCTGATAAATGGAGCGCGCGACTAGAGTATCGCTACACTGACTTCGGGACCGCAAGCGGAAATGAGGCCCCAGTCTTTCCGGATGTGATCGAAACTATGAAAATTCGAGACCACGCAGTTCGCGTTGGTGTGAGCTACAAGTTTTAATCTGCCCACTTGCCTCTGCCATTGCGACCGTCGCAAAGCTCACCAGCAAGCCAGAATGGACCCCTACCTTTACCCCACTTGCCATTCCCTAGGTCGAGCGCACCATTGATCGTTTAATTCGTTGTGAAGTTGTCGCAGATCGACCGCGCCAGCGCCTGTTTGAATATTTGCTGCTCTTCCGCCCAACCTCCCTCTCGCAACCAACAGAAGTTCGGCGAGCTATGGAATCGAAGAGTTTAAAAACCACTCCCTCCGCCACCTTGCATCGCGGTTCAAGCTTCGCAGGATCGGGGCGCGATCCTCGGTCGAGGTTGGTCGCCAGTCCCTCTACCAGTTCACCTTGAGACCGACATCGCCGCCATAGCTCTGCAAGCCGTCACCGAACTTGCCGTCGAAGGCGGCGAACATCGAGGTGTTTGAGCTCCAGTTCATCTTCAGCCCGGCATTGACCGCAACCGCGTCCTCGGCGGCCGAGGTGCCCTGGATGACGAAGGAGGTGCCCGGAGCCGCCTGGAAGCTTGGCTTCACCGAGCGGTCTGGCTCGAACTCATGCACCCAGGCCGCGCGGCCCCAGGCCTGCAGCGACTGGCCGTCGCCGACGCCGATCGTGGTACCGAGCTGCAGGCCCAGCGAGACCGGCAGCGAGGTGACGACGCGGTGATCGAAGCTGAAGCCTAGCGCGCCGCCGTCAGACGAAGCGGTTTCCGGCGCGCATTGGTGGAACGGTCAACAGTTGGTAAACCACCGTTTATTTGATTTCTCGGACAAAATATGCTTCTTCTCGCGCCCATGAAAAAGCTCTGCCTGATGGTTCTGGCGTCGCTGACGCCGGTCTTGCCGGCCAAGGCGATGGACAATGCCTTGCGCGCCGGCCTGATGAAACTCGATCCGCAGACTCGCCTCGAGCAGCGCTGTGACGCCGAGGTGCTCGACCGGATCAGCCACGACGATCGCAACTACAAGGCCGACCGCGTCGTGGCCTACGCCTTCGCCACGCCGCAGATGAGCGCCGATGCCATCAAGAGCTCGGGCGCCGCCTTCCGCAGCAATGGCCAATGGTACCGGCTGAAGTTCAAATGCCAGACCGCGCCGGACCATATGGAAGTGCTGCAGTTCCGCTACAAGATCGGCGACGAAATCCCGGAATCCGACTGGGCCAAATATAATCTCTACGACTAGTTTTCGGCCTCGCCAGCTTGCCGGCAACCACCCGAAATCCTTGAGGGCTTGCGCCGCCGGCGTTGTTTTCCGGCGATGTCCAAACCTGCGCCTTGACGCCGATGGACCATGCCTTTAGGGCCGTCTCGGTAAAGGCTACGCTCATTTCAGGCAAGGATTTCTAGTCGATGGAAATATTCACTGCCGCAGGCCTTTCGGCTCTCCTCCAGGTCGTCGCAATCGATCTCGCGCTCGCGGGCGACAACGCGATTGTGATCGGCCTCGCGGCGGCCGGGCTTCCCGCGGATCAGCGCAAGCGCGCCATCCTGGTCGGCATCGCGGCAGCCACCGTCCTGCGCATAATCTTTGCCCTGATCACGCAATGGCTGCTGAGCATCGGCCCCATGCTGCTCATCGCCGGCGGACTCCTGCTTCTGTGGGTGTGCTGGAAGATGTGGCGCGAGCTGCGCGTCAGCCACGAGGATGAGCGCGACGCGACGGAAGCACTGTCGAACGGCGACTACAACAAGGACGGCAAAATCGCTGGCAAAGGCCCGCGCAAGACCTTCTCGCAGGCCGCCTGGCAGATCGTCATCGCCGACGTCTCGATGTCGCTCGACAACGTGCTTGCCGTCGCCGGCGCAGCCATGAAGCATCCCACGGTGCTGATCATCGGATTGGTCCTTTCGATCGCGCTGATGGGCTTTGCCGCATCCTTCGTCGCGCGCCTGCTGCACAAATACCGCTGGATCGCCTATATCGGCCTGCTGATCATCCTGTATGTCGCCGTGAACATGCTTCTGGGAGGCGCCGTGCAGCAGTTTCCCGACCATTTTGCCTTCCTGGCGCCATGGTTCGGGCCGGACGGCCACTGACGCCCTTTCAGGCGAGCGTTTGCCGCATCGCCTTTTCCTGGCCGGCTGGCAGGTTTGCATCTCTGCCGAAGCGTGCTATTGCGCCGCGCGAAATGGCTCAAAGCCGCGCGCGTAGATCGATCTCCGGAGCCTGAGGCTCAATCCTCGATCTCGCTCTCATCTCTTGGAAAAAAGTCCATGTCCGCCCCACGCGTCAGTTTCGTCAGTCTTGGATGCCCGAAGGCGCTCGTCGATTCCGAGCGCATCATCACGCGACTGCGCGCCGAGGGCTATGAGATCGCACGCAAGCATGACGGCGCCGACCTCGTCGTCGTCAACACCTGCGGCTTCCTCGATTCCGCGCGCGACGAGTCGCTCAACGCCATCGGCTCGGCACTGTCGGAGAACGGTCGCGTCATCGTCACAGGCTGCCTCGGCGCCGAGCCGGAGGTCATCCGCGAAAAACACCCCAATGTGTTGGCGATCACCGGCCCGCAGGCCTATGAGAGCGTGATGGCTGCGGTGCATGAAGCGGCCCCCCCGAGCCACGATCCCTATGTCGACCTGCTGCCGCCGCAGGGCGTGAAGCTGACGCCGCGCCACTACGCCTATCTGAAGATTTCCGAGGGCTGCAACAACCGCTGCACCTTCTGCATCATCCCGGCATTGCGTGGCGATCTCATCTCGCGCCCGGCCGCGGACGTGCTGCGCGAGGCCGAAAAGCTCGCCAAGGCCGGCGTCAAGGAGATCCTCGTCATCTCGCAAGACACCAGCGCCTACGGCATCGACATCAAGTACCAGACGTCGATGTTCGGCGACCGCGAGGTGCGGGCGAAATTCCTCGACCTGGCCGAGGAGCTCGGCAGGCTCGGCATCTGGATACGCATGCATTATGTGTACCCGTACCCGCATGTCGCCGACGTCATTCCGCTGATGGCGGAGGGAAAGATCCTCCCCTATCTCGACATTCCCTTCCAGCACGCCTCGCCACAGGTGCTGAAGAACATGCGGCGCCCCGCGCATGGCGAAAAGACGCTGGACCGCATCCGCGGCTGGCGCGAGGTCTGCCCTGACCTCACCATCCGCTCGACCTTCATCGTCGGTTTTCCCGGCGAGACCGAAGACGATTTTCAGATGCTGCTCGACTGGCTAGACGAAGCCAGGATCGACCGCGCCGGCTGTTTCAAATACGAGCCGGTCAAGGGCGCGCGCTCCAACGACCTCGGGCTGGAACAGGTGCCGCACGAGATCAAGGAAGCGCGCTGGCACCGTTTCATGCAGCGCCAGCAGAAAATCTCGGCAGCGCAGCTCGCCAGGAAAGTCGGCAAGCGCCTGCCGGTGCTGATCGACGAGGCGCATGGCACATCCGGCAAAGGCCGCACCAAATACGACGCGCCGGAGATCGACGGCTCGGTGCACATCCAGTCGCGGCGGCCGCTGCGCGCCGGCGAGATCGTCACGGTCAAGATCGACCGCGCCGACGCGTACGACCTTTACGGCTCGGCGGTCTGACAGCCCATGCGAACCTTCGCAGTTTCAAAGAAAAAGGGCGCCCGGGCGCCCTTTTCCGTTTCGGTTCCACGACTTGCCGCTTACTGCGGCAGCTTGTCGTCGATGCCTTTGACGTAGAAATTCATGCCGAGCAGCGTGCCGTCGTCGGCGACTTCGCCGTCCTTCAACCAGGGCGAACCATCCTGCTTGGAGACAGGCCCGGTGAAGGGGTTCCAGCCGCCGGCGATCTTCTTCTCGGTCGCCTCGGCCATCGCCTTCACATCGTCCGGCATGTTGGTATAGGGCGCGAGCTTGACGGCGCCGTCCTTGATGCCGAGCCAGACATTGTCCGGCTTCCAGCTGCCGTCGAGCGCCGCCTGGACGCGGCTGATATAGTACGGGCCCCATTCGTCGGTCAGTGAGGTCAGCTGCGCGTTTGGCGCGAACTTGATCATGTCGGACGACTGGCCGAAACCATGCAGCTTGCGCTCCTCGGCGACCTGCAGCGCGGCGGTCGAATCGGTGTGCTGGACGATGATGTCGGCGCCCTGGTCGAACAGCGCCTTGGCGGCGTCGGCTTCCTTGCCCGGATCGAACCAGGAGTTCACCCACACGATCTTCACCTTGAAGTCGGGATTGACCGATTGGGCGCCGAGGATGAAGGAGTTGATGCCCATCACCACTTCCGGGATCGGGAAGGAAACGATGTAGCCGGCGAGGCCCTTCTTCGATTCCTTGGCCGCGATCTGGCCGAGCACATAGCGGCCTTCATAGAAGCGCGCATTGTAGATGCCGAGATTGTCGCCGGTCTTGAAGCCGGTGGCATGCTCGAACATCACCTTGGGAAACTTCTTGGCGACCTTCACCTCGGCATCCATGAAGCCGAAGGAAGTGCCGAAGATGATCTTGCAATTCTCGCGCGCCAGGCGCTCGAAAGCGCGGTCGGCGTCCGGGCCCTCCGAGACGTTTTCGAGATAGGCGGTCTCGACCTTGTCGCCGAGCGCCTTTTCGACTTCGAGCCGGCCCTGGTCGTGCTGGTAGGAGTAGCCGAAGTCGCCGATCGGACCCGTGTAGACCCAGCAGGCCTTGAGCTTGTCAGCAGCCTGGGCGGTTGCCGCCAGGGACAGGGCCGCGGCCGTGGTCATCAACGCAATAAGCAGTTTTTTCATTGTGTTACCTCTCTGAGTTAAGCCTTGGAGCTTCCCGTCTTTTTGTTATTGTCAACGATCCGGAACAAATGGCTGCCCCAACGAAGCCGGCGTGTTCATCATCGTCAGCCGCTTGTTGCGCGAGATTAGAACGAGAACCACGACGGTTGCCAGATAGGGCAGCGAAGAAAGAAACTGTGAAGGCACCGGAATGCCAAAAGCCTGTGCATGAAGCTGGCCGATCCACACCGCGCCGAAGATGTAAGCGCCGGCCAGCACCCGCCACGGGCGCCAGGAAGCGAACACCACCAGCGCCAGCGCGATCCAGCCGCGGCCCGCACTCATGTTCTCCACCCATTGCGGCGTGTAGACCAGCGACAGGTGCCCGCCGGCAAGGCCGGCGCAGGCGCCGCCGAAGATCACGGCGAGATAGCGGTAGCGGATGACCTTGATGCCAAGCGCGTGCGCCGACGTATGGCTGTCGCCGATCGAGCGCAGCGTAAGCCCTGTGCGCGTCTTGAACAGGAACCACATCACCGCCGCGGTCAGCGCGGTCGAGATGTAGAAGACCGGATCCTGGCCGAAGATCAGCCTGCCGACGACCGGGATCGAGCTGATCCCCGGGATGTCGAGATTTGGTAATCTCACGCCCGGCTGGCCGACAAAGCTGGTGCCGATCATGCCGGAAAGGCCGAGACCGAGCAGCGTCAGCGACAGGCCGGTCGCCACCTGGTTGGTCGCGAGCGACAGCGTCATGACGGCGAACAGCAGCGAGAACAGCGCGCCGACGATGATAGCGGCAAGCAGGCCGATCCACGGCGACCCGGTGAGGTAGCCGGCACCGAAGCCGCCGACGGCGCCCATGATCATCATGCCCTCGACGCCGAGATTGAGCACACCGGAGCGCTCGACCACCAGCTCACCGATCGCCGCGATTAGTAGCGGCGTCGCCGCGGTCGCAATGGTCAAAAGGATGTTGACGGCGATGTCCATCAGCGGGCCTCCTCGAGCTTGGGCGCCGCCTCGAGCTGCGCCGCGCCGTTCGGCTTCGTCAGTGCCATGCCGATCAGGCGAATGCGGTAATGGATGAGCGTGTCGCAGCCGAGCACGAAGAACAAAAGCATGCCCTGGAAGACGCGCGCCACCTTGTCGGAAATGCCGAGGGCGCTCTGAACCGCCTCGCCGCCCAGATAGGTCAGCGCCAGCACTAGGCCCGCGGCCACGATACCCAGCGGATTGAGCCTGCCGAGGAAGGCGACGATGATGGCGGTGAAGCCGTAGCCGGGCGATATCACCGGCTGCAACTGGCCGATGGCGCCGGAGACTTCCGAGATGCCTGCAAGGCCGGCCAGCGCGCCGGACAGAAGGAAGGTGAAAAACACCATCCGGTTGAAGCCGAAGCCGGCGAAGCGCCCTGCCCTTGGGCTGGAGCCCAGCACGCGCATCTCGAAACCCTTGAGCATGCGGCTCATCATCAGCCAGACCAGCACGGCGGCCACCAGGGCGAAGACGAAGCCCCAATTGGCGCGGCCGGCATCCGGCATCAGCTCGGGCAGCACAGCGGAATCGCCGAACTGAATCGTCTGCGGGAAGCCATGGCCTTGCGGATCGCGCCATGGACCGCGCACCAGCCAGTCGAGGAAGAGCTGCGCGACATAGACCAGCATCAGGCTGGTCAGGATCTCGTTGGTGCTGAAGCGGGTCTTCAACAACGCCGGGATGGAAGCGTAGAACGCGCCGCCGACCATACCGAGCAGAAGCATCAGCGGGATCACCAGCGGGCCTTCGAATTGCGGGAACAGCACCGGGATGATCGAGCCGAAGATCGCGCCGAAAATGAACTGGCCTTCGGCGCCGATGTTCCAGATGTTGGCCTTGTAGCAGACCGACAAGCCGACCGCGATCAGGATGAGCGGTGCTGCCTTGATCGCCAGTTCGTGCAGCTGCCAGACCTGGCTGATCGGCTCGACGAAATAGATTTGGAAGGCGTTGAGCGGATTGACGCCGAGCAGGGCGAACATGATGGCGCCGGCGATGATCGTCAGCGCGAAGGCGATGAAGGGCGATAGCATCGAGAACAGCGCCGAGCGCTGCGGGCGTTTGACGAGTTCGATACGCATCATGCCACCTCCAGGCTGTGTTCGGCGTGGCCGGGCTCGGCGCCGCCCATCAACAGGCCGATCTTCTCGAACGTCGCCTCGGCGATCGGCAGCGGCACCGACAGTTCTCCGTTGTGCATGACGGCAATCGCATCCGACAGTTCGAACAATTCGTCGAGGTCCTGGCTGATGACGAGGACCGCCGAGCCGCTGCGGGCAAGCTCGATGAGTGCCTGGCGGATATGGGCGGCAGCCCCGGCATCCACGCCCCAGGTCGGCTGGTTGACGATCATCACGCTCGGCTTGCGGTCGAGCTCGCGGCCGACGATGAATTTCTGCAGATTGCCGCCCGACAGCGCAGCCGCCTCCGGATCGGGCGCGCTCTTGCGCACGTCCATGGCTGTGATGATGCGCTGCGCGGCGCTGTACACCGCGCCGTTCTTGACCATGCCGCCTGAGCCGACGAAAGCCTTGCCGTCGGTGGCGTGACGCGAGAGCAGCAGGTTCTCCGAAAGCTTCATGCGCGGTGCCGCGCCATGGCCGAGGCGCTCTTCCGGCACGAAGGCGGCGCCCATCAGGCGGCGGCCGGTGATCGATAGGCCTCCGGCGTCCTTGCCGCGAATGCGGACCGAGCCGGCATCCTGCTGCAGCACTTCGCCGGAGACGGATTCGAAGAACTCGCCCTGGCCGTTGCCGGCCACGCCCGCGATGCCGATCACTTCGCCGGCGCGCACGGTGAGGTTGATGTTCTTGAGCGGAATGGCGAAAGGGGTCGCCGGCTTGCGGGTAAGCCCGCGGATTTCCAGCAGCGCCGGCGCCGTTTCGATGCCTTCGGCCGGCGCGCGCACCACGGCCTTGACCTCGCTGCCGACCATCATGCGGGCGAGCGACGCGGCGGTCTCCTGGCGCGGGTTGCAATGGCCGACAACCTTGCCATGGCGCAGCACCGTGGCGCGGTCGCAGATGCGTTTGACCTCTTCCAGCCGGTGCGAGATGTAGAGGATCGACTTGCCTTCCGAGCGCAGGCGCTCCAGCGTTTCGAACAGCTTGTCGGCTTCCTGCGGCGTCAGCACCGAGGTCGGCTCGTCGAGGATGATGAGCTGCGGCGTCTGCAACAGGCAGCGGATGATCTCGATGCGCTGGCGTTCGCCGACGGAGAGGTCTCCGACCAGCGAATCCGGATCGAGCGGCAGGCCGTAGCTGTAAGACAGCGCCCTCGCCTTCGCCGCGATGCTGCCGATTGGCGAACCGTCATTGAGCGAAAGCGCGATGTTCTCGGCCGCAGTAAGCGCTTCGAACAGCGAGAAATGCTGGAACACCATGCCGATGCCGAGCTTCTTGGCCACGCCCGGACTGGTGATCTTGACCGGCTTGCCGTCCCAGAAGATCTCGCCCGAGTTCGGCTCGAGCGATCCGAACAGCATCTTGACCAGCGTCGACTTGCCGGCGCCGTTCTCGCCGAGCAACGCGTGGATCTCGCCTTTTGCGATATTGAGATCGATGTGATCGCACGCCGTCAGTGTGCCGAAAATCTTGGTTAGACCACGAACCTCAAGCAGGTTCGCCCTGTCATGATTTGCACTCACAGTGCCTCCCATCTGGTTTCCCAGATATGTTCTGTGTTCCCGAAAGCATGGTATGCGCGGCCGGCTCCAGTCGGAAAGCAGCACCCGACTTGAAAGAGCTTCAAGAATTTCAGCGGAAACTCAAGGGCTAAGATAGACCCGTAGAGAACGACAGCAAATCAACAACGCTTTTCGGGCAAAGCCCTGCCTTCGGGGACGGCAAGTCGCCGAAAAACAGGGCAGCCGGCTAAGCCATGATGCCGAAGTGTAAAGCGCTCTAGGGAATGAGGACAGTCGTTCCCGTTGTCTTGCGCGCTTCGAGATCCGCTTGCGCCTTTGCCGCGTCCTTCAGCGCATAGCGCTGGTTGATCTTGATCTCGACGGCGCCGCTCTCGACCACGTCGAAAAGCGCTTCGGCCGACTTCACCAGATCCTCGCGCTTGGCGTTGTAAACGAACAGCGTCGGCCGGGTCGCATAGATCGAGCCCTTCTGCGCCAGCAGCGACATCGAGAAAGGCGGGATCGGCCCGGACGACTGGCCGAAACTCACGAACATGCCGAGCGGCCGCAGGCAATCGAGCGATGCCGGAAAGGTGTCGGCGCCGACCGAGTCGTAGACGACGTCGCATTTCTTCCCGCCGGTAAGCGCCGCGACGCCGGCGACGAAATCCTGATCCTTGTAGTTGATGACGTGGTCGAAGCCATGCGCCCGGGCGAGTTCGATCTTGTCGGCGGAACTCGCGGTGCCGATCACCGTCGCGCCGAGATGCTTTGCCCATTGGCCGAGGATCAGGCCGACGCCGCCGGCGGCGGCGTGATAGAGGATCGTGTCGCCGGCCTTGACGGGAAAGGTGCGGCGCAAGAGGTATTCGGCCGTCATGCCCTTCAGCATCATGGCCGCCGCCTGTTCGTCGCTGATGCCGTCCGGCACCTTGACCACACGGTCGGCGGCGATCACCCGTTTCTCGCAATAGGCCCCGACATTGACCGCATAGGCAATGCGGTCGCCGGGCTTCAGCCAGTCGACGCGGGTACCGAGCGCCAGCACGACCCCTGCCGCCTCGCCGCCCGGGATCAGCGGAAAGCCGCCGGGTGGCGGGTAAAGCCCTGAGCGGTGATAGACGTCGATGAAGTTGAGGCCGATCGCCGTGTGCCGGATCAGGATCTGGCCTTCTCCCGGCTGGCCCGGATCGGCATTTTCATAGGCCAGGACTTCGGGACCGCCATTGGCGTGGATGCGGATTGCCTTGGACATCGCTCAACTCTCTGAATGATACGTACACAATCTGGAACATGATCCCGAAAGGGAGAACCGGTTTTCGAAGCGTCATGCGCCGATAGACAGCAGCGCCAGGATGACCATTCGACCAAAAATTATCCTGATCCAGGATCAGGACTTCTTGGTGCCCAGATTGGGAAACATCTGCATGACGCCTCCGATGCAGGCGAGATAGAGGCCGGTGATCGTGATGCCGATCTTGGTGAAGCTGTTGACCTGCTCTCCCAGCACGCCGATCTTGTCGTAGAAGGCGGCAAGTGCTGCCTGCGCCAGCGCCAGCGCGCCGAAGGCGCACCATAAAAGCGTCATGCCGAGATTGACCGGCCTCAGCCGCACGACGCGCACCGGATGGATGAAATTGATCGGCAGGAAGGTCAAAATGCCTGCGACCACCACAACGGCAAAAGACACCCATTGGCCCGGCTCTATGACGAAGAGCGTGAACACCACCATGTTCCAGACGACCGGGAACCCCTTGAAGAAATTCTCCTTCGTCTTCATGCCGGTGTCGGCATAGTAGATCGCGCTGGAGACGACGATAATGGCCGCGGACAGGAAAGACAGGTTCTCGCCCATGAAGCCACGCTGATAGAGCGCGAAGGCCGGTATGAGCACGTAAGTGACATAGTCGATGATGTTGTCGAGGAGCTCGCCCGACCACGTCGGCAGGATTTCCTTGACCTCGAGCTTCCTGGCGATCGGGCCGTCGATGCCGTCGACGAAAAGCGCCAGCCCCAGCCACCAGAACATCGCCGTCCAGCGTTCCTCGCTCGCCGCCACCAGCGACAGGAAGGCAAGGAACGATCCTGACGCGGTGAGCAGATGAACCGAGAACGCGCGCGCCTGCGGCCACGTCACCTTCTTCTTCGGCAACGGAAGCCGCTCTGCGATCTTCTTGGCTGCCTTCCTGGCCGCTGTGTTCTTGCTCACGGTCCCCGCCAGTCCAGCTTGCAGATTTCGGCCGAGCGGCCGGCGAAATTCCAGTTGCGGCCGAAGGCCCGCATCTTGCTCTTGTCGGACTTCGCCACGATGATTTCCGGCGCGATCCAATATTCCGAATTGGTGATCACCGTATCCTTCTCGCGATCCTTGCCGGGAATTGGCGTCACCGCACCGTCTATGATCTTCGGTATCTGGAAGACGCGCGTCTTGTCGCGCGTCTCGTAGGTGATCGGTACCTGCTCGACGCCGAGGAATTTCCCGACCAGGATCGAAAGCAGCGATGTCGTGCCGCCGGCCCTGCCGGTGAAGATCTTCGTCAGCGCCTTCACCGCATAGACCGAGGCGCGCTTGTCGATGAACAGTCCGGCCGTCCAGTTGCCGCGGCTCATATAGCCGGGGATTTCCATGATCAGGCCAAGATTGAGGCCCGACAGGTCGACATCGCCGAAATGGCCTGCGTCGATGCGGAAGCCGGCCCAGGTCTGGCAATAACCCTCGGTCGGCGGATGGTTGCCGAGCGACAGCACGCAGGGACAGAAAACCGTGCAATTGCAGGAGAGTACCAACTCCCCTTTCATTGCCCAGCTTTGGTCGCTCATCGAATTCTCCCCCTCACGCCGAAACTAATAGCAGGGCAGCCGCCCACACAAGCAGTATCGCACCGGCAACCCGGCTGACCACCCTGCCGGTGGTCTGTTTTTCGATCAGGGTGAACAGGCCGATCAACGCCATCCAGAAGAGGTTCATCGCGCCGACGGCGAACATCACCAGCATCAGCGCCCAGCAGCAACCGAGGCACCAGGCGCCCTGCTCCAGCCCCAAACGGAAGATGCGGGCTGGTTTCGCGCTCCAGTTGGCGAACAGGATCAAGAACGGGTTGCGGCACTTTTCCAGGCATGCCTGTTTCAGGCCGCTGAACTGATAGAGGCCGGCGACGAGCAGCGCGGCGCCGCCGGCAATGCCGATGGCGGGATCGAGCATCCGGCCGGAACCGGCAAAGGCGTAGATCGCAAGCGTCAACAGCGTGAAGCCCACGGATGCGCCAAGCCATGTGGTAAGGTATCCGGCGACAAGCACCAGCGGATGAACGGCGGGTTCGCCCTTGATTCTCGCCGTGTCGGCGATTTCGCAATAGGTGCGGATCAAGGGCGCCGCCGAAGGCAGCATCGTCGCCACGGCCATCAGGAACCACATCAGCACCAGCGCCGGCGCCTGCAGGCCGGCCGGGCCGGCAAGCGGCGCGGGCGCGAGGCAAAGAGCGAAGAACCGGTCCAGAACACTCGGCAACGGCAGGCTCGGCAGATTCTTCAGCAGCATGTCGCCGGGGACGCCGGCGGGGCTGCTTTCAGCGCCGCGTATCGCCATCGCGCCGAGCAGGAGCCAGGCAAGAGCGACGCCCATACCGATCGTCAGCATGACAGCGCGGCGCGGGCTGCGCGCCACGCCCGCCGTCGCGCGGCCCGCCCGGTCGAGATGGCTGAAATCGTGCTGCTCACCACTCATGGCATTCGAATGGGCTGAATCGCCGCGTTGATCAAGCCGGCTGATCTGCCCTATATCCGCATAAAGGCCCGACGGGTCGCCTCGCATTGTGGAAGCTTGGCGTGGAGCACAACGACAAAGCCCGCATCCTGGTTGCCGGCAGCGGTCCGGCCGGCTTGATCGCGGCGCTCGGCTTTGCCGAGGCCGGTTTTGACGTGACGCTGGTCGGCCCCGAGGCCAACACCACCGACGGCCGCACCACCGCCCTGATGAATCCAGCGCTGAAGGTTCTCGACCGGCTGGGCATCCTTGCCGAACTGAAGCCGCAGGCCGCGCCGCTCAAGGTGATGCGCATCGTCGACGCAACCCGCCGGTTGATCCGAAGCCCGACCGTGACCTTTCGCGCCAGCGAGATCGGCGAGGAACGGTTCGGACTCAATTTGCCGAACAAGGTTCTGATCCCCATCCTCGCCAAGGCCGTTTCGGCCCATCGCGGCGTCGAATGGCTGAAATCCATTGTCGAGTCATGGCGCCTCGACGCCGATCAGGCCCGCGCCCGGCTGGCCGACGGCAGCGAAATCTCCGCGTCCCTGGCGGTCGCCGCCGACGGACGCCTGTCCCCGGCGCGGGAAGCCGCCGGCATTCGCGCCTCTGCGCGGCCCTATCCGCAATCGGCGCTCGTGCTCAATTTCAGCCACCGCAGCGAGCACGGCTTCGTTTCGACCGAGTTCCACACCGAAACAGGGCCGTTCACGCAGGTTCCGCTGCCCGGCAGGCGCTCGAGCCTTGTCTGGGTGGTCAAGCCGCAAACGGCGCAGGAGCTTGCCGCGCTCGACGATGCAGCCCTGTCGGGGCGGGTCGAGGAACAGATGCAATCGATGCTTGGCCGGGTCTCGGTCGAGCCGGGCCGCCAGGTCTATCCCTTGTCGGCGGCCTCGTCCGGTCGCTTCGCGCAAAACCGCGTGGCGCTGGTCGGCGAGGCAGCGCATGTGTTTCCGCCGATCGGCGCCCAAGGCCTCAACCTCGGCATCAGGGATATCGACGATCTGGTTGGAATCGCGAGTGAAAACAGCAGCGATCCCGGATCGCGCCGAAGCCTAGCCTCCTATGACACGAGGCGCCGGCCCGACATATGGGCGCGCAGCGGCGCGGTGAACCTGCTCAACATGTCGCTCTTGTCCGACATGCTGCCGGCGCAGCTGGCGCGCAGCGCCGGCCTCAACGCGCTGGGCGGCTTCGCCCCGCTGCGCGCCTTCTTCATGCGCGAGGGACTGCGGCCCGGCAGCGGTTTTCGCGCGATTGCCGGCGGCTTAAGGAAAGAGGTCGGCCCGTAGGATTCCGTGCCGGATCGCGTAGAGCAGCGCGGTCACCGTCACCACCGAAAGGCATGTCGTGATCAGCACGCTGGCCGAAGCCCGCTGCACCCACACGTCGTATTGCTGCGCGATCACGAAGACGTTGGTCGCCGTCGGCAGCGCCGCCAGCAGCATGGCGGAAAAGACCCAGCTCGGCGAGAAATTGCCGATCCAGCTCAGCACGACATAGCAAAGCAGCGGGTGGACGACCAGCTTCAGCCCGGCGATCAATGCAAGCTCGTGCGGCACGCGGTTGAGCGGCCTGAGCGCCAGCGTCACCCCCATCGCAAACAAGGCGCAAGGCGCGGCCGCGCGGGCGAGATAGTCGAGGAAGCGATCGACAGGCAGCGGCGGGCGGAATTCCACATAGGCGGCGGCGACGCCAAGGGCCGTCGCGATGATGAAGGGATGCAGCGCGATCTTCTTCACGACGCCGAACGCCAGTTGGAGCGGCGGCGCTTTCTCCTTGCCCGACAACGCCATCATCATCGGCGCGACGGTGAAATGCACGATGTTCTCGAAGCAGAAGATCAGCGCCACTGGCACCGCCGCCTGCTCGCCGAACGCCAGCAAAGCAAGGCCCGGTCCCATATAGCCGATATTGCCGTAAGCGGCTGCAAGGGCGGTGATCGTCGCCGGCGCGATCCCGTCACGGGAAACGAAGACCGACCAGGCGAACATCAGCGTGAAGATCGCGTAGGTGGCGACCAGCGAGCCGAGGATGAAGCTCCACTCCGTCAACTGCTCGAACGGCGTCTTGGCGAGTAACTGGAAGAACAAAGCCGGCAACGCGACATAGACGATGAAAATGTTCATCCAGCCGAGCGCCTCCAGCGGCTGCCTGGTGATGCGCGCCACCAGGAAACCGACAAAGATCATGCCGAAGAATGGAAGAACGAGACCGATGATGTCAGACATTTTCGCTCGGGCGGGAAAACTCCCGTGCGGGGCTAACCCGTTGCTTCGGCTAAGGTCAAGGAGTTCGGCTATTGAATTGCCGCAGCGTCTGCGCCAAATAGGCACCAAGCCGAAAGTCGGGGTCGATTTTTGGCCTGGTGACGTGTAAATTCAAGGTCTTAGGCGCCTTGCGCGCAGCCACGACAGGCGCCTCGGAACCTAAGTGGTGAACGTGATGAAAACGGCCAAATTCTCGATCGGACAAGTGGTTCGCCATAGGCTGTTTCCGTTCCGCGGCGTGATCTTCGACGTCGATCCCGAATTCGCCAATACCGAGGAGTGGTACGAGGCCATTCCCGCCGACGCGCGTCCCCGCAAGGACCAGCCTTTCTACCATCTTCTGGCCGAAAATTCGGAGACCGAATACATCGCCTATGTGTCCGAGCAGAACCTGCTCGAGGACCGGTCGGGCGAGCCGGTGCGGCATCCGCAGATCGGCGAGATGTTCGACAAGCTGCCGGACGGCCGCTACGAGCCAAAGCGCCAGTCGAGGCACTGAAGCCGATCGAATGTTGCCCAACGCGCGCGGCACGGCGACAACAAAAAAGCGGGGCATTTGCCCCGTTCAGACTGCTGACAAACCTCTGGCAATTTGAACTGACCCCCGAAAGTTGGACACAACCTTCGGGGGTTTTGCATGTCCAAATACAGTGCGCGCTTCAAGCGGTCA
>NZ_VFTM01000023.1:0-111919 GCF_006439555.1 Mesorhizobium sp. B3-1-6 | reverse complement strand
CCGTCGCGCGGCCCTTCGAGGTCCACCTCCATGATCTCAAGCGGCTTTCCGGCGGCAACGGCAACGGCGGCACGCGTTTTCATGAGGCACTCCTCCCAAGGCAATCTGTAAGTTTTAGCTAACGGCAAGCTGTTCGTGGCGAATGGCAGCCTGCCATCCGTTCGGCGTCACGGGCAAGCTTAGCGAGTTCCGCGCTGGCGGCCAACGTCTGTTGCGACGTTTTTCGGCGCGGTTCCTGCAATCGGCGCCAGCCGTAGGAGCCGGCCCGCGGGCACTTGAGGCGGGCCGGAATTGTCCATAGAACAGGACCGCTTCGCCGGAGGAACGACATCCGAATGTTCAAGAAAATCCTGATCGCCAATCGCGGCGAGATCGCCTGCCGTGTGATCAAGACGGCGCGAAAGATGGGGATCGCCACCGTCGCGGTCTATTCGGATGCCGACCGCGATGCCGTGCATGTCGAGATGGCCGACGAAGCGGTGCATATCGGACCGCCGCCAGCGGCACAGAGCTATCTGGTCCCTGAGAAGATCGTCTCCGCCTGCAAGGAGACCGGCGCGGAAGCCGTGCATCCGGGCTATGGCTTCCTGTCCGAGCGTGCCTCCTTCTGCGAGGCGCTGGAGAAGGAAGGCATCGTTTTCATCGGACCGAAGCCCAAGGCCATCAAGGCGATGGGCGACAAGATCGAATCGAAGAAGTTCGCCAGCGAGGCCAAGGTCTCGACCGTGCCTGGATGGCTGGGCGTCATTGAAGACGCCGACCATGCCGAACGGATCGCCGGCGAGATCGGCTATCCGGTCATGATCAAGGCTTCGGCTGGCGGTGGCGGCAAGGGCATGCGCATCGCCTGGAGCAAGGCGGAGGTGCGCGACGGTTTCGACCGGGCGCGTTCGGAAGCGAAAAGCTCCTTTGGCGACGACCGCGTCTTCATCGAGAAGTTCGTCGTCGACCCGCGCCACATCGAGATCCAGGTGCTGGCCGACGCGCATGGCACCGCGCTCTATCTCGGCGAGCGCGAATGCTCGATCCAGCGCCGCAACCAGAAAGTGGTCGAAGAGGCGCCGTCGCCATTCCTCGATGCCAAGACCAGAAAGGCGATGGGCGAGCAGGCGGTGGCGCTGGCCAAGGCGGTCGACTACCAGAGCGCCGGTACGGTCGAGTTCATCGTCGACAAGGACAAGGACTTCTATTTCCTTGAAATGAATACGCGATTGCAGGTCGAGCACCCGGTGACCGAGCTCGTGACCGGCATCGACCTGGTCGAACAGATGATCCGCGTCGCCGCCGGCGAAAAGCTCGACATCAAGCAGAGCGACGTGAAGCTCAACGGCTGGGCGGTGGAAAGCCGCCTTTACGCTGAGGATCCTTTCCGCAACTTCCTGCCCTCGATCGGCCGGCTGACCCGTTACCGGCCGCCGGAGGAGGGCACGTTCGGCGATGTCGTGGTCCGCAACGATACCGGCGTCGCCGAAGGGTCGGAAATTTCGATGTTCTACGACCCCATGGTAGCCAAGCTCTGCACCTGGGCGCCGACCAGGCTTGAGGCGATCGACGCCATGTCGGAGGCGCTGGACAGTTTCGTCGTCGATGGCATCGAGCACAACATCCCTTTCCTTTCGGCGCTGATGCAGCACCCGCGCTGGCGCGAGGGGCGGCTGTCGACCGGCTTCATCGCGGAGGAATATCCGGACGGCTTCGCGCCGGTCGAGCCGGATGGCGGGGAGAGGGCGGTGTTTGCCGCCGTTGCAACCGCGATCGAACTGCTGCGCCGCGACCGGCTCGACCGCCTGAGCGGCCGGCTGGCGCCGCATTCCGGCCATCTCAAGCGCGATTGGGTGGCGAAGATCGACGCTGACTATCTTCCGGTCGAAATCGTCGACGGCATGGTTTCCATCCCGATGGAGGTCGATCTGTCGATCGATGGCGGCAGGCCGCTGACCGTCGCTTCGGACTGGCGGCCGGGCGACGCGATCTGGCAGGGCACGATTGGCGGCAAGAACATCGCCGCCCAGATCCGCCCGATGCTGAACGGTTTGCGCATCGCCTGGAAAGGCATGTCGGTGACGGCTCAAGCCATGCTGCCGCGCACCGCGGAGCTCGAAAGGCTGATGCCGGAAAAGCTGCCGCCCGACACCTCGAAGATGCTGCTCTGCCCGATGCCTGGGCTCGTCGTCTCGATCGCCGTGGCCGAGGGCCAGGAGGTCAAGGCCGGCGAGACGCTGGCCGTGGTCGAGGCCATGAAAATGGAGAACGTGCTGCGCGCCGAACGCGACCTCACCATTGCCAAGCTCAACGCCAAGCCGGGCGACAGCCTGGCGGTCGATGCGGTGATCATGGAGTTCGCCTGAGACGAGGCGATACGGGGCCGCACGCCTGTGGTCTGTGGGTCGATTGTGCTGGACTGGCATGGCCCCGTCCGGGACAATACATCTGCATGGATTTGAGTCTTTGGGACGGCGCGAAAAAATATGGCGGATGAACGACTTCCACGCGACCCGTTGCAGCGCGAAGCAGCCGTGAAGGCCGCGCGGCCGGAAGCGCCGGCGCGGACCTTCATCCATCTGCGCGTGCATTCGGCCTATTCGCTGCTGGAAGGCGCCTTGCAGCTTGGCGCCATCGTCGGCCATGCCGTCAAGGACGAGGCGCCGGCGATCGCGGTCACCGACACCAACAATTTGTTCGGGGCGCTCGAATTCGCCCAGAAGGCGGTCAAGGACGGCATCCAGCCGATCATCGGCTGCCAGGTCGATCTCGCCTTTTCCGGCGAGGCGAGCGACGGCCAGCGAGACCGCCGCCGGCATGGACCGGAAATGTCGCCGGTCGTGCTGATCGCCGCCAGCGAGGCCGGCTATGCCAATCTCGTGCGGCTGATCAGCAAGGTCTATCTGGAGACGCCGCCCGGCGAGCCGGTGCACCTGACCAGCACGATGCTGGAAGGCAGAAGCGATGGCCTGATCTGCCTCACCGGCGGGCCGCGCGGCCCGATCGGCACCGCTCTGAAGGCCGACCGGCGCGATCTCGCCGAACAGCGGCTGCTCTTCCTCAAAGACCTGTTCGGCGACAGGCTCTATGTCGAACTGGAACGGATCGCCGGCTATGATCGCATGGTCGAGAAGTCGACGGTCGACCTTGCCTACACGCATGAACTGCCGCTGGTCGCCACCAACGAGGCGTTCTTCTCCAAGCGTGACGACTATGAGGCGCATGACGCTTTGATCGCCATCGCCGAGGGCTCGGTGGTGGCCGCCGACAACCGCCGGCGGCTCGCCGCGGACAATTTCCTGCGCGGCCAGGCCGATATGGCGCGGCTCTTCTCGGACCTGCCGGAATCGATCGACAACACGGTCGAGATCGCCATGCGCTGCTCCTACTATCCGAAGAACCGCAGCCCGATCCTGCCGCGCTTCACCGGCGCCGACGCCGCAGACAAGGACGCGGCCGAGAAGGCGGAGGCGGCCGAGCTCGCCCGGCAGGCGCGCGAAGGGCTGGAGGCGCGGCTTGCCGCGCACGGGCCGACGCCCGGCTACACGGTCGAGCAATATCGCGAGCGGCTCGAATTCGAGCTTGGCATCATCGAGAAGATGAAGTTCCCGGGCTACTTCCTGATCGTTGCCGACTTCATCAAATGGGCGAAGGCGCAAGGCATTCCGGTCGGACCGGGCCGCGGTTCGGGCGCCGGTTCGCTGGTCGCCTATTCAACCACCATCACCGACATCGATCCGCTGCGTTTCTCGCTGCTGTTCGAGCGCTTCCTCAATCCGGACCGCGTCTCGATGCCCGACTTCGACATCGACTTCTGCCAGGACCGGCGCGAGGAGGTGATCCGCTACGTCCAGCAGAAATACGGCCGCGACCAGGTCGGGCAGATCATCACCTTCGGTACGCTGCAGGCGCGCGCCGTGCTGCGCGACGTCGGCCGTGTGCTGCAGATGCCCTACGGCCAGGTCGACAAGCTCTCCAAAATGGTGCCGCAGAACCCGGCCAATCCGGTCAAGCTGGCGGATGCCATCGCCAACGAGCCGCGCTTTGCCGAGGAGGCGGAGAAGGAGCCGATCGTGCAGACGCTGCTCGACACGGCGCAGAAGCTCGAAGGCCTCTACCGCCACGCCTCGACGCATGCCGCGGGCATCGTCATCGGCGATAGACCTTTGTCGGAACTGGTGCCGATGTATCGCGATCCGCGCTCGGACATGCCGGTCACCCAGTTCAACATGAAATATGTCGAGCAGGCCGGCCTGGTGAAGTTCGACTTCCTCGGCCTGAAGACGCTGACCGTGCTGGAGACCGCGGTGAAGCTGATCCGCCGGCGCGGCGTCGACATCGATCTCGCGACGATCCCGCTCGACGACCCAGACACCTACGCCATGCTGTCGCGCGGCGAGGTGGTCGGCGTGTTCCAGGTTGAAAGTGCGGGCATGCGCAAGGCGCTGATCGGCATGCGTCCGGACTGCATCGAGGACATCATCGCGCTGGTGGCGCTCTATCGCCCTGGCCCGATGGAGAACATCCCGACCTACAACGCCAGAAAGCATGGCGAGGAGGAGATGGCCTCGATCCATCCCAAGATCGACCATCTGGTGAAGGAGACCCAAGGCGTCATCGTCTACCAGGAACAGGTGATGCAGATCGCGCAGGAGCTGTCCGGCTATTCGCTCGGCGAAGCCGACCTTCTGCGCCGCGCCATGGGCAAGAAGATCCGTGCCGAGATGGACAAGCAGCGCGAGCGCTTCGTCTCCGGCGCGGTCGAGCGCGGCGTCTCAAAGCCGCAGGCCGATTTCATCTTCGACCTCCTGGCCAAGTTCGCCGACTACGGCTTCAACAAGTCGCACGCGGCGGCCTACGCGGTCGTTTCCTACCAGACCGCCTACCTGAAGGCGCATTACCCGGTCGAGTTCCTGGCGGCGTCGATGACGCTCGACATGAGCAACACCGACAAGCTGGCCGATTTCCGCCAGGACGCCATGCGCCTCGGCATCGAGGTGGTGGCGCCGTCGGTGATGTCGAGTTTCCGTCCCTTCGAGGTCGGCGAAAACAAGATCTTCTATTCGCTTGCGGCGCTCAAAGGCGTCGGCGATGCGGCGGTCGAGCACATCGTCGAGAAGCGTGGCCAGAAGCCGTTCAAGAACCTTGCCGATTTTTGCGAGCGCGTCGATCCGAAGATCGTCGGCAAGCGCGTTTTCGAAAGCCTGATCATGGCAGGCGCGCTCGATTGCTTCGGCCACGACCGCGCCCAGATGATGGCCGGAGTCGAGCGCATGATGGGCCTGGCCTCGCTGGCGCAGCAGAACGCCATTTCCGGCCAGGCCGACATTTTCGGCGCATCGCTTGGGAGCCAATCGCAGGCGCTCAACCTGCCCGCGACCGATCCGTGGCTTGCCGCGGACCGGCTGCACCGCGAGTTCCAGGTGGTGGGCTTCTACCTCTCGGCCCATCCGCTCGACGAATACAAGGCGGCACTCCAGAAGATGCGGGTGCAGAACTGGGCGGAATTCTCGGCTGCGGTCAAACGCGGCGCCGCGGCCGGACGCCTCGCCGGCACGGTCACCTCCAAGCAGGAGCGCAAGACCCGCACCGGAAACAAGATGGGCGTCGTGCAGTTTTCCGACACGACGGGCCAATATGAGGCGGTGCTGTTTTCCGAGGGCCTGGCGCAATATCGCGACATGCTGGAGCCTGGGAGTTCGGTGGTGATTATGGTTGCAGCCGAAGACAGGCCCGAGGGCGTGAACCTGCGCATTAACTCGGTGCAATCACTGGACGACGAAGCCAGCCGCATCCAGAAAGCGCTACGCATTTTTGTCAGAGACGATGGACCATCATCGATCATTCAATCGCAGCTCAAACAGCGTGGCGACAGTCAAGTCAGCATCATCGTTCTCAAGGGAGAGGCGCAGGGCGAGGTTGAGATCGGCTTGGGGAATTATCGCGTCTCGCCGCAAATCGCCTCTGCCATGCGTGCGGTGCAGGGCGTGGTGGAAGTGGAGTTGGTCTAGCTCAGGGCGTTGCCGCCTCCGCCTCTGCCACTTGCGGTGTCTTGCGCTGCAAATTGAGCAGGTTGCCGGCGAGGATCAGGGCGGCGCCGCCGGCGGTGAAGACGTCGATCTGCTCGTGATAGAGCAGCCAGCCGACCAGCGCCGTCAGCGGCACGCGCAAAAAATCCATCGGCGAGATGATCGTGGCGTCAGCGTGGGTGAGAGCGCGGGCCAGGCAGAAATGCGACGACATGCCGGTGAAGGCGATGATGAAGATCCAGGGCCAGAGGCCGGGCGAGGGAGTGTGCCAGCTATAGAGAGCGGGGATCAAGCCAACCGCCGACTGGATGATCAGCATCCAGAAGATGATGCGCACCACGCTTTCGGTCTTGGTCATCGACTTGACCAGCACCATCGAGATGCCGAAGCAGACCGCGGCGCCCAGGACGACGAGGTGGCCGGGGTCCATCGAACCGGCGCTTGGGCGCACGATGACGACCACGCCGATCAGACCAAGCACGATCGCCGTGAGCTTCGACCGGGACAGTCTTTCCCCCAGAAAGCTGACGGCGAGAACCGCCGTCCAGATCGGCGTGGTGAACTCGATCGAGATCAGCACGGCGAGCGGAATGAGCGTCAGCGCGTAGAGCCAGGCGGCCTGGCCGGTATAGTGGATCATGTTGCGGGCGATATGGGCGAACGGACGCTCGGTGCGCATCGCGGCAAAACCGCCGCTCATCATCACCAGCGGCAAAAGGATGAAGAAACCGATCACCGAGCGCAGCTCCAGCACCTGGAAGACGTTGAGCTCGGCGGTCGTTTCGCGGCCGGCAACCGACATCGCCAGCATCGAGGCGATTGACAGAGCCATCCAGAACGCGGCTTTTGGGATCGAGGGAGCGGGCGCCATTTGGGGCCCTATGTCGCAAGCCCGGACCCTGGCCGCAACCGTTAGTGGCGTCATTCCACTGGGCCAGCGGATCGGGTGTGAAAAAAACCGTCATCGCCGCGGCGGAACCTGGCGCTTGGGCACCCGTTAAGTCCACGCTTCCATCGGAAGGCTATGATCGCAAGAGGGGACGTCTTGATGAAATCGACTGCTGCTTTGCTGGCCGCCGCCTGTCTTTTCTGCTCGACGGGCGCGCATGCAGACGAGGCGGCTTTCCTGCGCTCGCTGCAGGGAAAGTTCTCCGGCAAGGGAACGGTCAGGATCAGGACGAACACGCCGGTGATGAACATCAACTGCACCTTCACCTCGGACGCGACGGCGGACTCGCTGTCGCTTGACGGCACCTGCCGCGCGCTGCTGATCATGTCGCGGGAAATCCGCGCCGACCTGAAGGTCAGCGGGGAGAGCTACACCGGCAGCTATATCGGCTCGCGCAGCGGGCCTGCCGGGCTCAGCGGAAGCCGCAAGGGCGATGCGATCAACCTCGACATCCATTGGGCGAAAATCGTCAATGGCGACCGCGACGCGGAGCTGACGGTCGAGAAGATCGGGCCGGACAATATGCGCATGACGGTGACCGACATGGATCCGGCAACCGGCAAGATGGTGGTGACTAGCCGGATCGACCTCAAGCGGACCTGACCCCTCAATCCTCCAGCGGCTCGGGCGGATTGGCGGCGCGGCCCTTGCCGAATGTGTAGCCGGTCTCGACGGCTTTCCTGCCGAACTTGTCGCGCAGCGTGTCCATCGCGCCTTCCGCCAGCGCGCGCTTGCGCGACTGCATGTCGACAAGGTCCGGCGGATCGGCCTTTTCGTCGTCGGAGAGGTCGCTGACGCCGATGCCGAGCAGTCGGAATCTTGTGCCGTCGGCCTCGCGGCGCAACAGATCGAGCCCGGTCTGGAAAATGCGGTCGGCCAGGCGGGTCGGGTCGCCGAGCTGGCGGTTGCGGGTGCGGAGCTTGAAATCCTGCGTCTTCAGCTTCAGCACCACGGTGCGCCCGGCAATGCCTGATTTCTTCAACCGCGCCGAGACCTTTTCCGACAGGCCGCGAAGCACCGGCACCAGTTCCGCCAAGGCGGCGATATCGGCGTCGAAGGTGGTTTCCGCAGAGACGCTCTTGGCATCGCCGCCGGGGTCGACCGGGCGATCGTCCTCGCCACGCGACAGGCGATAGAGCCGGTCGCCCATCACGCCGTAGCGGCGCATCAGGTCGCCGCGCTCCATGCGCTGCAATTGCGCAATCATGCGGATGCCGTCGCGCTCCAGCGTCGCGGCAAGCGCCTTGCCGACGCCCCAGATCATCGTCACCGGCTGCGCCGCGAGGAAGCTTGGCGCCTCGGCTTCGCCGATCACCGAAAAACCGCGCGGCTTGCGGAAATCCGAGGCGATCTTGGCCAGGAATTTGCAGTAGGAGAGGCCTGCCGAAACGGTGATGCCAAGCTCCTTTTCCACCGTCTGCGCGAAGCGCGCCAGCACCAGCGCCGGCGGCATGCCGTGCAGCCGCTCGGTGCCGGCCAGGTCGAGAAAGGCCTCGTCGATCGACAGCGGCTCGACCTGCGGCGTCAGCGCCAGCATCAGCGCGCGGACCTCGCGCCCGACGCCGACATATTTTTCCATGTTGGGCGGGATCACCACCGCTTCGGGGCACAGTTCGAGCGCCTTGAACATCGGCATGGCCGAGCGCACGCCCTGGATGCGAGCGATGTAGCAGGCAGTGGAGACGACGCCGCGCTGGCCGCCGCCGACGATCACTGGCCTATCCTTCAGCGCCGGGTTGTCGCGCTTTTCGATCGCCGCGTAGAAGGCGTCGCAGTCGATATGGGCGATCTTGAGCCGGTAGAGCTCGGCGTGGCGGACAAGGCGCGGGCTGCCGCAGCGATCGCAGCGACGCGTCTCGGAGCGCTGGAAAGCCAGGCAGTCACGGCAAAAACCGTGTTCGGGATTGTTGACAGGAGCCGCCATCGCTGCGAACATAAAGAGAACAGATGCAATGGTACGACAGCGCAAGGCTGGCAACAAGCTTGGCCTGGGGAGAACGCATGAGCACGACCATAGCACCGCTGACCCCCGAGCGCTGGCCCGATTTCGAGGACCTCTTCGGCAAGCAGGGCGCCTGTTACGGGTGCTGGTGCACGCATTTCCGGCTGGCGCCGGCGCAACGGCGCGCCAGCGACAAGGAGCGCAACAAGGATCTCATCAAGGCGCGAATCGAAACGGGCCCACCGCCGGGGCTTTTGGCGCTCGAAGACGGCAAGGCCGTCGGCTGGATGCAGATCGGGCCGCGCGCCGACGTGCCCGAATGGAACAATCAGGGCAGGGGCTCGGCGCCGGTCGATCCGGCCGATGCCGGCGATCTGGACGTGTGGGCGATCTCGTGCTTCTTCATTCGCGTCAAGGCGAGGGGAAGGGGTGTCACGCATCGTCTCGTCGAGGGCGGTATCGCCTTCGCGCGCGAGAACGGCGCGCGGCTGCTGGAAGCCTGCCCGATCGACCTGTCGCGCGATTCGCGCTCGATCGGGCTTTTCGTCGGCTCGTCGCGGGTGTTCGAGAAGGCCGGCTTCCAGAGGCTTGTCGAGCGCAAGCCCGGCCGGCCGCTGATGCGGCTGGTGCTTTAGCCGGATGCGCTTTTGGCTTACAGTCGGCGTCTTGCGGCTGTAACGCTTCTTGCCTACCAGAAGCACAATCTTTCCGAGACCACGGAGAACCGACGTGAAGCGTATTTTGCCACTTGCCTTCGCCCTTGCGCTCAGCGCGCCGGCTTTTGCCCAGACTGTCGACAATCAAGGCGCCAAGGAGCTGTCCGACAATCTGGCGCGTTATTTCGGCAAGCAGGCGTTCGACAAGGGCGTGCTCAAGGTTTCGGTCGAGGGCGACGCCTACAAGATCGCGTTTGACGTCAAGTCGCTCGTCAGTGCGCTGCCGGAGCAGAAGCTCCTCAAATTCGACATGGCGCCATATGCCTTGATGGTGAAGCCGCGCAGCGACGGGTCCTGGGACGTCTCGTCGAATTTCTCGCAGGGTGCGTCCTTCGAGTTCGATGGGCCGGAAGGCCGTCAGAGCATGGAATTCACGATCAAGGACGGTAAGCTGACCAGCGTCTACGATCCGGCGCTTGCCGCCTTCACCAACGCCACCAGCTCGTTGGCCGGGATGACCATGACGTCCCGGGAAGCCAAGCAGCAGGCCGATGTCTCGACCGGCGCCGGCACCGCCACCGTCACGGCGACCAAATCCGCCAATGGCGGCGTCGACTTCACGGCCACCCAGAAAGTTTCGGACTTCGTCGAGAAGATCAAGATCGACGATACCAACAGCGGAATGAATTTCCCGCTCACCTTGAAAACGCCGGAACTTTCGGTGGATGCAAACGGCAAAGGCGTGCGGACGAAGCCACTGCTCGACCTGCTTGCCTTTGCCGTGGCCAACGAGGACGAAGCCAAACTCAAGGCGAACCAGGCTGAGCTCAAATCGCTCATGCTGGCCGCGCTGCCCATCTGGGAAAGGGTCGACGGCAACTACGGCTTCAAGGATTTCGAGGTGGAGAGCCCTGTCGGCAAGTTCGGGGCCGCGCAATTCAGCGCCGCATTCGGCATGGACGGCGTCTCCCAGAACGGCAAGGTCGACTACAAGATCAAGGCTGCCGGCCTGACAATTCCGCGGCAGACCTTGCCGGAATGGACCGTCCCATTGCTGCCAACCGACATCGATCTGAACTTCGGCGGCGCCAATATCGATCTCGATACGATGGCGAAAAAGGCGATCGAAGCCTTTGATCTCAATAAGAATCCGCCGCTGTCGGATGAATTCGGCAAGGCTCTGGTCGCCGATTTCAAGGCCAAGAATCCGAAGGTCGTGATCGGGCACAGCACGGTGAAGAACGGCGATATCGAGGTCGCGCTGGAAGGTGAGATGACTTTTCCCGGCGAGAAGCCCGACGCGACCGTGACCATCGACGTCGCCGGCTACGACAAGGTCGTCGATGCCCTGAAGGAAGCGGCCAAGAGCGATGAGCAGATGGCGCAAGCCTTCCCGTTTGCGCTGGCCGTCAAGGGATTTGGCAAGACACTGCCGGATGGCCGCCTGGAGTGGGTGATCGACACGAAAGCCGACGGCTCGGTCAAGGTCAACGGCGCCATGCTGAAGGGGCCCGATGCCGTCCAGGACGACAGCGCGGGTCAGGACGACTCGGGTGGTGATGACGGCTCGAACGGAACCGACAATTCGAGTGGGGGCGACGATACGGATGGCGGCGACAATGGCGGGGCCGGAGCGAAGCTGCAGCCCTGAGCGCTTGGGTTAAAGCCCGAGAGCGCTGGCGATTTTTGGCGCCGCATCCCGCCAGTCCTCGACCGAGACGATGTCTTCCGGCGTTGGCGGCAAGAAGGCGCGCAGCGCGTTGTCTGCCATCAAATGGAAGAGGTGGGCATCCGCGACGGAATTGCGCGCCGAGATCAGGTTGGAGGGCTGGTCGTCGACGAAGGCGACGGGCCGGCCCTTGACGCCGCGCAGTTTCGCGATTGCCGGTCCCTTGGCCATTTCCGTCGTCAGCAGCGGATAATTGAGCCCCAGCGCATCGAGATGCGCGCGGCGCACGTCGCGGTGCTTGTGCGGCATGGCGGTCAGCATGACGATCTCGGCGCTTCGGCCGAGCATCGCCAGCGCATCCGCGGCGCCGTCGGCGATGCTTTGCCAATCCGCCTGGGCATCGAAGAATTCGCCCAGGAGCGCCGTCACCTCGGGTTGCTCGATCAGCCGGCCGGTTGCCGTCTCGGCGATGTTGCCGGTCAATCGGAAGGAAGCGAGCGTCAGGCCGAAACCGCGCGACTTCAGGTAGCGCGGAAACGGCCGGATGAATTCCAGCACGACGTCGTCGACGTCGAGCACCAGCAGCGGCCGGTCATCGGCGGCAAGTTCTTCGATCTGCCGCGCCGTCTCGGGATCGTCGCTCATGTCGAACGCTCGTGGTCGTCGTTGCCGAGCGGGAGCGCGCGCAGCGCCTTGCCGACGGCGGCTGGCGGAGTGCCGGTCTCCTCGGCGAAGCGCAGCAGCGTCGGCTCGTGGGCGAGGATGAACTGCAGAACGCCGGCAAGGAAGCCGGGCTCGGCTGCGGCTTTGCGGATCGACTGCACGTCGATGCCGGTGATCGCCAAGAAGCGGGGCAGAAGTTCGGGATCTGCGGCGACGAAGCCCAGAGCCCTGACGGCAATGGTTTCCGCTTCCTCGCGCATTGACGCTGCGTTCGCCATCATTACCTTTGGAATGGTGGATTTTTTCGAGTCTCCTTCCGCAGTAACGGCAAGCGTCGCTTGCGGCAAGCCTCCGCTCTTTCCCGTACAACGTCCGAAGGTGGAATTGGTGCAGCTTTCCAACCTCCGGTTTCCGTTTCGTCAATCATATTGGGCTAGAGTGGAAAAGGGTTGGGTGCGGTCCGAAGGGGACGCATTGCGACGGCCTTCGGTTTCGAGGGCGGTCGGGACGGGAAACTGATGGCTAAGAAGGTCATGATCGTCGAGGACAATGAGCTTAACATGAAGCTCTTTCGGGACCTCATCGAAGCCAGCGGTTACGAGACGGTTCGCACGCGTAACGGGCTGGAGGCGCTGGATCTCGCGCGCCAGCATCGGCCGGACCTGATTCTGATGGACATCCAGTTGCCCGAAGTCTCCGGCCTGGAAGTGACGAAATGGCTTAAGGAAGACGACGAATTGCATTCGATCCCGGTCATCGCCGTCACCGCCTTCGCCATGAAGGGCGATGAGGAGCGCATCCGCCAGGGCGGCTGCGAGGCCTATATCTCCAAGCCGATCTCGGTGCCGCGCTTCATCGAGACGATCAAATCCTATCTGGGCGACGCCTGATGCCCGAGACCAGCAGAGCCGGAGTTTGTTGAGATGACCGCGCGGATCCTCGTCGTCGACGATATCCCCGCCAATGTGCGGCTGCTGGAGGTTCGGCTGCTTGCCGAGTATTTCGAGGTGCTGACGGCCAGCAACGGCCTGGATGCGATCGAGACCTGCGAGAACGGCAAGGTCGACGTGGTGCTGCTCGATGTCATGATGCCGGACATGGACGGGTTCGAGGTCTGCAAGCGCCTGAAGAGCGATCCGGCGACCTCGCATATCCCCGTCGTCATGATCACCGCGCTCGACCAGGTGTCGGACCGGGTGCGCGGCCTCGAGGCGGGCGCGGACGATTTCCTGACCAAGCCGGTCAACGACCTGCAACTGATGACGCGCGTGAAGAGCCTGGTCAGGCTGAAGTCGCTGACCGACGAATTACGGCTGCGCGCCTCGACGACGCGCAATATCGGCATCGAAGAGCTTCTGAGCCGCGATTTCGCCACCGAGGACGCCAAGCCGAGGGTGCTGCTTGTCGACGAGCGCAAATCTTCCGTCGAACGCATCCAGAAGATGCTGCGCAACAGCGCCGAGCTGGATGTCGCGGCCGATCCGAATGCCGGGTTCTTCCAGGCGGCCGAGGCGGCGTATGAATGTGTGCTGGTGTCGACCGCCTTCTCGAATTTCGATGCGCTGAGGCTCTGCTCGCAGCTGCGTTCGCTCGACCGCACCCGCTTCCTGCCGATCATGCTGCTCGCCGACGAGGGCGAGGAGGGCCGCATCCTGCGCGGGCTGGAACTCGGCATCAACGACTACCTGATCCGGCCGATCGACCAGCACGAGCTGACAGCGAGGCTGCGCACGCAGGTGCGGCGCAAGCGCTACAACGACCAATTGCGGGCCAGCGTCGCCCAGACGATCGAGATGGCGGTGATCGACGGGCTGACCGGGCTGCACAACCGGCGCTACCTCGACAGCCATCTGCAGACGCTGTTCGACCGCGCCGTGGCTCGGCGGCGGCCACTGTCGGTGATGATCACCGATCTCGATCGCTTCAAGTCGATCAACGACACCCATGGCCATGACGGCGGTGACGACGTGCTGCGCGAGTTCGCCCGGCGGCTGCGCAAGAATGTGCGCGGCATCGATCTCGCCTGCCGCTTCGGCGGCGAGGAGTTCGTCGTGGTGATGCCGGACACCGACGGCGCGGTCGCCGAGAAGGTCGCCGAGCGCATCCGCGCCGAGATCGCGCAGGCGCCTTTCGCGATCGGCAACGACGGCAAGATGATCGAGGTCACGGTCAGCGTCGGGGTGTCGTCGGTCCTGAAAGGGACGGACAGCGTCGCCGCGCTGATGAAGCGCGCCGACCTGGCGCTCTACGAGGCCAAAAGCGGCGGCCGCAACCGGGTGGTCGCCAAGGCCGCCTAGGCTGTGTTGATATTCAGGTGATGCCGGCCTGCGAACGATGGTTTCCTGCGCTTCCGGTGCTCACGTACTTTAAGTACGCTCCGCTCCGGTTCTCGGAAACCAACGTTCTCGGCTCAGCCTGACCTGAATCTCAACACATCCCAAAAACGCGTCGCGATCTTTCACACCCAGCACGCGCCTGTCTTTGTCCCAAAACCGGTTTCCACTCTCGGGAGACATGCTCGGCAAAAAGGCGACGATTCTCGGCCGTCCCAACAGGGTTACGAATTTACCTTAACCCAAGCGATTCGCGAGCGGTGGTTAAGAAATGGTTGATTTTTATAAGGTCTTGCGCAAATCTGCGATGCATAGACAGAAGCCGAGGCCGGCGCGAGGGTAGACGAGCCGGCTCGATCCAAAAATACCCCATGATGCTCAGGTCCGCCGCATCTCCTGGGTCCGTGGGGTCGGCCGGCCGGCGCTGGCGCATAGTGGCCTCCTCGTACCGCTGCCAAACGCCGACCGGCCCCCTTTTCTCAAAAGCCGACATCGGAAGCTTGCGCAGACAGTCGCGCAGGCTCCCCAGCCGTTCGGTCTTTCCGTCTGCCGGGAAACCGTGTCGGACTTTTCCTGGAATTGCTCCAAAACAAAAACGCCGCCCGAGGGGCGGCGTTTTGATTTCTCGGGATAACCAGATTACTTGATCTTGGTTTCCTTGAACTCGACGTGCTTCTTGGCGACCGGGTCGTACTTGCGGAACGAGAGCTTGTCCGTCTTGGTACGGCTGTTCTTGCTGGTGACGTAGAAGAACCCGGTGTCGGCGGTCGACAGAAGCTTGATCTTGATGTTTGCGGCTTTGGCCATGATTTTCGTCCGTTAATGTTCGTGGAGTTTTGGCCGCTGGAGCACGGGGAAAACACCCGGACGCGGGAAACTTGACGCGACACATAAAGAACGCGCCCGGAAAGTCAAGCCCGGGCGCCTTCCCTGCCCCATTTGGACATGGCCGATCTCGCCGCTTCAGGCGTTCTCGCCGACCCGCTGAGCCGTTTTTTTCCGGTCGCCCGTGGTGTTCCACCAACGGTTGGGATTGGCATGGTCGTCAAGACCCTTGGAACGGCTGGCGAGCAGCGGTTGGATGCGAATGACGGGCTCCTGATAGGAGTGGGCCTGGAATATCGCCTCGACGACACGAGCGGCGAGCGACTGGTCGTCGGCGATCTCGAACGACACTTCAACGGTGCCGGGCCGCCGGCGCAATTCCGTCTCGGCGCCCGCGGCGGCGCCCTCGAGCGGCCGATAGCGCTCGACGCCTTGCGCCGACTGATAGGCGTTGCTGTCATATTTGCCCATGCGCAGCGGCGTGATCGCCACCACCGCCTCCATGATGCGCTCGACATCGGCGGCCGGCGCCTGGAATGTGACGAGCAGAAGCAGTTCCATCCTGAGGGATTTGGTTTCAAAGCCGCTGTCGATCATCGCAATTCTCCTACTTCGCGCTGGAAACAGGGTATAGCAGGGGTGCTGCTGACACGGTGATGTCAGGATGCCCGACGCTGCAGCGGCATTTGCCTACAGAATCTTGCGCACCAGCCTGACCAGGATCAGAGCCATGTAGGCAGCGAAGAAGAAGGCCAGCGACCAGCCGAAGCCGGATGGGCCGAAGGCGTCCATGCCGATGCCGATCGCCTGCGGACCCAGCACCATGCCGACGCCATAGCAAAGCACGAAGGCAGCATTGGCGGATGCCAGTTCATGGCCGGACAGCTGCGAGCCGAGATGGGCAAGGCCGATCGTGTACATGGCGGCGACGACGCCGCCCCAGACGAACAGGAGGGCCGCCATCAGATGCCAGTTCTGTGCGAAGAACGGCATGAAGACCGTTCCGATGAGGCCGACCGTGGCGCAGGCCAGCAGCAGGTAGCGCCGGTCGGAAACGCGGTCGCTGATCATGCCGATCGGGATCTGCAGAAGCACATTGCCGAGCCCGATCATTGTCAGGAGCAGCGCGGCGTCGGCTTCCGAATAGCCGATACGGCTGCCATAGACGGGGAAGAGCGAGAAACCGCCGGTCTCGACGGCGCCGAAAACAAGCACGGCGAAGGTCGCGGTCGGCACCAGCCAGATGTAGCGCAGGAAGTGGCTGGTCTCGCTGTCGGCGACGATGGTCGGACTCTCGTTGCGGGCCGCCAGCACCGGGATAGAGGCAAGCGTCACCAGCGCTATGGTGACGCCGAACGGCAGGAAGCCCGTGCTGCCGAGATGAGCAAACAGCCAGGGTCCGGCGGCAAAGCCGAGCGACAGCACGGTGGCGTAGATGCCAAGCACAAGGCCGCGCCGGTTCGGCGGGGCGGAGGTGCTGATCCAGAATTCCGACAGGATGAACAGCACCGTCAGCGAGATGTGCAGGGCGACGCGGAGCGGAAACCACATCCAGAAATCCGGCGCGAAATGGAAGCCGACAAAGGCGAGCGCGCCGATGGCAATCATCAACAGCATGGTCCAGGCGACGCCGAGCCGCATGGCAAGCGGGGTGGCGAGCGGCGCGCCGGCAATCGAGGCGAGACCGGCGACGGCGGTGTTGAGGCCGATCATCGAAGCGGAATGGCCGCGGCTTTCCAGAATGACGCTGAGCAGCGGCATGCCGAGGCCGATGGCGATGCCGACGACGCTGATCGAGGAGATCGCCGCGATCATCGGCAGCCAGTGTACGCGTTCGTCGCCCTGTTCTTGGGTATCGACCGTCATGGGATCAAAATGCTCTGCTTCTAAAGGACTTCGCGGACAAAGCGGTTGCGGACGAGCCGGAAGAACGGCACGGCGCCCCCCGGCCGCAGCAAGGGATCGTCGGCAAGCCGACCTTCCAGTTCTTCCAGGATCATGCCGGTGATGTCGGGGATGTCGGCCTTGCGGGCATCGGCAAGCGGCAGCCAGACGAGTTCTTCGAGCTCGTTGGTCGGGCCGCCGCCGGGCAATTCCACGGCAACGTCGTGGCGCCAGGCGCTGAAGAAACGCGTATCGAAACGGCGCACGCGATTGGGCGGAGTGATGGCGCGGGCGATGAAGCGGAGCACGTCCAGCGAGGGGACCACGCCATGTTCGGCGAAACCCTGCCAGTCGCGCTTTGCGGTCGAGAAGGCGCCTTTGCGGCCGATAAGCAGGCCGGCTTCCTCATAGGTCTCGCGAATCGCCGACAGGGCGATTGCGCGCGCCCGCGCCACGCTCGCGCGGCCGGGGCCTGAGACCAACCTACTTTCTTCTTCTTCGGGCAGAGGGGCGCCGACGGCAATGCGGCTGTCGGCGGGATCGGTGCGGCCGCCGGGGAAGACGAATTTCCCGGGCATGAAGGCGTGCCCGGCATGGCGCCGGCCCATCAGCACCAGAACGTCCTTGCCCCGGCGATCGAGCAGAATGAGGGTCGCGGCATCGCGCGGACGCAGCGCCCGGCCGTTGCGCACGGCCAGGCCCCTATCGAGCTTGTCGACATCCGCCTTGGTCATTCGTTCCATGCGCTCGACCTAGCGGAAACTTCCCGGATGCGAAAGTGGCTTGCGCGTCGCGGCCTTTGCACCAGGGCCGGCAGCGGCGCGACCTGGCTTATCAATGGCTCTCGAATTCGTCTTTCTCGTCGCCGAAGCCGTGCATATAAAGCGCCCATTGCAGGCCGATGACGGCGCCCTTGACCGGCTGCAGCAGCACGAGCGCGAGAATGATGGTCAACGGCACCCAGATCAGCGCGTGCTGCCAGGTCGAGAGCGTGGTGGCGGCCTCCACCGCCATGAACGAGCCAACCACGATATGGCCGACGATGACGATGACCAGATAGGCAGGCAGGTCGTCCGCGCGATGGTGGTGCAGTTCCTCGCCGCAGACCTCGCACTTGTCCACGGGCTTCACGAAAGCGTGGAACAGCTTTCCCTTGCCGCAATGCGGGCAGCGGCCGAGCATGCCGCGCTTGATCGCCGTCCACAGCGGACGCGCGACGCGGCCTGAGTGGTGCTCGCCGCCGAAAACCTGTTCTTCCACCCGCAAATCGCCTGGCATCATCTTCTCCTGCCGCGCGGACCGACGCGCGATTGCGACGCGCGGGCGCGGCCTTTGGCCTTGTGGAACGACCGCTTTGAGCCGGGCAGGGGCTTCGGGTCGGTCAGCATCTCGAAACGCATCGCACCGGCCATCGGCGCGACCTCGATCAGCCGGACTTCGACGCGGTCGGCAAGCTGATAGCCTTTGCCAGTGCGTTCCCCGAACAGCGATCGGGCGGTTTCGTCGTAGATATAGTAGTCGCCGCCCAGAGTTGACACCGGAATAAAGCCGTCCGCGCCGTACTGCGGCAATTGGACAAAGAGCCCCGCCTTGGTGACGCCGGAAATGCGCGCGTCGAACGTGTCGTTGACGCGCTCGGCGAGATAGGCGGCGATCAGCCGGTCGACCGTATCGCGCTCGGCGGCCATGGCGCGGCGTTCCGTGGCCGAGATCAGCGCGGCGGCCTCTTCCAGCCTGTCCGCCTCCTGCTGCGTCAAGCCGCCGGGACCCAGACCAAGCGCCGCGATCAATCCGCGGTGCACGATCAGATCGGCATAGCGGCGGATCGGCGAGGTGAAATGCGCGTAACGCCTGAGGTTGAGGCCGAAATGGCCGATATTCTTCGGCGAATACTCGGCCTGGCTCTGCGAGCGCAGCACCACTTCGTTGACCAGCGCCTCGTTGTCGGCGCCGCGCACCCGCTCCAGGATACCGTTGAACTGGCTGGGTCGCATCTGCGCGCCGCGCGCCAACGATAGGCTGAGCGTTTGCAGGAATTCGCGCAGCGATTCCTGCTTGGCGAGCGACGGCGCGTCATGGATCCGGTAGACGAGGGGCTCTTTCCTGCCCTCCAATGTCTCCGCGGCCGCGACATTGGCCTGGATCATGAACTCTTCGATCAGCTTATGCGCATCGAGTCGCTCCGGCACGGTGACGCGGTCGACCGTGCCGTCGGGCTTCAGCAGGATCTTGCGCTCCGGCAGGTCGAGTTCCAGCGGCTGGCGGGCGTCGCGGCCGCGCTTCAGCACCGCGTAGGCGTCCCAGAGTGGCTTCAGAACGCCATCGAGGATCGGCCGCGTCTTGTCGTCGGGCACGCCGTCGATCGCGGCCTGCGCCTGCGGGTAGGAGAGCTTGGCGGCCGACTTCATCATGACGCGGTGGAAGGAGTGCCTGAGCTTGCGGCCTTCCGAGGAGAAGGTCATGCGCACGGCGATGGCCGGCCTGTCCTCGCCTTCGCGCAGCGAGCAGAGATCGTTGGAGATGCGTTCGGGCAGCATCGGCACGACGCGGTCCGGAAAATAGACCGAATTGCCGCGCTTCAAGGCTTCGCGGTCGAGCGGCGTGCCATAGCGCACATAGGCGGCGACATCGGCGATCGCCACGGTGACGACGACGCCTCCGGGATTCTTCTCGTCCGCATCGGGCGTGGCGAAGACGGCGTCGTCATGGTCCTTGGCGTCGGCCGGATCGATGGTCACTAGCGGCAGGTTGCGCCAATCCTCGCGGTGATCGAGCGTCGCCGGCTTCACCGCTTCGGCCTCGGCAATCACGTCCGCCGGAAAGATATGGGGAATGTCGTGGGCGTGGATGGCGATCATCGAAACCGCCTTTTCGCTGCTCAAGGACCCCAGTACCGCCAGCACTTTTGCCCTGGGCAGTCCGTAACGGGATGCGCGCGCCGGCTCGACCTCGACCAGGTCGCCGTTTTTGGCGCCGTTCTGGAATTCCTTGTCGACGATCAGTTCCGGCTGGCGCCGTTCGACGGGCTCGATGCGCAACGTGCCATCCTTCAGTACGCGGAAGACGCCGAGCACCGCATCGCTGCGCTTCTCGAAGACCTTCATCACCCGCCCGGTATAGGCGGGGCCTGACGGATCGTCGGTGGGGAAGGTCTTGGCAAGCACGCGGTCGCCGATGCCGGGCACCGGGCCGTTGGCGCCGCGCGAAATCCGAATGGCGATGACCGGCAGCGAGCCGTTGCCGGTGTATTCGTTCGGATGCGCCAGAAGCATGCCGTTGTCGTCGCGGCCGAAAATGTCGAGCACCGCGACATGAGGCACGGCGCCCGCGCGGGTGAGGCGCTTGCGCTCTTTGTTAAGGAGGCCCTCGTCCTGCAGGTCGCGCAACAGGTCTTTCAGCCAGATGCGGTCCTCGCCACGCAGCGCGAAGGCCTTGGCGATCTCGCGCTTGCCCGAGCGGTCGGGATTTTCGGCGATGTAGCGCAGGATTTCGTCGCGAGAAGGTCGATAGTCGTCTTTGACCTTGGCCCTGGTGTCGGCGTGGCGCGGATCGCCGTGGCTTCTTCCGGAGATCCTGCGCGCCACGTCCCGCTATCCCTTCTTCGCCGCCCTGCGGAAGGGCTTTTTGCCGCCTCCGCCCTTGGCCTCCCTTTCGGCAATCAGGGTGAGCGCCTCTTCCATCGTCACCGATTGCGGATCCTTGCCCTTGGGCAGCGTCGCATTGACCTTGCCGTAGTTGACATAGGGCCCGTATTTGCCGTCGCGCACGACGATCTTGCCGCCGCCGTCGGGATGGTCGCCCAGCTCCTTGAGCGCCGCGGCGGTGCCGCCATTGCGGCCGCCCTTGCCCTTCTGCTGTTTCTCGGCGATTACCGAGACCGCGCGGTTGAGGCCGATCGAGAACACGTCCTCGATGCTTTCCAGATTGGCATAGGTGCCGTCATGCAGCACGAACGGGCCGTAGCGTCCGAGGCCGGCCGAGATCATCTTGCCAGATTCGGGATGTTTTCCGACGTCACGCGGCAGGGCCAGCAGCGCCAGCGCCTTCTCGTGGTCGATCGACTCGGGCGTCCAGCCCTTGGGCAGGCTCGAGCGCTTGGCCTCCTTGCCTTCGCCGCGCTGGATATAGGGGCCGAAACGGCCGCTCCTCAGCGTGATTTCCTCGGCGGTGTAAGGATCCTTGCCGAGCAGCTTGACGCCGTCCTCGCCATTGCCGTTCTCGCCGTTGGGATTGGCGGCGTCGCCGAGCTGGCGGGTGTAGGAACACTCCGGATAGTTCGAGCAACCGACGAAGGCGCCGAACTTGCCGAGTTTCAGCGAGAGGTTGCCTGAGCCGCATTTCGGGCAAATGCGCGGGTTGGAGCCGTCCTCGCGTTCCGGGAAGACAAGCGGCGCCAGTTCTTCGTTGAGCGCATCGAGCACGTCGGTGACGCGCAGTTCCTTGATGTCGTCGACGGCGCCGGAGAAATCCTTCCAGAAGTCGCGCAGCACGTCCTTCCAGGCGAGCTTGCCGTCGGAAATCTCGTCGAGCTTTTCCTCGAGCGAAGCGGTGAAATCATACTCGACATAACGCTCGAAGAAGCTTTCGAGGAAGGCCGAGAGCAGCCGGCCCTTGGCCTGCGGCACCAGCCGGCGCCGGTCGATGGTGACATAGTCGCGATCCTCGAGCGTCTTCAGGATCGCGGTGTAGGTCGATGGCCGGCCAATGCCCAACTCTTCCAGCTTCTTGATCAGCGACGCCTCGGAGTAGCGCGGCGGCGGCTCGGTGGTGTGCTGGGTGGCGTTGATCGCCTGGCGGGCGAGCTGCTCGCCGGAGCGGATCTCGGGCAGGCGGCGGCTCTCCTCGTCCTCCGCGTCCTCGTCCTTCTGGTCGGTATAGGCGGCGATGAAGCCGTCGAAGCGGATAACCGAACCGACGGCGCGAAGCTCGGCAGTGCGAGCGCCGTTGACCGCCTCGATCTCGACCGTGGTGCGTTCGATCTCGGCCGGCTGCATCTGGCTGGCGATGGCGCGCTTCCAGATCAGCTCATAGAGCCGGGCCTGGTCGGCGTCGAGATACTGCCTGACCGATTGAGGCGTGCGGTTGAAATCGGTCGGGCGGATCGCCTCGTGCGCTTCCTGGGCGTTCTTGGCCTTGGTGGTGTAGTAACGCGGCTTTTCCGGCAGGTATTTCGCGCCGAACTCGCTGACGATGGCGCTGCGGGCAGCCTCGATCGCCTCGGGCGCCATCTGCACGCCGTCGGTTCGCATATAGGTGATGAGGCCGGCGGTCTCGCCGCCGACATCCATGCCTTCATAGAGCTTTTGCGCCACCTGCATGGTGCGCGTGGCCGAGAAGCCGAGCCCGGAGGAGGCGGCCTGCTGCAGCGTCGAGGTGGTGAAGGGCGGGCCGGGATTGCGCTTGGTGGGCTTGGCCTCGACCGACAACGCCTTGAAGGTCGCGCCCTCCAGCATCGCCTTGATGTCGTCGGCCTGAGCCTTGTTGGCGATGTCGAGCTTCTGCAGCTTCTTGCCGGCAAAGGCGGTCAGCCGCGCTTCGAAACTGTCCTTGCGCGGCGTGTCGAGGATGGCAGCGATCTGCCAGTATTCCTCGCGGATGAAGCGTTCGATCTCGGATTCGCGGTCGCAGACCAGGCGCAGCGCCACCGACTGCACGCGGCCGGCCGAGCGGGCGCCCGGCAGCTTGCGCCACAGCACCGGCGAGAGCGTGAAGCCGACGAGATAATCGAGCGCACGGCGAGCGAGATAGGCGTCGACCAGCGGCGCATCGATCTGGCGCGGATTGGCCATGGCATCGAGCACCGAGGCCTTGGTGATGGCGTTGAAGACGACGCGGCTGACCGGCTTGTCCTTCAGCGCGCGCTTCTGCTTCAGGACTTCCAGCACATGCCAGGAAATCGCCTCGCCCTCGCGATCCGGGTCGGTGGCGAGGATCAGCCCGTCGGCATCCTTGACCGCCTTGGCGATGTCGGCGAGGCGCTTGCCCGACGCGGTGTCGACCGACCAGGACATGGCGAAGTCCTCGTCAGGGCGGACCGAGCCGTCCTTGGCCGGCAGATCGCGGACATGGCCGAAGGAGGCCAGGACCTTATAGTTCTTGCCCAGATATTTGTTGATTGTCTTCGCCTTGGCCGGCGATTCGACGACGACGACGTCCATGAGGTCTCTTAATCAGCTGTGAGGTGGCGGAAGAACTCCGCGACGCACGACGAAATCCCACTCTTTTCGTCGCTCACATGGCCGTGCTTTTGCAATCGGTCAAGGGGAGGCGGCCAATTTGGGAAGCAGCCGCGGACGATACACTCTTAGAGTGTATGGCAAAGATCACATTTTTGGGGATGGATGAATGCACGCCTCGAACCGGGCGGGCGACCGGTAAAAGACGACCGGCTGCCGGATCAAGGGAGCCGGCAACCGGAGCATCCAACAGCGTGCCTCAATCTGCCTTGACGACGTGCCAGGCGCCGGCAACGCCTTCGCCGGTCATGTCGCCGGCCTTCTTGTCCTTGACGAAGGTATAGACCGGCTTGCCGTCATAGGCCCACATCTTGCTACCGTCGGTGCGGTCGACGATCGTCCATTCATCGTCGGCCTTGGCGCCGGCCTCGGCCTTCAGCGGCGGCCAGTTGGCGGCGCATTTGTCGTAGCAGCTGGATTTACCCTTCTTGTCCTTGTCGAACGTGTAAAGCGTCATGCCTTTGGCGTCGGTATAGATCTTCTTGCCGCCGATTTCGGCTTCCTTCCATGCTTCGGCGGCATGGGACGCTGCGGTGCCGAGCAGAAGGGCGGCAAACCCGAGTGCGATCGATTTCATGACAATCTCCCTGAGAACGAGCGCACGGCAATCGCGCGCCTATTCCGACAACGCATTGGCGCGGCTGTTTCTTCCTTGGCGAAGCGGCGACGTGCCACACAATGGTGATTGGCAGGCGCGCGCCCGCATCGCTATATCGACGCCAGCACAATCGGGACTCATTGGATGGCATTGGACATCGGCTATGTCAGCGCGGTCGGAGCAGGGGCGATCTCTTTCCTGTCGCCTTGTGTGCTGCCGCTGGTGCCGCCCTATCTCTGCTACATGGCCGGCGTTTCGGTCGACGATTTCCGCAGCAATCAAAGCGTGACGGCAAAGGAAGGCGCGCGCGGCGCGCTGCTCTACGCTTCGCTCGCCTTCGTGCTCGGCTTTTCCACCGTCTTCGTGGCGCTCGGGGCCGGCGCCTCGACCATCGGCCGCCTGCTGCGCGTCTGGCAGGAGCCGCTGGCGATGGCGGCGGGCGTGCTGATCATCATCATGGGCCTCAACTTCCTCGGCATCCTGCGCATTCCGCTCCTGTCGCGCGAGGCGCGCTTCCAGTCGCAGGGCAAGCCTGCCAGCATGATCGCGGCCTATGTCATGGGGCTGGCCTTCGCCTTCGGCTGGACGCCTTGCATCGGCCCGGTGCTGGGGCCGATCCTGACTTTAGCCGGCGGGCGCGAGACCGTTGGCGAGGGCGCGCTGCTGCTTGCCGCCTATTCGCTGGGCCTAGGTATCCCGTTCCTGATCGCGGCGCTGTTTTCCGGTGCCTTCATGCGTTTCCTCGGCAAATTCCGCGTCCATCTCGGCCGTGTGGAAAAGGCGATCGGCGCGCTGCTGGTCGTCGCAGGCGTGTTCTTCCTGACCGGCGGCGTGCAGAGCGCGTCCTACTGGCTGCTGGAGAATTTTCCGGTGCTGGGACGGCTGGGGTAGTGGTCCGGCGCCCGTTTTGTGAGTCGTCAGATATGAGGCTCGACACGCTGGAAAACGCAAATGGTCTTGAACCCATCAGCAAGCGGCCGGACGAGGACAGCGGTGGGGCGCTGGTCCCGGTTGGAAGGTTGGGCCAGCAAGTAAAGCCGTCCATCGATCCGTTGTGTATCGAAGTGCACGTAGCGCCGGCTTACATTCGGGTAGAGGCGGGGGAGTTGGCCTGATATGACGCTCCATCCCGAGGGCAATTCGTCCGAAAACGCGTCGCCGTCGTCGAGCATACTCTCTTTCAGGATTGTCGATGGATCAGATGCGAGCGGCGCCAAGAGCATGACATCGCCGTCGAAATAATGATTGGTTCCACTCCAGCGGACAAGCTTGCGACGCACGCCGGGCGAGACCTCGATCGTCGCCACCTTGATGTCGAGATTTTGCTGCGCGGTGTCCGTGGGAAAGACGTTGGCATTGTCGTTCGTGGAGGTGCTGACGTTCTCAAATCCTTCCTGTCGAAGACGCAGGAATTTTCGACAAAGACGCGGCTCAGTCGTTCCATGCGCCAGCAATATGGTGCCAATTGGTGGCGGGCGACCCGGCGGCGCATATTCGACGCGATCGATCTTGTACCGGTTCAGTTGAAAAGGCTCATCCAGGCAGACAATGGGTCCCTTGTCCGGCGCCTCTTCTCCGACGACATGACAGTAGCTAAGCCGATCCGGCCTGATCACCATCCCGATCAGCCAGCGCTTTTTGTCCGTCGCGTAGCCAGGCTTCCACTCTTTGCGCGAAAAAATCTTTCGCTTCGCAATCCAAAGGCTGAAGAAGGCTGGCGGATCGGCGCCGCCCTGACCATACCCAAAAGCCTGGTCTTGCCCATCACGGAGGCGGATCGTCCAGCCATTGACCATGGTGCAATTCGATCGACCCGTGGTAGGCGTCGCCGATAATCCCTGATCGACGCTGGTGGGCAGTCGGCGATACCCGACCGGATCTTCGTCCATCGTCAGTGTAAAGCGGATCAGCGCGACGTTACGGCCGGGTTGGCAAACAACCTCGGCATGCGGAGTGGTGTAATCGGCCCGAGCCGTGCCCGGACAGATCGATATGAAAATGAAAAATATAAACACGGCGAAAGCTTCAAAGCCGTGGCTCAACATCTGAAGCCTTTCCTTCAGTGCACGCCGGCGCCATAAACGAGGCGGCCAGAATGAATGATGACGACGGTATCTAACACAAACTTTTTCCCGAAATTTCTGCAATACCAAGGACCACTGAGAAACTGTTGGAAAATTTTGTGCGTGGGCGGTTGGCTTGATACCCAGATCGGAACGATGCCGAAAAGCCGACGTTGCCGAATCGCAAGCACAACACCGATAGCGAGGCGATAATGGTAGCCAAGGCGGACGTGCAAAAGTTCTTCAAGACCTACGAGAAGGTCTACAACGACGCGATCGCCGGCAATGTCGACATGGACGATTTTGGAGCGATGTATTCGACCGGATTTGTCTCGGTCACCCCGGCTGGCGTCATGGTCGGCGAGAACGGCAAGAAATTTCAAGATACGATGAGGAAGGGTTTTGAAGCCTATCGGGCGATGGGCAGCAAGACGATGACCTGCAAGGATGTCTCGGTGACGGCCATCGATCAGGACCGTTGCGTGGCCAAGGTAGAGTGGTCGGGCGAATACGAACGCAAGGACAAAAGGCTCGTGACCATCGATTTCGAAGTCGATTATCTCGTCGAAAGGCGCGAAGGCAGCCTGAAGGTGTTTGGCTGGATCGCCGGCGACGAGCAGGCGGAATTCAACAAGCACGGGCTGTTGTAAGCTCTGCCCGTCGGATTTGGTCGTGGACCAGCTGATTAAGAGTCAGCCGCTCCACCATCTCACCGGAATTTAACCGCATTGGTGCAGCATAGCGCCAATGCTAAGTGTGCCTTGATTCCAAACCTTTTCATACGGTTGCCCCTATATGAGCCAGAGATCCTGCCTGTCCGTCATCCTCGCCGCCGGCGAGGGCACGCGCATGAAAAGCGCCACGCCCAAGGTGCTGCACGCCATTGCCGGCCTGCCGATGGTGGCGCACGTCGTGAAGGCCGCCGAGGCTGCCGGTGCAACCGGCGTGGCGCTGGTGATCGGCCACGGCGCCGACGAGATGCGCAACGCGGCGCAGAAATTCGCGCCCAAGGCGGAAACGTTCGTGCAGGAGAAGCGGCTCGGCACCGCGCATGCCGTGCTTGCTGCTCGCGAAGCGATATCAAAGGGTTATGACGATATTCTCGTCATGTTCGGCGACACGCCGTTGATCGATGCGCGGGCGCTGGCGGCTGCGCGGCAGAAGTTGGCGGAGGGCGCTGCCGTCGCCGTCATCGGCTTTCGTCCGCCAAGCCCGACCGGCTACGGCCGTTTGATCGAAAAGGGCGGCCGTCTCGTCGCCATCCGCGAGGAGAAGGACTGTTCCGAGGCGGAAAAGAAGATCGGCTTCTGCAATGCCGGCATGATGGCGGTGGCGGGCAAGCATGCGCTGCGGCTGCTCGACAAGGTCGGCAACAAGAACGCCAAGGGCGAGTTCTACCTCACCGACATCGTCGAGATCGCCGGCGCGGAAGGCCTCGATGTGGTGGCGACGGAAGCCAGCTTCGAAAGCGCGCTCGGCATCAACAACCGGGCCGAGCTTGCCGAGGCGGAATCGATCTGGCAGGCGCGCCGGCGGCGCGAGGCCATGCTTTCCGGCGTTACGCTGATCGCGCCCGAAACTGTCTATTTCTCGCACGATACCGAAATCGGCGCCGACACGATCGTCGAGCCGAATGTCTGGTTCGGTCCGGGCGTCAGGATCGCGTCGGGCGCCAAGATCCACGCTTTCAGCCATATCGAGGGCGCGACGATCGCCTCGAACTGCGGTGTCGGGCCGTTTGCGCGGCTCAGGCCCGGCGCCGATCTTCGAAACAAGGCAAAGGTCGGTAATTTCTGCGAGGTCAAGCAGGCGACGATAGAGGAGGGCGCCAAGGTCAACCACCTGACCTATATCGGCGACGCGCGCGTGGGTGCCGCGGCCAACATCGGCGCGGGCACCATCACCTGCAATTATGACGGCTACTCGAAATTCTTCACCGACATCGGCGAGGGGGCCTTTGTCGGCTCGAATTCCTCGCTGGTGGCGCCTGTCACGATCGGCAAGGGCGGCTATATTGCCTCCGGCAGCGTGATCACCGAGAGCGTGCCGGACGACGCGCTGGCCTTCGGCCGCGCCCGCCAGAAGACGATCCCCGGCAAGGGCAAGGAGCTGCGCGAGCGCTTCGCCTCGGCCGCCGCGGCGAGGAAGAAGGCGGCGGAATGATTTTTTCAGCGCTTCCTTGCGGAGGCGGTTGCAACTCGGTCAGATATGAACGAGTGGAAACCAGGGCCCTGAAAACCCGAGTGGTTCAGGTAACCGGCTTGCAAGCGCAGTCTGGCATTGTGCACTGGCAAAGAACCGTTCCGCTGACACGGAACGAAACGCAAAGTGACTTTCGCGGCAAGCCGGCAGTCCCTAGATAACGCCGGGTTTTCCGCTCGGAATCGGGGGCTATCGCATGTGCGGTATCGTTGGAATCGTCGGCCGAAGCCAAGTCGCGCCGCTCATCGTCGATGCGCTGAAGCGGCTTGAATATCGCGGCTACGACTCGGCCGGTGTCGCCACTGTCGAGAAGGGCGAGCTCGGCCGCCGCCGCGCCGAAGGCAAACTCATCAACCTCGAACGCCGGCTGAAGGACGAACCGCTCGACGGCACGATCGGCATCGGCCACACGCGCTGGGCGACGCATGGCGTGCCCAACGAGACCAACGCGCATCCGCATTTTTCCGAAGGCGTCGCCATCGTCCACAACGGCATCATCGAGAATTTCGCCGAGCTGCGCGACGAGCTCACCCGCGACGGCTACAGCTTCGCCTCGCAGACCGACACGGAGGTCGTCGCGCATCTGGTGGCGCGCGAGCTCGCCAAGGGGCTGAAGCCCGTGGAAGCCGCGTATGCGGCGCTGAAGCGGCTCTCCGGCGCTTTCGCGCTGGCGATCATGTTCAAGGGCGACGAGGACCTGATCGTCGGTGCCCGCAATGGTCCGCCTCTGGCCGTCGGCCATGGCGATGGCGAGATGTTTTTGGGCTCGGACGCGATCGCGCTGGCGCCCTTCACCAACTCGATCACCTATCTCGAGGACGGCGACTGGGCGGTGGTGCGCCGCGAAAGCGTTGCGATCTACGACATCGACGGCAACAAGGTCGACCGCAAGCGCCAGCAATCGCTGTCGACCAGCTTCATGGTCGACAAGGGAAACCGCCGGCATTTCATGGAAAAGGAAATCCATGAGCAGCCGGAGGTGATCTCGCACACGCTGGCGCATTACGTGGATTTCGTCTCGGGCGTGTCGAAGCCGCTCGACCTGCCGTTCGACTTCGCCAAGATCGGCCGGCTGGCGCTCTCGGCCTGCGGGACCGCCTATCTCGCCGGGCTGATCAGCAAATACTGGTTCGAGCGCTATGCACGGCTGCCGATCGATATCGATGTCGCCTCGGAATTCCGCTATCGCGAGATGCCGCTGTCGGCCAACGACGCGGCCTTCTTCATCTCGCAGTCTGGTGAGACGGCCGACACGCTGGCCTCGCTGCGCTATTGCCGCCAGGCCGGCATGAAGATCGGCGCCGTGGTCAATGTGCGCGAATCGACCATGGCTCGCGAATCCGACGTCGTGCTGCCGACGCTTGCCGGGCCGGAGATCGGCGTCGCCTCGACCAAGGCTTTCACCTGCCAGCTATCCGTCTTGGCTGCGCTCGCAGTCCGCGCGGGCGTGGCGCGCGGCACGATCTCGCGCGACGAGGAAAAGCGGCTGGTGCGCGAGCTTTCCGAAGCGCCGCGCTTCGCCACCCAGGTGCTGAAGCTCGACGAGCAGATCGAGCGGATCTCGCGCGAGCTCTCGCGCTACAAGGACGTGCTCTATCTCGGCCGCGACACCAATTTCCCGCTTGCCATGGAAGGGGCGCTGAAGCTCAAGGAGATTTCCTACATCCACGCCGAAGGCTATGCCGGCGGCGAGCTGAAGCACGGGCCGATCGCGCTGATCGACGAGAACATGCCGGTGATCGTCATTGCGCCGCATGACCGCATCTTCGAAAAGACGGTCTCGAACATGCAGGAAGTGGCGGCGCGCGGCGGCAAGATCATCCTGATCACCGACGCGAAGGGTGCCGCGCAGGCGGGCATCAAGACGATGGAGACGATCATCCTGCCCGAGGTGCCGGAGATCATCTCGCCGATCATCTACGCGCTGCCGATCCAGATGCTGGCCTATTTCACCGCCGTCTTCATGGGCACCGACGTCGACCAGCCGCGCAATCTGGCGAAGTCGGTGACGGTGGAGTAGGTTTCGCTACCGTTGCAAGTTGCGGATGACGCCAACGGCCCCACTTCGTCATCCACGGGCGGAGCAGGAGCGAAGCTCCTGCGCAGACCCGAGGATCCATTCCGTGACGCAAGCCAAAGAATGCAACCCATCAGAATGATCGCGTGATCATCCATCCGTTATCCTTCATGCATGACGGGTTATGTTTATATGACTGCGAGCAAGAAGCGCGGCACCATCTACATCGGGGTCACAAACGATCTTAGCCGTCGGATGCCGGAGCACAGATCCGGCGAAGGCTCGCGCTTTACCGGGCGCTATGGTGTGCAACGCCTGGTCTGGTACGAGGAATATTTCGACATCCGAGACGCCATCCAACGCGAGACGTCGCTGAAACGCTGGCCGCGCCAATGGAAGATCGAACTAATAGAGAAGGCTAATCCAGAGTGGTTCGAGCTTTTCCGCGGCACGGGGTGGTAGCGCCTAATTCTGCAATGATTTGATCCGCCGCAAACGTCACGGAATGGATCCTCGGATCTACGCGCGTCGCTTCGCTCCTTGCTCCGCCCGTGGACGAAGGAAAGGATGTTTCGGCTAATCGTGAACGGAAGCAGCTTCCGTTTGGAACGTAAAGAGCTGTGATCTTGGCTCTGTATCACAGCATGGTACATGTCGCCGCCCGCCTAACCTTTGAGGATACTGGGTTATGCTCAAGTTTGCACGCCCCATCCACCCCGGAGAATTCCTGCGCGAGGAGTATCTGGTGCCGCTCGGCATGAGTGCCGGCGTGTTTGCGAAGAAGCTTAATCTTCCGCGCACCCGGATCGAGCGCATCATCAAGGAGGAGGTCGGTCTTACTCCGGATACGGCGCTTCGCCTCGCCAGGTTCTTCAACACCATGCCCGAGTTCTGGATGAACTTCCAGAAGGCCTACGAGTTGGAGATCGAAGCGAGCAAAATAGCATCGGAACTTGAGAAGATCGTGCCGCTGGATACAGCGGCATGACCAGCGCTCTTTAAAAACTTCGCAGTTCCAAACCGGCTCGCGGTTCACTATCTTGGCGACGCAATCTGCGCCGCGGTGAACCCATGTCCGACGCCCTGAAGACCTCTGGCATGACCCGGCTGAGGAACTATTTCCTGACCGGCTTCGTGGTCTGCGCGCCGCTGGCGATCACGGCCTACATCGCCTGGTCGCTGATCGGTTGGGTCGATTCCTGGGTGAAGCCCTACATTCCGGTCCGCTACAATCCCGACACCTATCTGCCGTTCCCGGTTCCGGGCTTCGGGCTGATCGTGGCGCTGGTGCTGATCACGCTGATCGGTTTCCTGACGGCGAACATCGTCGGCCGCGCCATCGTCAATTTCGGTGAAAGGCTGCTTGGCCGCATGCCGCTGGTGAGGGGCATCTACGGCTCGCTGAAGCAGATCTTCGAGACGGTGCTGTCGAACAAGGGCGACATGTTCCGCCAGGTGGGCCTCGTCGAATATCCGCGCAAGGGCGTGTGGTCGCTGGTCTTCGTCGCCAGCGAGAAGGAGACCGAGATCAACCAGAAGCTCGATCAGGAAGGCGATCCGCTGATCGCGGTGTTCATGCCTTGCACGCCCAATCCGACCACCGGCTTCCTGATGTATGTGCACAAATCCGAGATCGTGCCGCTCGACATGTCGATCGAGGACGGAGCCAAGCTGATCGTCTCGGCCGGCATGGTGGCGCCGGAGGTCAAGGCCAAGCTGGTGACGCTGAATGGCGAACCGATCGAAGGACCGCTCGCCAATCCGCCGCTCGGCGCTCAGCCGGCGCGCAGCAGCCGCACCGCCTCGTCGCGGCCGAACAGGTAAAGCAACAAGCGCAGCGCCTCGCCGCGCTGGGACTGCAATTCCGGGTCGCGCGACAGAATCAGCCGCGCGTCGTCTCGTGCCGCTTCCAGCAGGTCGGCATGGAATTCGATCCGCGCCACCTGGAAGCCAGGCGTGCCAGACTGCCTCGTGCCCAGCAATTCGCCTTCGCCGCGCAGTTTCAGGTCTTCCTCGGCGATCTTGAAGCCATCCTCGGTCTCGCGCATCACCGAAAGCCGGCGTTTGGCCGTCTCGCCGAGCGGCTCCTTGTAGAGCAGCACGCAGGAGGACGGCTTGTCGCCGCGCCCGACCCGGCCGCGCAACTGGTGCAATTGGGCAAGACCGAAGCGTTCGGCATGCTCGATGACCATGATGGTCGCGTCAGGCACGTCGACGCCGACCTCGATGACGGTGGTGGCGATCAGGATGCGCGTTTCGCCCTGCTTGAAGGCGCGCATCGCCTCATCTTTCTCCGCACCCTTCATGCGGCCGTGCACTAGGCCGATCCGGTCGCCGAACAACGGTTTCAGCGAAGCGAAACGGTCCTCGGCCGACATCAGCTTGATCTCCTCGGATTCCTCGACCAGCGGGCAGATCCAGTAGATTTTTTGCCCCTCGGCGACCGCATCGCGCATGCGTCCGACCAGTTCGTCCAGCCGCTCCATCGGCAAGGTCACGGTGCGGATCGGCTGCCGGCCGGCCGGCTTCTCGGTCAGCTTCGAGACGTCCATGTCGCCGAAGGCGGTCAACACGAGCGTGCGCGGGATGGGTGTGGCCGTCATCACCAGCATGTCGGGCGCGTCGCCCTTGGCGGTGATGGCCAGCCGCTGGTGGACGCCGAAGCGGTGCTGCTCGTCGACGACGGCCAGCACCAAGTCATGGAACGCCACGCTTTCCTGGAACAGCGCATGCGTGCCGACGACGATGTCGACCGCGCCGCTGGCAAGACCGGCAAGCGTCTCGGTGCGTTCGCGCCCCTTCTCGCGACCGGTCAGGATGGCGATGTGCAGGCCGACTTTCTCCGCCAGCGGCGCGATGGTCGCCAGATGCTGGCGCGCCAGGATTTCGGTCGGCGCCATCAGCGCCGCCTGGCCGCCCGCCTCGACCGCGCGCGCCATGGCAAGCAGGGCCACCACCGTCTTGCCGGAGCCGACATCGCCCTGCAGCAGGCGCAGCATGCGTTCGGGATCGGCAAGATCTGCGTTGATTTCGCCAAGCGCGAATTCCTGGCTGGGTGTGAGCTTGTAGGGCAGGGCCGCGCGCAGTTTCTCGACGATGCTGCCGTCGCCGACCAGCGGCCGTCCTGACAGGCGTCGCACCTTTGCCCGCACCAGCGCGAGCGACACCTGACCGGCCAGCAATTCGTCATAGGCAAGGCGCCGCCAGGCCGAGCCTTCGACGGCGACGTCGATCGGATCCGCCGGATGGTGGACACGGGCGAGCGAATCGCCAAAGGCGGGGAAGGTCTGGCGCCGCATGAAGGCGTCGTCCTGCCACTCCGGCAGCTCCGGCAGGCGGCCCAGCGCCTGACCGATGGCGCGGCGCAATACCTTGGCCGACAGCCCGGCGGTCAGCGGATAGACAGGCTCGACCAAGGGCAGGCCGTCGGCCTCGCTGGCCAAAGCGATATGATCTGGATGGACCATGGTCGGGCGGCCGTTGAACCACTCCATGCGGCCGGACACGACAACATGCTCACCAACCGGCATTGCCTTTTCGAGATAGGCGGCATGGGCATGGAAGAAGGTCAACGCGACCTCGCCGGTGTCGTCATGGGCGTAGACCCGGTAGGGCACCGACCTGTTGCCGCGCGGCGGCGGCTGGTGGCGGTCGACGCGCACTTCGAGCGTGACGATCTGGCCCTCGGCCGAAAGCGCGATGCCGGGCCGGTTGCGGCGGTCGATCACGGTGTTGGGCAGAACGAACAGAAGGTCGGCCGCGCGCGCGGCGCGGTCGCCGAGATCGGCCGGCACCACACGCTCGATCAGCAGACCGACTTTCGGGCCGACGCCGGCAAGCGAGGTAATCGGAACGAACAGGGGATCGAGGATGGTGGGACGCATCCTGTCAGCTTATGTCGCGACGGCGGCAGCGCAAAGGCTGACACCGCCCTCTATCCACGCTATATGCGCCGCTTTGGACAGGGATGCGGCGACATGACCGGAACACAGCGATCAAGCGAGGGGCTCGACGCCCGCCGCCGCAAGCTTCTGTTCCGATCCTGGCATCGCGGCATGCGCGAGATGGACCTGATCCTCGGTTCCTTCGCCGACGCCGAGATCGGCGCCTTGACCGGCGATGAAATCGACCAATATGAGAGGCTTCTCGAAATCCCCGACACCGAATTCCTGCCGATGGTCACCGGCGAACGCCCGGTTCCGCCCGATATCGACTGCGCGGTTCTGCGGAAGATCCTGGCGTCGCGCCGGACCATGACATTTTGAAAAACGCATATTCATGAGCCTCATTCCTTCCATTGGCCTGCCCAAGGGCCGCGCCGGTCAGTTCATCGTCGACGGCGTGGCCGACGGCTACGAAGCCTTCGCCCTGGTGCAGACGGCGCAGGAGATCGCGCCCGACAAGCCGGTGCTGTTCGTCGCGCGCGACGGCCAGCGGCTGCCGGCGATCATCGAGGCGCTCGCCTTTGCCGCGCCCGGCCTACCGGTGCTGGAGCTGCCGGCTTGGGACTGCCTGCCATACGACCGCGTCTCGCCCGGCGCCGATGCCGCGGCGCGACGGCTCGATGCGCTTTCGGCCATGATCGCGCTGGCCAGGAAGCCGCATCGCGCGGTGATCCTCACCACCGCCAATGCGCTGCTGCAGCGCATCCCGCCGGCCGAGCTAATCGAGGCGCAGACTTTTCACGCCAGACCCGGCAACCAGATCGACATGAACGCGCTGATCGCGCGGCTGGAGATCTCCGGCTTCGAGCGCGTGCCGACGGTGCGCGGCCTTGGCGAATTCGCGGTGCGCGGCGGCATTCTCGACCTTTTCGCGCCGGGCTGGAGCGAGGCGCTGCGCCTCGATTTCTTCGGCGACACGCTGGAATCGATCCGCGTCTTCGACGTGGCGACGCAGCGCACCACCGGCCAGCGCAAGTCGATGTCGCTGCAGGCGATGAGCGAGGTGGCGCTGACGCCCGAAACGATCAGCCGCTTCCGTCGCTCCTATATCGAGGCTTTCGGCGCGCCGTCGCGCGACGACGCGCTCTATGCGGCGGTCAGCGAAGGCCGACGCTTCGCCGGCATGGAGCATTGGCTGCCCTTCTTCTACGAGCGGCTGGAGACGGTGTTCGACTATCTGCCGGATGCGCCTGTCGTCTTCGACCATCTGGCGCATGAGGCGCTGGCCGAGCGCCACACACTGATCCTCGACCACTATGAGGCGCGCCGCAAGCAAGCCGACAGCGCGCTGAAGGACGCCGTGCCCTACAAGCCGGTGGCGCCGGACCTGCTCTATCTGTCGCCGGACAATCTCAAGGCTTCGCTCGGTCCGCGCGAAGACATCGACTTCACGGTCTTCGACGCGCCCGATGTCGGGAGCAAAAAAGTGTTCCATGCCGGCTCGCGGCAAGGCCGCAGCTTTGCCGAGGAGCGCGCCGACCCGAACATCAACGTGTTCGATGTGGTGGTGAAGCATATTGCCGACGAGCGCGCCGCACGCCGCCGCGTGATCGTCGCCGGCTGGACGGAAGGCTCGCTTGACCGGCTCGGCCAGATCCTTGCCGAGCATCATCTCGGCAACCTGAAGCCGGTCGCTACGCTTGCCGAGGTTGAGAAGCTCGAGCCGGGGCAGGCTGGTCTTGCCGTGCTGCCGCTCGAATCCGGCTTCGAGACCGACGATATGGTCGTCGTCGCCGAGCAGGATATCCTTGGCGACAGGCTGATCCGGCGTTCGAAGCGCAAGAAGAAGGCTTCCGACTTCATCGCCGAGGCCTCGTCGCTGTCGGCGGGCGACATCGTCGTCCATGCCGATCACGGCATCGGCCGCTTCATCGGCTTGCGCACCATCGAAGCGGTCGGTGCGCCGCATGACTGCCTCGAAATCCATTATGCCGGCGACGACCGGTTGTTCTTGCCGGTCGAGAATATCGAACTTCTGTCGCGCTATGGCTCCGATTCGGCCGAAGCGACGCTCGACAAGCTGGGTGGCGGCGCCTGGCAGGCGCGCAAGGCGCGGCTGAAGCGGCGCCTGCTCGACATGGCCGGGCAATTGATCCGCATCGCCGCCGAGCGGCAGATGCGTGCAGCGCCCGCGATGATCCCGGCCGAAGGGCTTTATGGCGAGTTCGCGGCGCGTTTCCCTTATGAGGAGACCGACGACCAACAGACGGCGATCGATTCTGTCATGGATGATCTCGGCGCCGGCAAGCCGATGGATCGGCTGGTCTGCGGCGACGTCGGCTTCGGCAAGACGGAAGTGGCGCTGCGCGCCGCGTTCATCGCGGCCATGGAAGGGTTCCAGGTCGCGGTCGTGGTGCCGACGACGCTGTTGTCGCGGCAGCACTTCAAGACGTTCTCGCAGCGCTTTTCGGGCCTGCCGATCCGCATCGCGCAGGCATCGCGCCTGGTGGGTTCAAAAGAATTGGCGGAAACCAAGAAGGGCATTGCCGAGGGCACGGTCGACATCGTCGTCGGCACGCATGCGCTGCTTGGGTCTTCGATCTCGTTCAAGCGTCTCGGCCTGCTGATCATCGACGAGGAGCAGCACTTTGGCGTCAAGCACAAGGAACGGCTGAAGGACCTCAAGTCCGACGTGCATGTGCTGACGCTGTCGGCGACGCCGATCCCGCGCACGCTGCAACTGGCGCTGACCGGCGTGCGCGAACTGTCGCTGATCGCGACGCCGCCGGTCGACCGCATGGCGGTGCGCACGTTCATCTCGCCCTTCGATCCGCTGGTCATCCGCGAGACGCTGCTGCGCGAACGCTATCGCGGCGGCCATTCCTTCTATGTCGTGCCGCGGATCAGTGACCTTTCGGAAATCCATGATTTCCTGAAGGAATCCGTGCCGGAGCTGAAGGTGGCGGTGGCGCATGGCCAGATGCCGCCGGGCGAGCTCGACGACATCATGAACGCCTTCTACGACGGCCAGTACGACGTGCTTTTGTCGACCACCATCGTCGAATCCGGGCTCGATATCCCGACCGCCAACACGCTGATCGTCCATCGCGCCGACATGTTCGGCCTGGCGCAACTCTACCAGCTGCGCGGCCGCGTCGGCCGTTCCAAGGTGCGCGCCTATGCGCTGTTCACGCTGCCGGCCAACCGCAAGCTCACCGATACGGCCGAGCGCCGGCTGAAGGTGCTGCAGTCGCTCGATACGCTGGGCGCCGGTTTCCAGCTCGCCAGCCACGACCTCGACATCCGCGGCGCCGGCAATCTTTTGGGCGAAGAGCAGTCGGGCCATATCAAGGAGGTCGGTTTCGAGCTCTACCAGCAGATGCTGGAAGAGGCGGTGGCCGAGGTGAAGGATACCGGCGAGGCGCAGGACGGCGGCTGGTCGCCGCAGATCGCGGTCGGCACCGCGGTGATGATCCCGGAAAGCTACGTGCCGGACCTGCAGCTTCGCATGGCGCTCTACCGGCGCCTCGGCGATCTCGAAACCACCGAGGAGATCGACGGCTTCGGCGCCGAGCTGATCGACCGGTTCGGGCCGCTGCCGGAAGAGGTGACGCATCTGTTGAAGATCGTCTTCATCAAGGCGCTCTGCCGCAAGGCCAATGTCGAGAAGCTCGATGCCGGGCCCAAGGGCGTCGTCATCCATTTCCGCAAGCGCGAGTTCCCCAATCCGGTCGGGCTGGTCAAGTTCATCGGCGAGCAGGGCTCGCTGGCCAAGATCCGCGCCGACCATAGCGTCGTCTTCATGCGAGACTGGCCGAATGCCGAAAAACGCCTGGCGGGATCGGCGGTGGTGATGACGCAACTGGCCCGGCTCGTCGACAAGGCCGCATAGGCACGTGAACCAGGCCTGCGGCCTGCTGCAGCGGCAGGCGCACCCCTCGCAAGGAAATAGTAACCCACCCGAAAGATCGCGCGCACTTGCAGGGCGTGCGACGATTATGACCATTGCAGTATTTGTACTTGAGAGGTTCAATAGGCCAATCTAATCATCGCTGCAGGGGCTGCTTATGAACCCGCAAACTTTCGATGAATACTGGCTCGGCTACCTTGCCGGCCATTCAAAACCTTCAACCCGCTTTATCCATTACCTCGGCCTCTTCTTTGCGCCGATCGCCGGCGTCGCGGCATCCTTCGTCGTGACGTGGTGGGCCTTTCTGGTCATCATTCCCGTCTTCTACCTTGCGGCGTTGTTCACCCATCCCCTGCTTGAGCACAACAGCAACAAACCTTTCGCGGAACGGCCCTTGTGGAGCGCCATTGCGCTGCTTCGCATGCTCGCGCTCGATTTGACGGGCGGTCTTGGCCGCCAGCTCAGCCGTCTGAAGGACGCCGGCAGATAGGCATGGAAATGGCGATTGTCGCTGCCTGTTCGGCCGTGCTGATGCTTGGCGCCGGATTCCATGTCTACTGGGCCTTCGGCGGCCGCATCGGCGCCGGCGTTTCACTGCCTCAACGCGAGGACGGCAGTCCGGCGGTGAAGGAGACGGCCGTCGGTGCCCTGGCGGTCGGTCTGGTCCTGGCGCTGGTCCTGCTTCTTCTTCTTGGTTTCGCCGGTCTGATCCGCCTGCCGCTGCCGCACTGGCTGCTGAAGACGGCCCTTATCGTGTGGGCGGCCGCATTCACCCTGCGGGCATTGAGCTGGTCGCGATATTTCGGGCTGTTCAAGCGGGTCAGGAACACGCGTTTCGCCAGATATGACAGCCTGCTTTACAGCCCATCTTGCCTGTTGTTGGGGTTGGGCTTGTTCCTGCTCGCGCTGGCGGACACGGCATAGCGAGGCGGTGGAACCATTCGCCACTGTTGAAAAACCCGGCTAGAATAGGCAATCGGCTTCGTGTAAGGAGCCGCGACCTCGTATCGAGGCTGGAATGGCGGGCAAGCGCGTTCGCCGGTTTGTTTTGACGCAATTCCGACGGAAATTTCACAGTTTTCCCGGGGTTGCTCCGAAAGGGCGTTTGGGTGCAGCGATGACGAAATGGTCGCCGAATTCGTGGAGAGCAAAGCCGATCAAGCAGGTCCCGGCCTATCCGGACCTTGCCGCTCTGAAGGCCACGGAAGCACAGCTTGCCACCTTCCCGCCGCTGGTTTTTGCCGGCGAGGCGCGCAAGCTGAAGAAGCAGCTGGCGGCGGTGGCCGCCGGGGAAGCCTTCCTGCTCCAGGGCGGCGACTGCGCCGAGAGCTTCGCCGAGCATGGCGCCGACAACATACGCGACTTCTTCCGCGTCTTCCTGCAGATGTCGGTGGTGCTCACCTTCGCCGGCGCGCAGCCGGTGGTGAAGGTCGGCCGCGTCGCCGGCCAGTTCGCCAAGCCGCGCTCGTCCGACAACGAGACCAAGGCCGGCGTGACGCTGCCGAGCTATCGCGGCGACATCATCAACGGCATCGAGTTCGACGCCAAGTCGCGCATCCCAGATCCTGCCCGGCAGGAGATGGCCTACCGCCAGTCGGCCGCGACGCTCAACCTTCTGCGCGCCTTCGCGCAGGGCGGCTATGCCAGCCTGGAGAACGTGCATCGCTGGATGCTGGGCTTCGTCGCCGACAGCCCGCAAGGCGAGAAATACGGTGCGCTCGCCAACCGCATCACCGAGACAATGGAGTTCATGCGCGCGGTCGGCATCACGTCGGAAACCAATTTCGCGCTGCGCGAGACGGATTTCTATACGAGCCACGAGGCGCTGCTGCTCGGCTACGAGGAAGCGCTGACGCGCGTCGATTCGACCTCCGGCGACTGGTACGCGACCTCGGGCCATATGATCTGGATCGGCGACCGTACCCGCCAGCCGGATCACGCGCATATCGAATATTGCCGCGGCATCAAGAATCCGCTCGGCCTGAAATGCGGCCCGTCGCTGACGCCGGACGGTCTCATGGAACTCATCGACCTGCTCAATCCCGACAACGAGCCGGGCCGCCTGACGCTGATCGCGCGCTTCGGCTCGGACAAGGTCGCCGAGCACCTGCCGAAGCTGGTTCGGGCGGTCAAGAAGGAAGGCCGCAACGTCGTGTGGTCGTCCGATCCGATGCACGGCAACACGATCGAGGCGGCGGGCTACAAGACGCGGCCGTTCGACCGCATCCTCAAGGAAGTGCAGACCTTTTTCGAGGTGCACCGCGCCGAAGGCACGCATCCGGGCGGCATCCATGTGGAGATGACCGGCAAGAACGTCACCGAATGCACGGGCGGCGCCCGCGCCATCACGGCGGAAGACCTGCAGGACCGCTACCACACCCATTGCGACCCGCGCCTCAACGCCGATCAGGCGATCGAGCTCGCCTTCCTGGTCTCGGACCTGCTCAAGAAGAGCCACCCGGTGCAGCACAAGCAGGCCGCCATCGCCTGAACGGGGCCTGATGCCGGATCATCATCGGAGGCGCTGGCGCGAAAGCCGGCGCCTTTTCAATTTGGGCAGATAGGTTTCAACCGCCGGCTATTCGGGGTCGGCTCATTCCGGATCGGGCGGTCCGGGAGGATTGCCCGGGAAGCTGGTTCTACCGGGCGGAATGACGGCAAAGTTGATCTCCAGGGGCGGTCCCTTGAGCGACCAGTTGAATGCCACCGTCTTGACCGGCAGGCCAGCGGTCCAGGCCTCCTGTTGCGGAGAAAGTTTCCAGCCGCGCGGCCATACAAGCAGCATGCCCTGATCCCGCAGCCGCTCGTCTGTGATCCAGGGCGCGAGACGCCTGTCGAGGGTCGTGAAGATCGAAGGCTGGTCCGGGGCTTCCAGTCCGGCAAGCCTGGCCGTGCCGTCGTCGCCGCCGACAATGCCCAGCGGCGCGGACACCGCCTCGTGCCAGATTGCATCGGCCGTCAGCGAAATCGACCGCGCCGGCCAGCACATTGGCTGGAGGCGGCCGAGTATGTTGCAACTGGTCCAGCGGGTCGCCGCATAGGCGCTCGACACGCCGACCACGCATAGCAGCGCCAGCACCGCCAGCCGGCGCAATTCCGTTGGTCCCAGCCGCCGGCCCATAAGCGCGATCGCCAGGACGCCGACGAGATTGTACATCGTCGCGCCCCAGGCTTCGCCGGTGCCGGTAAACAGCGATGCGGCCATGATCAGGAGCGCCGGCCCTAGACCCATCCATGCCAGGTAGGCAACCGCGCGCCGCTCGGGAGCAGGGTAGGCCGGCAAGGGGTCTTGCACGGGCCTGGGCTGCCGTCGCAACAGGCCGGAAATAGCCAGAACGACGGGAACAGCGGCAAGCCCGGCAAGCTGAACGCCGATATAGTAGAGCCGGGCGCGGTTGGCGATCACCCAGGCGTTACGATGCTCGGCATAGGTCAGCGGCAGGAAATCGAGACGGACGAGCGCCACCGCCAGCGGCGCCACGACGCCAAGAAAAACCGCGAGGCCGAGCCACGGCCATGGCGTGGCGAGCCGGCTTCGGGCACGGGTGTCGCACAAAATCCAGATGCCGCCGAAGGCCAGCAGCAGAGCCGTCGAGAACTTGGCATAGAGCCCAACGCCGGCAACGAGGCCGAGGGCGAGCCACCAGCCCGGCCGCCCGTCACGCGCCGCGCGCCATAGCAGCCAAGAGGTCGCGGCCCAGAAAGGCATCTGCGCGTAGTCATGGTTGAATTGCGGGGTGGGCCAGCCGAAGAAATAGATCGCGGGCATCAACAACACGGCGGCGAGCGCACGGGTCGGGCCCATGATGTCGCGCGCGAGCAGATAGACCAGGACGAAAGTCGTCGAGACCATCAGCTGCGACAGCATGTATTGCGGCCAGCGGAACGAGCCGGTCAGGAGATGGCTGATCTCGAGCAGCCAGCAGGGGAGCTGCGGGTGCTTGTAGGTCAGCAGCACCCATTCGCGACCCCACAGGAAACCTTCGACGACGTCGCGCGGCGGTCCAACATTGACGATCGCCGGCATCACGGTCCAGCAGGCGATCTGGATCAGACACAGAAGCGCCAGCAATCGCCATGGGTGCCGGACCAGGCTGTTCCAGATCGAAGACAGATCGTCTTCAGCCGCGGCCGCGGCAGGCCAGACGTTTACGGATTCGCTGGTTCTCGACATGCGGGCCTAAAATCACACCGGTGGATTGCTGAACAGTCCGATAGCAAAAGCTTACGAAAATGTATGCTGCCGCAACATTGTAAAGCCAAGATTGCTATGGAACCCGTCGCTGGCGCTTCGGGCAGAAACCGCCGGCTGATCGTTGCCGGAGCCGGCCCAGGGGCGCCGCCGTTCCAGCAATACAGGTGCCTCCATGCGCCACCAGCATGCCGTCATTCATCACCGCGGGCTCGATTTCTGGTCGGCGCGCGCCGCGGTTCTCGTCATCATCTGCCTGCAGCTTCTGGTCATCAACAACCTGTCCTTCGGTCCGCGCTGGCTCGCCCCGACGGTGGAAGCGGCGCTGCTGGTGCCCCTGTCGATCGCGACGGCCTGGACGCAAATGGCGACGCGCAAGGCAGTCGATCACGAGCATTGGTACGCGATCGGCCAGTTGCGCCTCTATATCCGCCGCACGGCATTGGTGATGACCGGCGTCATCAGCATCATGAATTGCGGATCGCTGGTTTACCTGGTGCGGGCGCTGCTGGAAGGGCATGCCGGCGCCGGCACGACGCTGCTCGTCGATGCGCTCAACATCTGGGTCACCAATGTGATTGTGTTTGCGCTCTGGTTCTGGAGCACCGATCGCGGCGGTCCGCCGACCTGCGGCCTGGTCAAGCGCGCGCAGGCCGACTTCCTGTTCCCGCAAATGACGCTGCCCGATCGCGAGATACAGGGCTGGCTGCCGGGTTTCGTCGACTATGTCTTCCTGGCCTTCACCAATGCCACGGCGTTCTCGCCGACCGACACCTTGCCGCTCACGCAGCGCGCGAAGCTGCTGATGATGGCCGAGGCGATGATCTCGCTGTTGACGATCGCGCTGGTGGCCGCGCGGGCGGTCAACATCCTGGCCTAGCAGGAACTTCAGCGGCGCTCCCAGCGCATTCCGGCAAGCCTTGGATCGGCAAAGGCGGTGCGTGAGAATTCGAGCCGCTTGTCCGGGAATTCGCAGATTGCCTGCAGGCCGAAAGAGCCGATCCGGATGCGCCAGGTCTGCGGCTCCAGCGGCTTGGCCTTGGCAAAGCCCTTGCACGTCAACAGCGCGATGTTGGCGCCCTTCGGATCGCGCACCGAGCGATAGCGGATCGCCTGCAGTTCGGCCTCGCGGGCGACATCGGCGATCGCCTGACAGGCGGTGTAGTCGGTGGGGTGCGTCCAGGCCTTCTCGTCGCGATCGAGCGGCGGCCGTGCCAGGTCGATCGCGCGATCGCATTTCATCGCGGCGGCGAAGGCGGTGTATTCCGCGGTGTCGTTCGGCCATGGCGTCGCGGGCGATTCCGCGAAGAACAGCAAGCGGTAGAAGGCCATTTCCGCCACCGCCGTCAGCACCGTCTCGGCGGCATAATAGACGCCTTTGGTCTTGCCGGCGCGGCGGAAGCGCGAGCCGTACGGGTAGACGGAGCCATAGCGAAAAGGCGTCGCCAGCAGGTAATGGAGATGGCGGCATTCCATCGGGATCTGCGGCTTGGTGCCCTCGATGAGGTCCTCCAGCAGCGCCTGCTCGTGGAGTGTGTCGACGAGCTTGAGGGTCGAGACACGGTGTTGCGCCTCGACCATCCGCCAGTACTTGCCTTCGAGCTTGACGGCCTCAGACGAGAGCGCGCCGGGAGTCCAGGTAGGCAATGACATCGACAAGTCCGGCAATCGTCAGGATTTTCTCGAGCGGCGTGCCGTCGAGCGTGGTGTTGGGGCTCTTCAGCCACGCCCGGGCGACGGTCTCGTCGCCGCCGACGATGGCGTCGAGCGAGCGGAACAGGCGAACGAACAGCACCGCCAGCTCGAACGGCTTGGTGCCGCGTTCAAGCAGGAATTCCTGCCGGCGCATGCGCGAGACCGTCGCTTCCGACACGCCGATGACCAAAGCGAGCGTCCTGGCGGTGATGTCGAGCAGGTCGGCCGCGCGCAGCGTGGCCTTGGTGATGACGGCGTTTTCGGCCGCCGTCGCGGCCGCGACTGGACGTTGCATGAGCGCACCCTTTTCATTTCTGTGGAAAATATAATCCACAAAAATTCGTCTGGAAAGGGGGTTGTCAGTCTTTCTTGTAAAGCAGCCAGCCCTTGGCGGGGCGGCCCGCCGTCGTCGAATGCCTGGTGACGCGGTTGCGGCCGCCGACCTTAGAGCGATAAAGCGCCCGGTCCGCCTTGGTGTAGAGGTCTTCGGGGCTTTCCGCCTCCGAAGCCATGCAGATACCCAGCGATACGGTAACGGTGCCGTAGTTGATGCCGCTCTGGCTGCTGGCGAACGGGGTCTGCTCGATGAGCGCGCGGATGCGCTCGGCGATCTCATAGGTGGCTTCCTCGCTGGCGCCTTCGACGATAAGCGCGAACTCCTCGCCGCCGGTGCGCGCGACAAATATGTCGGAACGCACGCTGGACTGGAAGATCTCGGCGATGATCTGCAGGATCCTGTCGCCGACCGGATGGCCGTAGCGATCGTTTATGTCCTTGAAATGGTCGATATCGGCAAGGATCAAGGCGTTGAACAGGATGCCGCGATTGCTGTTGTAGATCCGGGTGATCTCCTTGTCGAAGGCGCGGCGGTTCCACAGTTGCGTGAGCGGATCCGTGTCGGCCAGCCGCTTGTATTCCTCGAGCTTCGACTTGACGCTTTCAAGCTCGGCCGTCTTTTCGCTGAGCGTGCTGGCGATCTGGCGACCGTGGTCGATCGTCGAGTTGGTGGCGGCCGACATCGCGCCGGCGATCTTTTGCAGAAGCTCTTGCGAAAGCAGGCTGCGATTGCTTAGGCCGCTCGATGTCTCGTCGAGGATGCGGCCGTACTTCTCGATATGCGAGTGCTCATTGCGCAACAGCATGGCAATGTCCTCAAGCTCCTTGGCCACCATCTCGCGGGCGTGCTCGACAATGGTGGGGCCGTGGTGCTGCGGGAAGAAGGCCCGCCCGATGCGATCGAGGTCCTCCTGGGTGGGACGGTTGCTCAACGAGACGACGGCAAGGCTGAGCTCGCGATTGCTGCCGCTCAGCGCCTCGTAGAAGATTTCATAGTTGCGCGGCAGGCCGAGCACGCCGAGCTGTCGCATCGTCGCCACGACAGTGCTGGCGATGTCGGTATTCCTGTCGGTCGGAATGGCTGCCGGCTGCATGTTGTGTTCACTTCCCCTTCAGTGCGACCGGAGACCTGCCACCGCCGGGAGTCGCTCACGCGGGGATTTGAATCAGAATTGCGGTTGCGATGGCGCGTCCCCAACACGACCATTGCTTGTGGGAAGCATAAATGCGGTCCCGCTAAAGTTTCCTTAATAGCCGGCATTTCCTCATTGTCTCTGCTACCACAGGGTGCAAAGCGGGTGCAGCCGCGGCTTCTGAAACGCGTCGCTCCGGTGTCGCATTTGCCGGTGCCCAGCCATTTCAAAACTGAAATTCTATTCCGCAAAGAACGGGACAGATGATGTCGACGGAGGCCGGAATGGACGAAAACCATAGCGGGTCGTGCCTGTGCGGGGCGGTGCGTTTCAGGACGAGCGGGCCGTTGCGCGGCGTCGTCTATTGCCACTGCTCGCAGTGCCGTCGGCAAACCGGCCATTTCGTCGCGGCAACCGCCTCCAAGGACGCCGATATCGTCATAGAGGGCGCCGCCGCGCTCACCTGGTACGGCGCCTCCGACGTGGCCAAACGCGGCTTCTGCCGCACCTGCGGCTCGCTGCTCTTTTGGAAGCACAATGAACTGGATACGATCTCCATCATGGCCGGATCCTTCGAGAGGCCGAGCGGCCTCTCGGCGGAAAGCCACATCTTCGTCGGCGACAAGGGCGATTATTATTCGATCGAGGATGGGTTGCCGCAGTTCGAGAAATCGACGCCGTCGATAAAGGTCGCGGACGGATGAATTTTGCGGCGGCTGCCTTATTCCCTTGATCCCGCCATTGCGATATCCCCTGCCGGTGACTCGCAAAGGGGCAGAGGCATGCAGCGGCTGATCGATGCTTTCATCAATTCGGTGCGGGCTTTCCGCAAGCTGGCCGCCCACGAAAAGGCGTTCCAGCAAGAGCTGTTGCTGCTTGCGCTCGCCTTGCCGGCCGGCTGGTTCATCTCGGTCTCCTGGCGCGGCTATGCCCTGCTCGTCGGCGCCGTGCTGCTCCTGATCATGGTCGAAGTGCTCAACACCGGTATCGAGGCGGCCTGCGACGCGATCTCGCGCGAGTTCCACATCGACATCCAGCTTGCCAAGGATTGCGGCTCGCTGGCGGTGCTGATTTCGATCGTGATCGCCGGCGGCGTCTGGGGCGTCGCCCTCATCGAACGCCTTGTCGGCGCGCCGATCTGAACCTCGCGGATTGATCACGATCCCGCCCGGTTTTCCCTGGCGCGTTCGCGCTTCGCGAAGTGATGGCCTACCAACCAGGCGACCACGGCGACAACGATGCCGACGCCAAGGGCGATGAGCAGGCGCTCATGGCGAGCAAACGCCTCGCCCACCATGTGCTCCGCGCCCAGGCCGAAGATATAGCCTATGCCGCTGAACAGGGCCGCCCAGGCCGCGGACGAGATGGCATTCAGGATGACGAAACGCGGCATGGACACGGTCGACAGGCCGGCGGCGATGCCGCCGACCAGGCGCATGCCGTAGATATAGCGGTTGGTCAGCACGAAAATGTTGGGATGGGTGTTGAGCAGGCGGTAGGCGCGGCTGAAGCCCGGACGCCTGCGCAACAGTCTCACATAGCGATGTTCGGCGAAGCTGCGCCCCATGGTGAAGAAGAAGGTGTCGCCGGCGAAGGCGCCGACAAAGGCGGCGAGGAAAGTCTGCCACAACACGAAAACATGCTGATGAGCGAAGAAGCCGCCGAGGATCGCGGCGCTTTCGCCTTCGGCGACGCAACCCAGGAAGACCGCGATCAGCCCATATTGCTCGATGAGGTGGTGGATGGTCTCGCTCATTCTGTTGCGGGCCGCGCCGACAGTTTTTCGTCGATGCGCCTGATCTGCTCGGCCATGCGCAGGATTTCGTCACGCATGCCGATGATCTCGCTGTGGCGCAACTCGTCGAGCTTTTCATGCAGGGCCATGATCTCGATCTCGGCCTTCAGATTGACCTCGTAGTCATGCGCGGCGTCGATGCGGTCGCGCTCGGTCTGGCGGTTCTGCGACATCATGATTACCGGCGCCTGGATCGCCGCCAGCATCGACAGCACAAGGTTGAGGAAGATGAAAGGGTACGGGTCGAAGGCGTCGCGCGTGAGCAGCCAGACATTGCCGACGGTCCAAATAACGAGAAAGGCAAGGAAGCCGAGGATGAACGACCAGGAGCCGCCGATCCTGGCGATGCTGTCGGCGACGCGGTCGCCATAGGTCTCGTGGAAGGCGACGGCCTTGTTGGTGTCGCGCGCGATGGTGGTGCGCTCGAGCGTCGACTGGAGCACGCGGCTCTCGAGCGGACCGAAACCGTCCGGCTTTCGCTTGAGCAAACGGTTCGCCATGTCCTCGACGATCTTGTTCATCTGCCTTCTCCTTCGGCCGGGCGTCGATAGAGGTAGAGGCTGCTGGGCCGGACGTGAAGTGCTAGATTGCGGCGAACAGGCGAGGAAAACGATGCTCGAATTCCAGAAAATCCATGCGCGTGCGGCAAAGCGCAAGGGCGGGGAGGCCGTGTTGGCGCCGTTGCTCGGCCCGGCGCCCGACAACACCGCGGTGGCGAAAATCCCTGACGACCGCATTCTCTCCACCATGGCCGAGCGCATTTTCGCCGCCGGTTTCGTGTGGCGCGTCATCGAACAGAAATGGCCGGGGTTCGAGGAAGCGTTCCTCGGCTTCGAGCCGAAGCGGCTCTTGTTCCAGCCGGACGACTTCTGGCACGAGCTGGCGTCCGACAGCCGCATCGTGCGCAATCCGCAGAAGATCAAATCGGTGCGCGACAATGCTGCTTTCGTCGATCGCGTCTCGAAGGAGAATGGCAGCTTCGGCAAATTCATCGCCTCCTGGCCGGCGGACGATCAGGTCGGCCTGACCGCTTATCTGGCCAAGCATGGCAGCCGGCTCGGCGGCAACACCGGACAGTATTTTCTGCGCTGGATGGAATGGGACACGTTTGTCGTCTCCACCGACATGGCGGCGGCCTTGCGCGACGCCGGCCTCGATATCGCCGAAAACCCGACCTCGAAGCGCGATCTCGACAAGATCCAGGCGCAGATCAACCGATGGTCGGCCGAAACCGGCCTGCCGCGCCGCCACATCTCGCGCATCCTGGCGATGTCGATCGGCGAGAACCGGTCGGCAGAGGCGTTGCGCGAGTACATGGGCGATTAGGCTGAGCGCATTCGTGCGCACCTTGGATTGGCACAAGCAATCGCCATTGCGGGGCGATTTCAGCCACGCTAAATCCGTTCCATGACCAAGACCGCTCCCGATATCCTGCGCATCGCCGTCGCCCAGCTCAACCCGACCGTCGGCGACGTCGCCGGCAATCTGGCCAAAGCGCGCGAGGCGAGGGCGGACGCGGCGCGCCAGGGCGCCGATCTGGTGCTCTACACCGAGCTCTTCCTCGCCGGTTATCCGCCGGAAGACCTGGTGCTGAAGCCGTCCTTCCTGAAGGCTTGCGAGAAGGCGGCGCAGGATTTCGCCAAGGACACGGCCGACGGCGGCCCCGGCGTCATCATCGGCACGCCGCTGAAGCGCAAGACCGGCACGCATAATTCCATCGTCTTCGCCGACGGTGGCAAGATCATCGCCGAGCGCTACAAGCTCGATCTGCCGAACTATGGCGAGTTCGACGAGAAGCGCGTGTTCCAGGCCGGACCGGAGCTGCAGGGGCCGGTCAATTTCCGCGGCGTGCGCATCGGCGTTCCGATCTGCGAGGACATCTGGGGCGACATCGCCGTCTGCGAGACGTTGGCCGAAAGCGGCGCCGAGATCCTGCTGGTGCCGAACGGCTCGCCCTATTACCGCGCCAAGATCGACGTCCGCCACCAGATCGTCATCAGGCAGGTCATCGAAACCGGCTTGCCGATGATCTACGCCAACCAGCTCGGCGGACAGGACGAGCTGATCTTCGACGGCGCGTCGTTTGCAATAGGTTCCGACAAGACGCTCGCCTTCCAGATGAGCCAGTTCGAGGACGCGGTCGACGTCACCACCTGGAAAAGAAAGGGAGACAGCTGGATCTGCTCGGAAGGTCCTATGTCGAAGGTCCCCGAGCGCGAAGAGGCCGATTATCGCGCCTGCATGCTCGGCCTGCGCGACTACGTCAACAAGAACGGCTTCAAGAACGTCGTGCTCGGTCTCTCCGGCGGTATCGACTCGGCAATCTGCGCGGCTTTGGCCGTCGATGCGCTGGGCGAAGAGCGGTTGCGGACCGTCATGATGCCCTACCGCTATACGTCGAAGGATTCGCTGAAGGACGCCGAGGACTGCGCCAGAGCGCTCGGCTGCCGCTACGACATCGTGCCGATCTCCGAGCCGGTCGAAGGCTTCAAGCACGCGCTGACCCAGCTCTTCGAAGGCACCCAGGAAGGCATCACCGAGGAGAACCTGCAGAGCCGCGCCCGCGGCACGATCCTGATGGCGATCTCCAATAAGTTCGGCTCGATGGTGGTCACCACCGGCAACAAGAGCGAGATGTCGGTCGGCTACGCCACGCTTTACGGCGACATGAACGGCGGCTTCAACCCGATCAAGGATCTCTACAAGATGCAGGTCTATGCGCTGTCGCGCTGGCGCAATTCGCACGTGCCGCCGGGCGCGCTCGGACCCTCCGGCGAGGTCATCCCGAACAACATCATCGACAAGGCGCCGTCGGCGGAGCTGCGCGAGAACCAGACCGACCAGGATTCGCTGCCGCCCTATCCGGTGCTGGACGACATTCTGGAATGCCTGGTGGAGAACGAGATGAGCGTCGACGACATCGTCGCGCGCGGCCACGACCGGGCCACGGTGGCACGCGTCGAGCACCTGCTCTACATCGCCGAATACAAGCGCCGCCAGGCGGCGCCCGGCGTCAAGATCACACGGAAGAATTTCGGCCGCGACCGCCGCTATCCGATCACCAACCGGTTCCGGGATCGCGGCTAGTCCCCGAGATTGCGCCGCGCATGCAGGATATTGAAATCAGTTTCGACCTGTCGCGGATCGATTTCCGGGCGACCTCCGACCAGCTCATGCAAAGCTATTGGGGAGCGTCGCGAACCGACGAGGCGAACCGTCGCGCCTTCGACAACTCGCTTTGCGTCGGCGCCTATCTCGACGGCAGGCAGGTCGGCTTCGCCCGCGCGATCACCGACTGCACGGTCTTTGCCTATCTTGCCGACGTCATCGTCTGGCCGGAGCGTCGTGGGCATGGCATCGGCAAACGGCTTGTGCAGGCACTGCTAGATCATCCCGATATGAAGACGGTTTCTCATTGGAGCCTCACGACCAGCGACGCTCACAGCCTCTACCAGAAGTTCGGATTCCGGGCGGAAGGGCGCTACATGCGACTGGATCGCTCACCCGCTGCCTGAGGCTTGGCCACAACCCGCCGTTGTTGCAAATTCGTCTCAGTGCTTGGACCAGATGCCATTTCCGTGACGGGCCGACTTGGCGATCGGCTGATGCCTCCCTATAAGGGCGTTTCCGCGATTCCCTTCCGGGAGGACCGTATGGCAGGATTTGACATCGTTACGCGAGGCCGCGAGGCCTAGGTCGGCGCCGGCGCTCCGAGGGTTTCTCGGAGAGCCAGACGCCGAACAGGCGTTTGCCGCTGCCGGTCGCCGCCTTCGGGCGGGCGGCCTACCATACTGAACCTCCCGCTTTCAGAGACGCAACGCGCGGACGCGGGTTTTCCAATTTGATTTTACCGGGACCGGGCTCGTTTGCGCCTGGATGACATCATGGCTCGTTTCAAGATCGATCTGCGCGCGAGCGCCTTTCGCAGTGTGCTTGGTTTTACGTTCAGTCACTGGCGCCACCAGCCGTGGCGGCTTTCGCTCATCATGGGCGCCTTCCTGCTCTCGACGCTCGCCGACGTGCTGACACCCTTTTATTCAGGCCGCCTGGTCGATGCGGTGGCCAGCGGCGCCGGAACCGACGCAGTCGCCTGGAATGCGGCGATGACGGCGTTCTCGACCCTGATGGTGCTGGCGCTGGCAGGCGTCGTGCTGCGCAACGCCGCCTTCCTGTGGATCGTCGAGCTGACGCTGAAGATGATGTCGGACATTGCCGCCGATGCCTTCCATCGGGTGCAGCGCTTCTCGACGGATTGGCACGCCAACAGCTTTGCCGGATCGACGGTGCGCAAGATAACGCGCGGCATGTGGGCGCTGGACCTGCTCAACGACACGATCCTGATCGCGCTTCTGCCGTCGGTCGTCATGCTCGTCGGTTCGACGCTGCTGCTCGGCTGGTTCTGGCCGCTGATGGGGGCTGTGGTGGCCGCCGGTTCGGTGCTGTTCATCGCGGTCACGGCGATGCTGTCGCTCGGCTATGTCGCGCCTGCCGCGCGGCTCGCCAACAGCTGGGACACGCGGCTGGGCGGCTCGCTGGCTGACGCGATGAGCTGCAATGCCGTCGTCAAGGGCTTCGGCGCGGAGGCGCGCGAGGAAGCGCGGCTGGCGCGCGTCGTCGCCAAATGGCGCCTGCGCACCGGACGCACTTGGATGCGCGGCACCGCCAACGGCACCACGCAAGGGGCGCTGCTGCTCCTGATGCGTGCGGCGGTGATCGGTCTTGCTCTCATGTTGTGGGCCTGGGGCCAGGCAAGCGCCGGCGACGTCGCCTTCGTGCTGACCTCGTTCTTCGTGCTGCAGGGCTATCTGCGCGACATCGGCACTCATATCCGCAACCTGCAGCGCTCGATCAACGACATGGAGGAACTGGTCGACTTCCAGTCCGAGTCGCTCGGCATCGAGGACCGCCCCGGTTCTCAGCCGATCCGGATCACCGATGGGCACATCGCCTTCGACAAAGTGACGTTCCACTACGGCAGTCACCTTCTGCCGCTCTATCACGATTTCTCGGTCGATATCGGGGCCGGCGAGCGTGTGGGACTGGTCGGGCATTCGGGCTCGGGCAAGACGACCTTCGTCAAGCTGATCCAGCGGCTTTATGACGTGAATGCCGGGCAGATTCTGATCGACGGCCAGGATATCTCGCAGGTCGAGCAGGCGTCGCTGCGCAGCCAGATCGCCATCGTCCAGCAGGAGCCGATCCTGTTCCACCGCTCGCTTGCCGAGAACATCGCCTATGCCAGGCCCGGCGCCAGCCAGGCCGAGATCGAGCATGCGGCCAAACTCGCCAGCGCGCATGATTTCATCACAAGCCTGCCCAAGGGCTATGGAACCCTGGTCGGCGAACGTGGCGTGAAATTGTCGGGCGGTGAGCGTCAGCGCGTGGCGATCGCCCGCGCCTTTCTGGCCGACGCGCGCATCCTGATCCTGGACGAGGCGACGTCGAGCCTGGATTCGGAATCGGAAGTGCTGATCCAGAGGGCGATGGAGCGGTTGATGATCGGGCGCACGACCCTGGTGATCGCGCACCGGCTCTCGACGGTGCGGGCGCTCGACCGGCTGCTGGTCTTCGATCGCGGGCGTATCGCCGAGGAAGGTTCGCATGACGACCTGATCCGGCTGAACGGCGGCATCTACCGGCGGCTGTTCGAGCGTCAGGCGCTCGAATTGACCAAGGGCCTCGTGGCCTGAGGAAAGGGGACTGCGCCCGGCCCCGGCCGGGCGCAGCCGGAGCATCGTCTTCGGAGCGATCCGCCTGCCAACTCGACTGTTACAACCGCCTTCACGTTATGCGGATATGGCTGCATAATGTTCTATTCAATTTTCTTTCTATACATTGAATATTTTAGTAGTTGCTCTCTTAAATTTGATCGTCTCGCGCTTTTTGAAGCAACATTTGTCGTATATTTACAGAAAAGCAAATCGGATGCGATAGGCGCTGGCCTCCAGGATTTTTTGTTTCTGTAGGAATGCCGGTTGAACGGAGATTTTCTTTGGGAAGCATGACCGGCCCGGGAAAGGTGGCCGCGCCGTCGACGCTGGAATCCCAGCATGGCTCGGTTCGGCCTTTGGCCGCCGGGGATCTCGAGCACGTCGCCGCGCTATTCCTGATGAAGTTCCGCCATCGTCGCCTCCAGCGCGATCGCGCGATCGCGCAGACGGCCGACTACATGAGGGAGCTTTACCTTGATGGGGATGAGAGCAAGGCTCTTGTCCAGATCGATCCGCAGGGCCGCCTGGGTGGCTTCATGGGCGTTCTGAAAGCCCGCTACGAGCTCAACGGAAGCGCATTGAACGCGGCCATCATCGGTCCCTTCATGACCGACTCAAATACCGATCACGGTTGGGCCGGGCCGCAATTGCTGCGTACCCTGCATCAAGGCGAATTCGATCTCTACCTGACCGACTCCGCCAATCGCACATCCTTGGCCTTCGCGCGTCCGATGAAGTATCAGCTGCTGCCGGTGCACTGCCTGGAATGGACCTGTGTTTTCCGGCCGGGCGCCATGGCCGCCGCCGCGCTGCGCCGTAAATGGCCCGGGCTGCCCCGCCTTGCGCTCGATCCCTGCGTGAGAGCATTCGACGCTCTTGCAAGAAGAAGGTTCGAGCCATCGGCCCAGCACTCGTCTTCCCAACGGATCCACCGGGAGCCGATCGATGCGGTCCGATTTGCGGAGCGACTGCCAATCCTTTTGACCGATTACTCCCTGCGACCGAGTTGGAAGGACGGCGAGTTGCCGCGGCTGCTTGCGCTGGCGGCCGAGAAACGAGCCGACGGGCCACTTCATTTCGGCGGGATCTACGACGAAACGGGCAAGATGCTGGGCTGCTACGCTTTTTATGGCCAGGCCGGCGGCGTCGCGAACCTGCTGCAAATCCAGGCGTCCGGATCCCACTGGGGCGCGACGCTGGATGCTCTCATCGCGGCGGCGCGGGATATGGGTTGCGTGGGCATTGCCGGGCAGTCCCAGAGCCGATTCATGCCGCAGCTCTTCGGCCACCAGCATGTGTTCTTCCGCTATGCCGGCGGAACGATGGTTCGCTCGCGCATTGCCGAGGTAGCGGAAGCGGTCCGCTCCGGCGACATCTTCATCGGCGGATTGATGGGCGATCGTTGGACCCGGCTCAGTTCCGATGATTTCGGCCGCGTCTGATGATCTTGCGATATGACGCCATTCCGGATGGAAGGCCACGGCGAAGTTAGTTCCCCAGAAGAGGGATTTTGACCCATCGGCTCTGTTTGCGTTTGGCAGGGGCATGCGTTGGAGATTGGCCTAAACGCCCGTCGCGATCGTCATTCCAGGGCGAAGCAGGAGCGAAGCTCCGTCGCGAAGACCCTGGAATGACGAGGTTGGGGCGGCTTCGACAATCCCCGGCGTTTGCGCTGAAATCCTGCACAAGGCAACGACAGCCCTTCAAAATCCCTGTGTCGGGGAACTAGCCGCTTCACACTTTTCCTGAAATTGCTTTGAATCAGGCGAATTTGCGCGGCGCGGCGCAGAAGCTGGCGATGATCTGGCAAAGGTCGGGCTCGTTGACCATGCGGACGGCTTCGTTCGGGCCAACCCATTTGCGCGTTCGTGCGCGCTTCTCTTTCCAGCGATCCGCGACACGGTCGACATGCAGCGGAAAGACCAGGACCTCGCAAGGCACTTCCTCGCCGGAGGCGAGGACTTTGGCATAGAAATAGCGACCGGCTTCAAGATGCGATACCTTGCCGCGCAACCCGGCTTCCTCGCCTGCTTCACGGGCAGCCGCCTCGCAAAGCGGCTCCCTGGCCTCCGGCCAGCCCTTGGGCAGCACCCAGCGCCCGGTGTCGCGGCTGGTGATCAGCATGATCTCGACGCCGTTCTCGCCCTCGCGCCACGGCAAGGCGGCAACCTGCAGGCGACAAGGCGCGACGCCGAAGAGCCGCCGGACTCTTTCGGCCATCTGGTTGTGCGTCGTTGGCCTCGTCAACATGGTAAGAAGCTGCCCCAAGCCTCCAGAATCGTTTTGCCACCTTACGAATCTTAGGGCGAATTGTGGGCTTTAAAAGTAAAAAACTTCACTCCACCGGAAAACCCCACCAGAAAAAGTCAGTCTCGCAAAGTAGTCGTGCCCGTCAACTCGACCACGCGACGCCGTTTGAGGCAGATTCTCTGGAAAATATGATGGCCGTTCAGCCGGCGTGATCGTCCGCGATCGGCTTCTGATAAGTGAAGCCCATGTCCCAGGGAAAGTAGATCCAGGTGTCCTGGCTGACCTCGGTGACGAACGTGTCGACCAGCGGCCGGCCCTTCGGCTTGGCATAGACGGTGGCGAAATGCGCCTTGGGCATCATGGCGCGCACGATACCGGCCGTCTTGCCGGTATCGGTCAGGTCGTCGATGATGAGCACGCCGGCCCCGTCATCGGCGAGCAGCGGAGGCGAAATCTCCTTGAGGACCTGCAGCTGACCCTGGCTGGTATAGTCATGATAGGAGGCGACGCACACCGTCTCGATGACGCGGATGCCGAGCTCGCGCGCGATGATGGCCGCGGGCACCAGGCCGCCGCGGGTGATGCAGACGATTGCTTTCCACTGTCCCTTGTTGGCGCCGGACAGCCGCCAGGAAAGCGCGCGGGCATCGCGGTGGAACTGGTCCCAGGAGACGGGAAAGGCTTTTTCGGGAAGGGACATGGTTCGCACTCCGCAAGGCGCGCCGTGGCGCGCAGAAACACTGGAATGCAGGCGGAATTAGCCGGAAAGCGCCAGGCTTGGCAAGGGCAGGGCCGGCGATGGCTGTGGACTCAGGAAATACACCCTAACGCGATAGGAAAGCCGCCACGTTCGTGGTGCGCAGCACCGTGCGGGTGACGCCGCCGAACAGAAGCTGGCGCAGCCAGGAGTGACTGTATGCGCCTAGCACCAGAAGATCGGCGCCGGATTCTGCGATCCTGGCCTGAATCATGTCGTCGACCGAAGTGCCGCCGGATTTCTGCACGCAGACGCTGACATTGGCGCCGTGGCGAGACAGCGCCGCGGCGATCTCGGCGCCGGCGGCTTCCGGAGATTCATCCAGCGTCTCCGGCGGATCGATGACGAGAATGTCGGTCTTGTCGGCCTCGGCGATGAAGGGCAGGGCATCGAACGCAGCGCGAGCCGCTTCCTTGCTGCCGTTCCAGGCAAGCAGCACACGTCTGAAGGTGGTGACCAGCGGTCCGGCATGGGGCACGACCAGCACCGGCCGGCCGGCGTCGTAGACCAGCGTGTCGACGTCGGCGCTCGGGTCGCCGCCGGCATCGCGCTGCGCGGCGATGATCAGATCGGCGGCGCGCACGCTCGATATGCCGGTCAGCGCGCTGTCGCCGGAGAAGCTCTCCAGGCTTCGCCATTCGAAGGACAGGCCGGATTCCTCGATCCGCTGCAGGAAATAGGCCTGCAATTTGTCGGCGCGTTCCTTGTTCATCTCGGCCGAGACCTGCAGGAATTCGGTATCCGGGAAGCCGGTGGCCGACGTGTAGGGCACGGGAAGCGCCTCGGCATGGATGCCGACGAGGTGGCTCTCGAACCTGTCGGCAAGCGGAATGGCGCAATCGAGCACGCGCTCGGCGTCCTGTTCGTTCTGCAATATGGCGACGATTGTCTTGAAGCGCATGACCGGTCCCTCAATTGTCTTGCCTGCGCATCCGCGCGGCAAAGGGAACGCCTCAGCGCGTTGACTGGTTCCAGCCGAACCGCCGGGTCAGCCCGCCTCGGCGAACCCCGCCACCATCGCCTCGACGTCCTTGCGCGCGGCCTCGAGGGCTTCCTCGCTGCGGGCGCGGACGACGAGCTCGGTCCAGAACTTGCCGTCGCCATATTTGGGGTACGAGCCGATGATGGTGTCGGGATGCGCTTTTTGGATATCGGCCAGCGGCCCGCCGATCAGGCCTTCGCCGAACGGGCAATGCACGGTCGCCGACAGCATTTTTGTGCCGGCCTTGAGCGTCGGCACCACATTTTCGAGCATGGCCTGGAAGATCGACGGCACGCCGGCCATGACATGGACGTTGCCGATGCGGAAGCCCGGCGCGACGGAGACCGGATTGTCGATGTGGTCGGCGCCGCGCGGCATGCGCGCCATGCGCTTGCGCGCTTCGGTGAATTCGATGCCGCGCCCGGCATAGCTTGCCTCGAGCAGCGCGTAGGCCTTGGCGTCGTATTCGCAGGGCACGCCGAAGGCCTTGGCGATGGAGTCGGCGGTGATATCGTCATGCGTCGGGCCGATGCCGCCGGTCGTAAAGACATAGGTATAGCGGGCGCGCACGGCATTCACCGCGGCAACGATCTCGTCCTCCTCGTCGGGGACGATGCGCACTTCCTTCAGGTCGATGCCGATCGCGGTCATGATGTCGGCGAGGTGGCCGATGTTCTTGTCCTTGGTGCGGCCGGAGAGGATTTCGTCGCCGATGACGAGCATGGCGGCGGTGACGATTTCAGGCATGGCGGGCTCCGGCGCAAAAGGTCGCCTGAGATAACGCGGCCGGCGGCCGGCCGCAATGTGAAAGCCGGATATCCGCTTGTGGCGGCGGCCGTTGCGGATATGGTGCGGTCGGTCGGCCTGGGGTGAAAGCATGCTGATATGGGTTGTCTCGTGGCTGGTTGCCGGCTTGCTCGTTGCGGTGGCCATCATCGTGCTTGCCCTGATGGTTGCGACCTGGCGGATCGCGGCAAAGGCCGAGAGACTGGTGCCGGCTTGCGGGAAATTCGTCGAGATCGACGGCAACCGCATCCACTATGTGGAAGAGGGCGACGGCAGGCCGATCGTCTTTGTGCACGGGCTCGGCGCCCAACTCCACCATTTCCGCCACACGCTGTTCGGGCGCTTCGGCGCCGGCTACCGGCTGATCGCGCTCGACCGGCCGGGCTCCGGCTATTCGGTCCGGGCAAGCGGCGCCACCGGCCGGCTGCCCGAACAGGCGGACATCGTGCGGCGCTTCATCGAGGAATTGCGCCTGGAGCGGCCTTTGGTCGTCGGCCATTCGCTCGGTGGGGCCATCGCGCTTGCGCTAGCGACCGGGCATCCGACAGCGATTTCCGGCATTGCGCTACTCTCGCCGCTGACGCATCTGGACGCGAGGCGTCGTCAGGGATTTGACCTGCTCTATGTTCCGTCCCGGCTGCTGCGCCGCGTCCTGGCCCATACGGTGGCGATACCGCTCGGCCTTCGCTACGCGCAGCCGACGCTGCGGTTCATTTTCGCGCCGCAAGCGGTTCCCGTGGACTACATGATCGGCGGCGGCGGTTGGCTCGGCTTGCGTCCGTCCCACTATTTCGCCACATCCACTGACGTCGTGGCCGTGGAGCGGGACCTTGGCCAGATCGAAAAGCGTTACCGCGACATGGCGATGCCGGCAGGCATTCTGTTCGGCGCCGGCGACCAGGTGGTCGCCGAGGCCGTGCATGGCGAACCGATGCTGGACAAGATCGGGGGCCTCGACTTCGAACGGGTCGAAGGTCTCGGCCACATGCCGCAATTTGCGGACCCCGAACGGGTCGTCGGCTTTATCCAGCGTATCGCCGAGCGCGCCTTCGCCAAGGTGGATTGATTTCGGCCGGCGGCTACGGCAATGCCTTGCGGCTCTTCACGCGGCGTCACGCAAAAGTGTCGGACATTCTGTCCCACCCGGAAATTCCAGGGGAACCTTCCCACCCAACCCAGGGTTTCGTTTTTGTCGCTGTGGGGCTGTGGTCCCACGAACTTTGCGATCAAGAGAATGGAGAAATCCGATGCTTACAAGACTTATTGCAGCTTCGGCGCTGGTGCTGGCCATGGGTGGCGCGGCCATGGCGCAATCATCAGATGACTGGTGGTGGTGGCACCGCGACCATCGTCCCGCCGTGAGCGAGCAGGTGGATCCCTATACCACAGGCAGCATCAACGGAAGCTCCGGGCTGGCTACCTACGGCAGCACCGGTGCTATCGGGCCATGCGCCGACACCACACCCGGTCCGGATGCCAACTCGCAACAGAACGTCAACGACCATTATTGCGGAAAGTAGCGCCGCATAGCCACCGGCGGCCGGCATGAAGCCCATAGGGCTTTGCCGGTCGCGGGGCGGTTCCTTAGTCGGAGACTTCGGTCTGCGGCCGGTCGCGGCCGTCGGCAAGCTCGTCATGCCACGTGCCTTCGGCGTCCTCATATTGGATGCCGTCGGTGGTACCGGCGACCTGCTGCTCGGACGAGGCGATCTCGGCGGCGCGCAGCGCCTCTTGGTGCGTGCGGAAAGTCTCGGAAAACGTTGAGCCGACCTTGTAGGCCCAGCCGCCATCATGCTCGACGATCTTGTAAGTCAGCTTCGCCATGGAATCCTCCGGTTAAGAAGCATGCTCAGTGCAGCTTTCCGTCGGGCAGCCTGTCGTCGGGAACCAGAACTTCCGATTCCCTGGCCGCCTCGACAAGGGCGCGACGTGCGTCCGCTGTCGAACGATAACCTTCTAGCGCTTTGAGGCAAGTGTCGAGAGCATCACGATGGCGATCGCCGCGATTGAGCGGCCAAACAGTCATCAGGCACTCGGCGGCCTCGCGGGTGCTGCTTATATGGCGGTATTTGCCGACATGGCCGAGTTCGACCACCACCGGCTTTTCAAAGGGTTTGTTGTCCATCATGGCCGCCAACGTAAAGCGGCCAAATTGGTTGCAGTTGTGACGAGGATCCTGCGCCCAAACGTCTCAGGACCCTGCCGATTTCCGATTTTGTTTTGACGCAATTCCGGACGGAAGGCCACGGCGAAGCCGCCGAGCCTGACCGTGTCGCACTTTTCCTGGAATTGCTTTAGCCGACGGCCTTCATCCAATGCCGCATCGTCGTCACCGAGCGCGCCAGTTGCGGCGCCGGATGGATTTCCTCGCCGAACGCCGCCGCCGCGCGCCAGCCCCAGCGCGGGTCGGCGAGGAATGCACGCGCCAGCGCCACCATGTCGGCATGACCGTCGGCAACGATCGCCTCGGCCTGGCTCGGGTCGTCGATCAGTCCCACGGCGCGCGTCGGGATACCGGCGCCCTTGCGCACAGCTTCCGCCAGATGCACCTGGTAGCCGGGGCCGGGCGGCACCTGCTGCAGGGGCGAATTGCCGCCGCTGGAGCAGCACAAATAGGCGACGCCCTCGGCCTTCAGCGCCTTGGCCACCTCGATCGCGTCCTCGACGTCGAAACCGCCGTCGACCCATTCCTTCACCGAAAGGCGCGCCCCCAGCATCATGGACGGGGCGGCCTTCCTCACCGCCCTTGCGATTTCGACCACGAAGCGCATGCGGTTTTCCAGCGACCCGCCCCAGCGGTCCGTCCGCTGGTTGGAGAGCGGCGAGAGGAACTGGAAGATCAGATAGCCATGCGCGGCGTGCAGTTCGGCAAAGTCGAAGCCGGCGCGTTCGGCGCGCACGGCCGACTGCGCAAAACGCGCAATGAGTTCCAGGATCTCGTCATCCGACAGCGCATGCGGCACATTCCAGCCCGTGTCATAGGCGATGGCGGAGGCCGAAACCGTCTGCCAGGGGTCTTCGCCAGGCTGCAGCGGACCGCCGCCTTCCCAAGGTTTGCGGTTGGAGGCCTTGCGGCCGGCATGAGCGAGCTGGACGCCGAATTTCGTGCCGGGCGCGGCGACGCGCCTGGCGGCGTCGAGCGTGCGCTTGGCGGCCGCCTCGTTGTCGTCGGAATAAAGCCCGAGGCAGCCGTGCGAGATGCGTCCGCGCCGCTCGACATCGGTCATCTCGACGGTAACCATGCCGGCGCCCGACATTGCCAGGTTCATCCAATGATAGAGATGCCAGTCGCTGGCCGAGCCGTCCTCGGCCGAATACTGGCACATGGGGGCGACCGCGATGCGGTTGGAGAAGGTGAGGCCGCCGAGGGTGATCGGCTGGAAAAGCGATGACGTCATGAAACGGGCTCCTGGGAAGATATCGCTATCTAGGCAGTCGCGGCGCGTCGCGCCAGACACGAGCCGGTGAAACGCCCGCTGGACCAGTCGGTTTCGAGGCCAATCGGTTTCCTGGATTGCGTGCGTCACCTTTCATCGTTACCCCTTTGCCGCGAATACGGAGGTCGCCATGGAAGATCGCATTCGCATCCGTTCGGAGGAGGTCCTTTCGGACGACTGGGCGGTGCTGAAGAAGACGGTGCTCGACTATCGCCGCCGCGACGGGCGATGGGAGACACAGACCCGCCAGACCTACGATCGCGGCGACGGCGCGGTGATCCTGCCCTTCGATCCGCAACGCTCGACCGTCCTTCTGGTGCGTCAATTCCGCTTTCCGGCTTACGCCGTGGGCCACCGCGAGCCGCTGATCGAGGCCTGCGCCGGGCTGCTCGACGAAAACGACCCCGAAACCGCCATCCGCAAGGAGGCGGAAGAGGAACTGGGTTACCGCCTGAAGGATGTCGAGCGGCTGTTCTCGCCGTTCATGAGCCCGGGCAGCGTGACGGAACGGCTCTGGTTCTTCACCGCGCGCTACTCGCCGGCCGACCGCATCTCGGCCGGCGGCGGCGCGCCGGAGGAGGGCGAGGATATCGAGGTTCTGGAAATGCCATTGGACGAGGCGCTGGCCGGTATCGCCGACGGCCGCATCGTCGATGCCAAGACGATCATCCTGATCCAGCATCTGAAGCTCAATCCGATCAAGGTTTGACTCTGTCTCGGCTGCGATGCTTCGGCATTCGGTGGCCTGCCACCCGAAGCTCGAAGAGCGAGGGGTGGTGCGGACGACGGGAATCGAACCCGTACGATCAGAGATCGAGGGATTTTAAGTCCCTTGCGTCTACCAATTCCGCCACGTCCGCAGGCGTGCCCCTTTTCAAATGCCTGATATGAGCCGTCAAGCGATGTTTCCGATCGTCCGCAGTTTACGCGGGCGGCCATCGCGTAGGTTTAATATTAGTGATGTTTAAAATACAAAGCTCTCCAAACCGATCTCATTAGCGTTTGTCTGCGAGCATGTGGCCGGCTTTGATGGTGGAACCATGCGTGGGGCGGGCTGGATCAGAGGGCTACGGGAGGCGGAGGCGCGGCAGCTGCGCTCCGAGATCGATCGGCTCGAGCGGGGACTGATCGAGGCCGCCAATTCGAAGGCCAAATGGAACCTGCATGAAGTCGCGCACACGCTGCGCTGGCAAAAAGCGCGGCTGCGGCGGCTGGAGGAATGCCTCAAGGCGATGCCGGAGGGAAAGACCGTCTCGCGCCGATCCTGACCGGTCGCCCGCAACCTTTCGGCAAACATATCAGCCATGTTCGTCCGCAAGGTGGCAAAGTGGCGCGATCGCGGAATTACGGATTGCTGAAGGAGCGCTAGGTTTGGCCACGCGGCGGATCGATCCGCCGAGGCCGGCGTCTATCAGGCCCCTACCCATTCCCCCGCCCCCTGCGGGCGCCGGCCACCTGAATTTTCAAGACATGCGGGAGGGGTGTTCCGCATCGTCGCGGCGCCGCGAGCCTCAGAACTTATAGCTGAAATTCACGCCAAGCGTCTGCAGCTTCACGTCCTGATCGCGGTCGGCGAAGGTGTCCGGCGCATCGAAATGCTCCTTGCCGAAATCGTAGTAGCGGTATTGCGCGCCGACGACGACATTGTTGGTCAAGGCATAGTCGACGCCGGCGCCGAGGGTCCAGCCGGTGCTGGTGCGGGTTCGGGCAAAGGCCGAGCCTGCCGCCGCCTGCGAGGTTTCGATGCCGGCGAAAGCGACGCCGCCGATGCCATAGATCAGCACGCGATCCATGGCGTAGCCGGCCTTGGCATTGATCGATCCGAACCACTTGACGTCGGTGCCGAATGTGTTTGCCGGCCCGGCGCCGGCGGTGCCGTCGATCGAGGCGTAGTTGAGATCGGCCTCGGCGCCGATCACAGCCTGGTCGAACTGCCAGAGCCCCGCGACATGGCCGCCGACGAAACCGCCGTCGATGTCGGGCTTCACCGAAAACGGGCCGCCATCGTCGCCGGTGATTTCGGACCGGCCCCAGCCATAGCCGGCCTGCATGCCGGCATAATAGCCGGTCCAGTCGAAGCCGGCTGCGGTCATCGGCAGATCGCTACCCAGATCCGCCGCCCGGGCAGATCCGGACAGCAGGGCAAGAAAGCCAGCACTGGCGAACGTCAGTCGACGCATCGAGCGCTCCGAAATGGCGGTTTCGAACAACTCCTCGCAACAGACTAGCTCCATTCGCCACGAAACGGAATTGCATCTCTGCAACAGTGGTTTACGACCTGACGCTCTGGCTCCGGACGCCGACATTTGCCAAAGTGGCCCATGCAGAGGACTCGCCGATGACGAACGCCAAGCCGACAAGCGCCGCAAAGCCAAAGCCGTGGACGGAGGTGGCGACACATCTGGTCGACGTCGCGATGGGCCGAAAGCCGGCCGATCTGGTCATCCGCAACGGTCGCTGGGTGAACGTCCATTCGGGCGAGATCATCCCCGGCACCGATATCGCGATCGCCGCCGGCCGTTTCGCCTATTGCGGGCCGAACGCCGGCCATGCCATCGGGCAGGGAACGAAGGTCGTCGATGCCGGCGGGCGCTATCTGGTGCCCGGCCTTTGCGACGCGCACATGCACGTCGAGAGCGGCATGGTGACGGTGACGGAATTCTGCCGCGCGGTCATCCCGCACGGCACGACCTCGATGTTCATCGACCCGCACGAGATCGCCAATGTGCTTGGATTGCCGGGCGTGCGGCTGATGCATGACGAGGCGGTCGCAATGCCGATCAACGTGCATGTGCAGATGCCGTCCTGCGTGCCCTCGGCGCCGGGGCTGGAACATGCCGGCGCCGAATTGACGGTCGCCGACGTGGCCGAGGCCATGACCTGGGAAAACATCATCGGCCTCGGCGAGGTGATGAATTTCCCGGGCGTCGCCGCCAACGATCCGGTGATGTCGGGCGAGATCGCCGAGACGGTCAAGGCCGGCAAGACGGTCGGCGGGCATTATGCATCGCCTGATCTCGGCCTGCCGTTCCATGGCTATGTCGCGGGCGGGGCGGAGGACGACCATGAAGGCACACGTGCCGAGGATGCGATCGCGCGTGTGCGCCAGGGCATGAAGGCGATGCTGAGGCTGGGGTCGGCCTGGTACGACGTCGCGGCGCAGATCAAGGCGGTGACGGAAGGCGGCATCGACCCGCGTAGCTTCATCCTGTGCACCGATGACAGCCATTCCGGCACGGTCGTGCATGAAGGCCATATGGACCGGGTGGTGCGGCACGCCATCAGCCAGGGCCTGAAGCCGGTGACGGCGATCCAGATGGCGACGCTCAACACCGCGCAGCATTTCAGGCTGGAGCGCGAGATCGGCTCCATCGCGCCCGGACGGCTCGCCGATCTGCTGATCGTTTCGGACCTTGCCCAGATGACCATAGATGAAGTCTATGCCCGCGGTGTCCGGCTGGCGAAGGGCGGCAAGCTGGAGATCGACATTGCGGCCTATGACTATCCGCAATCGGCGAAGAACACGGTCAAGCTCGGCAAGAAGCTCGCGGCGAAGGACTTCGACATTCCCGCGCCGCAGGGCGCCAACGAGGTGCGGGCGCGGGTGATCGGCGTGATCGAGAACCAGGCGCCGACGCGCGCTCTGGAAGCCGACCTGCCGGTCGAGGACGGGCTGGTCGCCATGGATCGCCGCAACGACATCTGCCAGATCGCCCTGGTCGAGCGGCATCGCGGCACCGGCGGCGTCACCAACGCCTTCGTTTCCGGCTTCGGCTATGTGAAAGACTGCGCGATGGCGTCCAGCGTGGCGCATGACGCGCACCACATCATCGTCGTCGGCACCAACAAGGAGGACATGGCTTTGGCCGTCAACCGGCTGAGCGAGGTGGGCGGCGGCGTCGTGCTTTATTCCAAGGGCAAGGAACTGGCGCTGGTCGAGATGCCGATCGCCGGCCTGATGTCCGACGAACGCGCCGAGATCGTCGCGGCCAAAGCCGAGCAACTGACCGAGGCGATGCGCAAGGTCGGCTGCTCGCTCAATAACGCCTATATGCAGCACTCGCTGCTGGCGCTGGTGGTCATTCCGGAACTCAGGATCTCGGACGTCGGCCTTGTCGACGTGACGACGTTCCAGAAGGTCGATCTTTTTATCTAGACTAGGGCAAGTCATCCGCCGGTGGCGATGGTCAGCACCTTGAACGGCGTGGTGATGACGACCTCGGCGACCGAGCCGACCGCCTTGCCGAGGCCCTGGCCGATATTGTTGAGCTGCACCGGGTCGGGCTCGTCCGAAGCAAGCCCGGCCGGCGTGCGCAGCCGGTTGCCCAGCAGTTGCACCAGGATCGGGTTGTCGGCGAATTTGGCATGGTTCAGGCCGCCGTCGCCGCCCTTGGCCTGGGTCAGGTCGACGACCGTCACGCCATAATTGGCGAGATCGGCCGCGTTGCCGTAGTCGCCGACGCGCGGTTTGTCGCCGGAAATGAAGCTCGACAGCTTCAGCGCCCGGTCGTCGCCCGAAAGCAGGATGGCGAAAGGCTTGTCGGGCTTGCCGTAGCGGATCATCTGCTTCTTGAAGACATCGACGTCGATGTCGGGCGAGGCGAGGATGACGTAGCCGAGCTTGCCATTGAGATCGCGGTCGCCGGTGATGGCAAGCTGGCGCAGCGCCTCCATCGTCAGCCAGGTGCCCATCGAATGGGCGATGATATCGATGCTCTTGACCTTCGTCTTGGCAAGCATCCGCAGCGTCGCCTCGAGGTCGTCGCGCGCGGCGGTCGAACTGTCCTTGTCGTAGATGTAGCCGGTCGCCTTGGCGCTCGACGCCCATGAGAACAGCACCGGCGTACCCGGATATTTGGTGTCGTGCGCGATCTGCGTCAGCCGATAGATGCCGTCGTCAAAACCGTTGTTGAAGCCGTGCACGAACACCAAAGCGCGGTCGCCGCGCATGGAAATGTCGGCGCCGACCGCCTTGGCGAATTGCTGCGCGTCGCCATAGTGGACGACATCGGTGGCGGTGAACTGCTTGGCCGGGTTAGAGTCGGCCGAGCCCTTGGCGCGCTCGATCGCGCCGACCTGATGGATCTTCGGCACGGTGACGTCGACGCGGGCATAGAGGGTGGTCAGCGAACGGTCGCCGTCGAAGACCTGGCGCGGATCCTTGGTCGCCTGCTGGCGGGTCGTGGCGACGAAGATCTCGTGTGTGCCGGCTATGTCGGAGGCAGACGCCGCGACCGCCTTGCGGTTGAGCAGGTCGTGCGTGGGACCGGCGCAGCCGGCGAGGGCGAGCGTGAAGGCAAGGCCGACAACGATCTTCACATGCACAGTCACCCGGGATCCCCCAAGGGCGGCAAACCTCTCTATTACTCCGATAAAGCCAGAGAGCGGCCGGGTCCAGTTCAAAGTCCCTACGGGCGCGGAACCCGCACCGATACGGTTACTGCGCAGCCAACTGACGGATGCGGTCCGTCACATCACGATCGCTGGCAAAGCCATCATCCTCGCGCAGACGCTGTCCGATCATCTGCACCATCATCGGGTTGTCGGCGAATTTGGTGTGGTTGAAGCTGTCAGCGCCCTTGACCTTGGAAAGGTCGACCACGGTGACGCCGTAGGAGGCGAGATCGGCGGCATCCCGATAATCGCCGACGCGCGGCCGCGAGCCGGCGATCAGGCCGGAGAGCCTCAGCGCCCGGTCGTCGTCCGACAGGAGCAGGATGAAGGGCTTGTCCGGCTTGCCATAGCGGCGCATCTGGCTCTTGAAGACGTCGACATCGATGTCGGGCGAGGCAAGCACGACGTCGCCGAGCTTGCCGCTGAGATCGCGGTCGCCGGTGATGGCGAGCTGGCGCAGCGTCTCCATCGTCACCCAGGTTCCCATCGAATGGGCGACGATGTCGATGCGCCGGGCGCCGGTCTGCGCCAGCATCCGCAACGTCACCTCCAACTGGTCGCGGGCGGCGGCGGCGCTTTCCTTGTCATAGACATAGTCGGTGGTCTTGGCGCCGGAAGCCCAGGAGAACAGCACCGGCGTGCCCGGATAGCCGGAATCGTGGACGATCTGGGTCAGTCGGTAGACGGCGTCGTCGAAGCCGGTGTTGTAGCCGTGGACGAAAACCATGACGCGGCCGCCGCGGGCGTCGATGTCGGCGTTGAGGGCGCTGGCGAATTTCGGCTGCGTGTCGTAGCCGACGACTTCGGAGGCCATGAAATACTTCGTCGGGTCGTTCGACTTGCCGCGCGAACGGCGCTCGATCTGGCCGGTCTGGTGAATGGGGGGAACGGTGACGTTGACACGCGCATAGTTGAGCGTCGCCGAGCGTTCGCCGTCAAAAACCTTGTTCGGGTCGTCGGAGCGCTTGCGGGTCGTGGCGATGAAGATCGAGTGGTTGCCGGCGATCTCGGTCGCCGTCGTCGGCACGACGACGCTGCCCAGGATTTCCTGCGTCTGGTGGCCCGCGCAGCCTGCTATCAGCAGGGCAAAGGCAATGATCAGAATTGTCTTCAACCGCACGTCGACACTTTCACTGGCAATTCCATTCCGGCCACGATTGGCCGTCCACCTCCGCGAAAACCTCCCGGACAGCCGAAGTGCGGCTAAAGTAAGTCGTGTCCAGCGGAAATTGGCTCAGCGTCGGGCGGCGGCCATCGCACTGTTGCGCGAAAGCCAAAACGGCGGCAGGAAGATTGCCGGCACGGGTCATTGCCATTCTGCCGCGTGCCGACTGTCGAAACGAGGGACTTTCAGTGAACAGCTTTTCCGCCCGCGTTGCCGTGGCCGCCGAAGCGATCCGCGGAATCTTCACGGAAACGCCGCTGCAGGAGAACAACTATCTGTCGAAGAAGACAGGCGCCCGCATCCTTTTGAAGCGCGAGGACCTGACGCCGGTGCGTTCCTACAAGATCAGGGGCGCCTTCAACTTCTTCCGCAAGGCGCTCGCCGCCGGCAACAATGCCGAACTGTTCGTCTGCGCCTCGGCAGGCAATCACGCCCAGGGCTTTGCCTTCGTCTGCCGCCATTTCGGCAAGAAGGGCGTCGTGTTCATGCCGGTGACGACGCCGCAGCAGAAGATCGACAAGACGCGGCTGTTCGGCGGCGATTTCGTCGAAATCAGGCTGGTCGGCGACTTCTTCAACGATTGCTATCGCGCCGCCTTCGAATTCACGGAAGCCGCTGGTGCGCATATGGTGCCGCCCTTCGACCACAAGGACATCATCGAGGGCCAGGCGACGGTCGCCCACGAGATCGCGGCCCAGATGCCGAGCGCCCGCGTGCCCGACATCGTCATGCTGCCGGTCGGCGGTGGCGGACTGGCTGCCGGGGTGACGCATTATTTCGCCGATCAGCATCGCGATCCGCGCTTCGTGTTCTGCGAGCCGGCGGGCGCGCCAAGCCTGCGTGAGAGCCTTGCCGGCGGCAAGCGGGTCAAGCTCGCCAAGGTCGACAATTTCGTCGACGGCGCCGCGGTGGCCGAGATCGGCCGGGAGCCGTTGCGCCATCTCAAGGACTTCACCGCCGATGCCGTCCGCCTCGTCCCGGAGAACCGGCTCTGCGCCACCATGATCGAGATGCTCAATGTCGAGGGCGTCGTGCTGGAGCCCGCCGGAGCGCTGGCGATCGACGCGCTCAAGGATTTTTCACGCAAGGAGATCAGGGGCAAGACCATCGTCGCTGTCGTCTCCGGCGGCAATTTCGATTTCGAGCGGCTGCCGGACGTAAAGGAGAGGGCGCTGCGCTTCGAGGGGCTGAAAAAGTATTTCATTATCCGCTTCCCGCAACGACCGGGCGCGCTGCGCGATTTCCTCGAAATGCTCGGCCCCGACGACGACATCGCCCGCTTCGAGTATCTGAAGAAGTCGGCGCGCAATTTCGGTTCGGTGCTGATCGGCATCGAAACCAAGGACCGGCGCAATTTCGACCTGCTGAAAGCCAACTTCGACGCCGAAGGCGTGCAATATCAAGACATCACCGACAACGAGACGCTGGCGGGGTTCATCATATGAGCGCAAAAACAAGCACGGTCTTCGTCGCGCTGTTTTCCGGCATCAATGTCGGCGGCAACCGCATCGTCAAGATGGCGGAGCTCAAGGCCTTCTTCGAAAGCCTCGGCTTCGCCGACGTCGCGACCTATGTGCAGAGCGGCAATGTCGTGTTCCGGGCGAAGAAGGAGGACGCGGCGACGCTGACCAGGGAGATCGAGGCGGCCTTCGAGAAGGAATGGGGCTTTCATTCGCGCATCATGGTGCGTGATGCCGGCTGGTTCGAGCGGCTGGTGAAGGACAATCCCTATCCCGAGGTCGCCGGCGAACCGACCAAGCTCCATGCCTATGCGTTGGAGCGCGAGCCGACCGCAGAGGAGACACAGCGGCTCTCCGACAAATGCACCGGCCCCGAACGCTTCGAGATCAAGGGCGACGTGCTTTACCTGCATGCGCCGGACGGGCTCGGCAAATCGGTCTTCGCCAATCTCATTGCGCGCACGCTGAAGGTGCCGGGCACGGCACGCAACTGGCGCAGTGTGATGGCGCTGCTCGAAATGGCCGGCAAGGCCGGCGGCTGACCAATCATTGTGCGCAATTCCGGACGGAAGGCTACGGCGAAGTCGCCGAGCCTAGCCGCGAAGCACTTTTCCTGGAATTGCTTTGGAACTTAAGCGGCCTTTTGCCAGTCGAAGCTCAATTCCTCGCGGAAGGCGAAGCGCTTGATATGGTCGGCGACGACGCTCTCCAGCCGCCCCAGCGAAGCTTCGTCGTCGGCGGCCAGAGCGATGTGCAGGGCCTTGTCGTCGGCGTCCATCACGGTGCGGCCGATCGAGAGCTGGATGGCGCCGTGCTGCGGGTCGAACTCGACCGGGAATTTATGCGACCAGTGCTTGCAGAGCTGCTGCAGGTAGCGGCTGGCATGTTCGGTGGCGACATCGGCGCGGCTGATCGGCATGAAATTCTCCTGGCGGATGAAGAAACGCCAGCCTGGATGAGGCTGGCGCCAATTCCGGATAGATAAGCAAGGCCTGGCGGAATGCCAGCGGTCGCCGGTCAAATCGGCGTGGAGCGCCGGCTTACCAGACGCCCGTGTTTGCCATCGAGGCCCACGGTTCGGCCTTTGCCTTGGCGGGACCTTTCTGCAGGAGTTCGATCGAGATGCCGTCCGGCGAGCGGATAAACGCCATGTTGCCATCGCGCGGCGGACGATTGATGGTCACGCCATTGTCCATCAGCTTCTGGCAGGTGGCGTAGATGTCGTCGACCTCATAGGCGAGATGGCCGAAATTGCGGCCGCCCTTATAGTCTTCCGGGTCCCAATTGTAGGTCAGCTCGACCAGCGGCGCCTTTTCATTGGTGCCGCTCTGCTCGTCTTCCGACGCGGCGAGGAAGACAAGCGTGTAGCGGCCCTGCTCGTTCTCGTAGCGGCGCACCTCCTTCAGGCCGAGCTTGTTGCAGTAGAAATCGAGCGACTGGTCGATATCGGCGACGCGGACCATTGTGTGCAGGTAACGCATGGCGGCTTCCTCAAAGTGTTGGGTTGCGGGGCACCATAGGGGCCGTCCGGGGAAAGGGCAATCGTCCGACAATAGCGGCGGCGCGATCGATTTCAGGCCTTGCGATTTCGGATTCCGGAAGCGCCGGCAAACGACATTTCAGCCTTTCCGGTGCTGAACGGTGAAAAAAGGCACGTCAGCCCTTGCACACCCCGGAAGTCGCAGTGTTAATCTCTTGGCAAGAATCAGTTGCGGTTCAGTTGAAAAGGGGGGCATTCTTATGGGGGAAAAAGCCTCTTTTACGAGGCGGGACGGAAGCCTTGACGACGCCTTGCAGCGGGACAATGGCGGCGACCCCGCTGAGCTTGTCGAAATCGCCGGCGCTATCAAATGGTTCGACGTGGCGAAGGGCTACGGCTTCATTCTTCCTGACGACGGCGTCTCGGGCGATATTCTCCTCCATGTGACTTGTCTTCGAAGGGACGGCTTCCAGACGGCGCTCGAGGGCGCGCGGGTCGTCTGCCTGGTCAAACAGGGCGAGCGCGGCTTGCAGGCTTTCCGCGTCCTTTCCATGGATGCCTCGACGGCTGTCCACCCAGCAGAGCAGGAACAGCGCACCCACGTTACCGTCAACCCGGAGAGCGGCCTCGAGCGGGCCTTGGTCAAGTGGTTCAATCGCACCAAGGGTTTCGGCTTCCTGACGAGGGGCGAGGAGACAGAAGATATCTTCGTCCACATGGAAACGCTGCGGCGCTACGGCATAACCGAGCTCCGGCCCGGGCAGGTCGTGCTCGTCCGCTTCGGACGCGGCGACAAAGGCCTTATGGCCGCCGAAATCCACCCCGATATGGGCACCTTGTCGGTCTCGCACTGAGGGCTTCTCGACGCAGTCGAAAGGTCCCTTTGCCGCGGCGCGACCATCTTGTCCGAAAACCGGTTCCACTTGTCCGGATCATGGTTTAGGACGAGCGTCTGGACGAGGTAACCCATGGCTCATCGCAATTGGCTGACCGCGGGCGTATTCTGCGCCGCGATCGTTTTCGCCGCCTGTTTCATCGCTGCGAAGCCGAGTTCGGCGGATGCGATGCTGCTGCCGACCGACCGGACACCGCTTGTGGTGTCGACCGGTTCGGGCGAGCGTTCCTTCTCCATCGAGATCGCCGATACCTCCGCCGAACGCGAGGCGGGACTGATGTTTCGCCGGACCATGGCAGACGATCACGGCATGTTGTTCGTCTTCGAAAGAACGGATGAGGTGGACTTCTGGATGAAGAACACGCCGATGGCGCTCGACCTCATCTTCATCGGCGAGGACGGCAGGATCAAAGCCATCAAGCGCGGCGAGCCCGAATCCGAAGCGATCATCTCGCCGGGACAACCCGTGCGCTTCGTGCTCGAACTCAAGGCCGGCACGGCCGCCCGGGACGGCATCAAGGAAGGCGATCTATTGCGTCACCCGGCTATTGGCACTGGCGCCAACTGAAAAAGCAAATCTGCCGATGCAGTTCTTTTCCCATGACGGTTTCGAACTCGCCTATCTCGATCGCCAGCCGGCCTCGGGGCAGGGCGACCCCGTGCTGATGATCCACGGCTTTGCCTCCAGCCACTATGTCAACTGGGTATCGCCGGGCTGGTTCAAGACGCTGAACGACGCCGGCTACCGGGCGATCGCCTTCGACCATCGCGGCCACGGCTCGTCGTCGAAGAGCTATGACGAGGCCGACTACACGCCGCAGAAGATGGCTTCCGACGCCGCCGCGCTGCTCGATCATCTCGGTATCGAGCGCGCGCATGTCATGGGTTATTCGATGGGCGCGCGCGTCTCGGCTTTCCTGGCGCTCTCCGATCCGGAGAAGGTGGCGACGCTGGTGTTCGGCGGTTTGGGCATCGGCATGGTCGACGGCGTCGGCGACTGGGATCCGATCGCGGCGGCCCTGTTGGCGGAAGATCCGTCCCAAACCACGCACCCGCGCGGCCGCTCCTTCCGCGCTTTCGCCGACCAGACGCGCAGCGACCGTCGCGCGCTCGCGGCTTGCATCGCGAAGTCGCGCGAGTTGCTCAGCGAGGACGACATGGCGCGCATCGCCCAGCCGACCCTGATCGCCGTCGGCACGAAGGACGACATCGGCGGTTCGCCGGACGAACTTGCGGCGCTGATGCCGAACGCAAGGGCTTTTCACATCGAAGGGCGCGACCACATGCTTGCCGTCGGCGACAAGAGCTTCAAGCAGCGCGTGCTCGAGTTCTACGCCGAAAACCCGCTCTAAGCGTGCGGGGCTCCTCGGCACAAATGGTCGATCTTCTCGTCACCTATATGGAGATGCTCGCGCCGCCTCAGGGCGCTCCGCTTGCGCCGCCTTTGCCTGGCGCCGTCGTGACGCGCGAAAGGCTCGGTCTTTCAAGCTATCTCCATCTCTACCGCGCGGTCGGCGGACCGGTGCAATGGGACCAGCATCTGCGCATGCGGGAAGCGGAACTCGAAACGTTGCTCGCCGATGACGCCACGCATATCCATGTGCTGCGCGTCGATGGCGAAGCCGCAGGTTTCTGCGAATTCAACAATGTCGGCGAAGCGGCTATCGAGCTCGTTCATTTCGGACTGGTCCCGGCTTTTCAAGGAAAGCGATTGGGGCCGTTCCTGCTCGACCGGGCGTTGCGCTCGGCGTGGTCGCACGGGCCGCAAAGGCTTTGGCTTCACACCGACACCTATGATCATCCGGCGGCCCAGTCGGTTTACGGGCGCGCGGGATTCAGAGGCTACGCCGAGAGGATCGAGACCTTTCCGGATTAGCGGAAGGCGCTGCGCGCCTTTCCTGGGATCGCCCTAGCCGCCCGCTCTCCTGTCGGCGAGGGATCTCGCCATCACGCACAGCAACTCGAACATCATCGTCGCGCCGGCCAGCGCCGTCATGCCGGCAAGATCGAACGGAGGCGAGACCTCGACGACATCGGCGCCGGCGAAATTCAATCCGTCCAGCAATCGAACCATCTCCTGCGCCTCGCGCGTCGTGAAGCCGCCGAGTTCCGGCGTACCGGTGCCGGGGGCCATGGACGGATCGATGCAATCGATGTCGAACGTCACATAGGTCGGGCTGTCGCCGACAAGATCGCGCGCTTCCTGCATGACGGAAGCGGCGCCGCGTCTGACGAACTCTTCCATATAGATGATGCGCACGCCCCGTGACGTTGCCCATTCGTGCTCGCCGGGCTCGTAGATCGAGCCTCTGATGCCGATCTGGACAACCCGCTTGGGGTCGAGCAGCCCTTCCTCGATCGCGCGGCGGAAAGGCGTTCCGTGCGTATAGGGATTGTCGCCGAAGTAGCGATCGTTGGTGTCGGAATGCGCGTCGAAGTGAACCATGCCAACAGGCGCCTTGCGGGCCACGGCGCGCAGCACCGGCAGCGTCGTCAGGTGGTCGCCGCCGGCGGCTAGCGGCAGGGCACCGTCCGCCATGATCGCGGCAATGCCGTCCTCGATGCGCTTCAACCCGTCCAGCAGGTTGATGGGATTGACCGACAGATCGCCCACGTCGGCGACATTGGCGATGCTGAACGGTTCGGTTCCCGAGACGTGGTGGACGCGACGCATCAGGCTCGACTGGTTCCTGATTTCGCGCGGGCCGTGGCGGGCGCCGGCCCGGTTGGTCGTGCCGCCATCCCATGGAATCCCGACAAGGGCGATGTCCAGCCCTTTCGCGGTCGGTACGGCCGGCAGCCGCATGAAGGTGGAAAGCCCGGCAAATCGCGGTACCTGCGCGGCGTCGACGGGTTGGTGGAAGCTGTTTTCCATGCTGGCGGCCATTCCGGAGCGGTTCACGTTCCGTAGTGATCGCAGGGCCTGGAATTCAGGCATAGGGGCAAAGCCCAGCGGGAGTATGGGCCTATCAGCGCTGGTCTTGCAGGGCTTGCAGGGAACGGCCGAGATTTTCCCTCGCCTGCGCCTCGAACCGATCCCGGAACTCCGTCGTATAGAAGATGTGCTGGCGGGCCAGGAAGCTCTGGACGACGGCGGCTCGACCGGCGCGCCACATCGGCTCCTCCACCCAGCCATATTCCCGCCGGACCGCCTTCTCATAGGCATCGAAGACCGCAGGTCTGGCGCCGAGGATCGCCAGATCCATGTCGAGCAAAAGAGCTGCATCGTTGAGCGCGTCCTCGTCGCGGAACGGCGGCAACTGGTGGGTGGCGGTGGCGTTGATCATGGCCGCGATGCAAGCGAGGCGATGGGGGTTGGCGCGCCCGGCGAGGCTTTTCTCGGCCAGTTCGGCGCTTTTTGCCTCATTGTCCTTGGCGCGGCTGTCATAGATGGCGTCGTGGAACCAGATCGCCGCTTCGACGGCCTCCGGGTCATCAAGAAGGTGCCGGTATTCGCTTGCCAGAGCCAGCATCGCTTCGATGTGAGCCAAGCCGTGATAGTGGCGATCCGCAGCCTGGTAGAGCGCTGCAAGCTCGCTTTTCAGCGCTTCGTCGATCAAGGGTTCGTTTTCCATCGTCGCTTGAATCTGCGTGAACCATGTCCATTTGACAAAGCACTAAGGAAAATTGAGTTCAACCGTGGTATGATCTAGCCTATATGTGCCGCCGCAGAATGAGTAAGGCCGGAGAGCGTCGATGAACAGCATTACGATTGCCCGTCCCAGTATGGTGCAGCCGGTCGATCCGATCTGGCGGTCGATCCGCGACGAGGCGATGGAGGCGGTGAACCGCGATCCGCTGCTCGCGGCGTTCCTTTATTCGACCATCCTCAACCAGGAGAGCCTGGAAGAAGCGGTGATCCACCGGCTTGCCGAACGGCTGGCGCATCAGGACATCGGTTCCGATCTCATCCGCCAGACCTTCAAGGCGATGCTGGACGACGATCCGGAGTGGAGCACGACGGTTCGCGTCGACATCCAGGCCTATTACGACCGCGATCCGGCCTGCGACCGCTTCATCATGCCGGTTCTCTATTTCAAGGGTTTTCACGCGATCCAGACGCACCGGCTGGCGCATTGGCTGTGGAACCAAGGCCGCAGGGACTTCGCGCTCTACCTGCAGAGCCGTTCGTCCTCGGTGTTCCAGACCGACATCAATCCGGCCGCCCGCATCGGCAAGGGCATCTTCCTCGACCATGCCACGGGCCTGGTCGTCGGCCAAACGGCCGTCATCGAGGACGACGTGTCGATCCTGCACGGGGTGACGCTGGGTGGCACTGGCAAGGCCAGTGGCGACCGCCATCCGAAGATCCGCCGCGGCGTGCTGATCGGCGCCGGCGCCAAGATCCTCGGCAATATCGAGATCGGCCATTGCTCCAAGATCGCCGCCGGCTCGGTCGTGCTGTCGCCCGTGCCGCACAACAAGACGGTCGCCGGCGTGCCCGCCCGGGTCGTGGGGGAAACCGGTTGCGACCAGCCTTCGCGGCAGATGGACCAGCTCCTGCCGTCGCAGAGCATGGACCACGTGGTCAGCTTCGACATCTGATTTCCGCCGTCGTCGGGAACCGCCGAAATCCGGCCGCCGGTTTTCGGCCGACTTGTCCTATGCAATTGTGCCGGCTTGCCTTTACATGGCCATTGTTGGCGTGTCAGAAGCGCCTTCCAACGCACGAGGCCGACATTTCGGAGAAGACTTTTGAAGCCTGACGAAATCAGAAAGCTGGACGCCTATTTCAAGCGCGTCTTCCAGAACCCCAAGCTGCAGGTCAAGGCACGTCCGCGCAAGGAAGACTCCGCCGAGGTCTATGTCGGCGACGAGTTCCTCGGCATCGTCTTCAAGGATGAGGACGACGGCGACTATAATTTCTCGATGGCCATTCTCGACATCGACCTGGCCTAAGCCAGCAACAGCTCTGGCCGAGGAGCGGAACACCGCCGCCCGGCCGGTTGCAGCCCACAGGTGAAATTCCGTCTAGGGCTTTGTTTTGAAGCATTTCCGAACGGAAAACCGCGAAGCACTTTCCTGGAATTGCTCTAATCCTGGCAGTACCGCGGGATATGCACCCGCCGCCAGCTTGTAGAACCTTCCCGCACCACCACTCGGCGCGCCACTGTCCCGTATGAAGGCGGGATTTCCCGGATGCGGACTTGTTGCGGCCGCACCAGCACTTCGTGGGCAACCGCTTCATATTCCGCCGGCTGAACGACGCGCCGAGCGCGCTCCGGCTGGACCACGACCGTTTCGGCGACGCGCGCATAGCGGGCCTTGCGCCATACCTTGCACAGCACCTTGCGGCCGTGGATGACGCGCCACTCCCAGGCATAACCGCCATCGTCGACCTTGACCGTGTGGTAGACCGTGCGTGTCACCGCCGGGACGGTCTCATAGGTGACGCGCGCCGGCGCGATCTGGTCCACGCTTTGGTAGGTGCCGTAGATCGGCGCGTCGTAATCGACCACCTGTCCGCCGGGGCTCACCATCACATCCTCGTAAACGGTGTCGTAGAGCGCCGGCCGGTGGATCGGCTCATAGCATTCGAGCGCGCGGCCGCCGGCGGCGGTTTCGGAGACGGTGGCAAGCATCGCGACTGCCGCCAGCGATGCGGAGCTTTTGCGGATCATGACATTCCCCCGTTGAAAAAGGACGCCTTCACAACGCAGGACTGTAGCGGAAGCTCCGGGGGCGGACAGCGATTTCAAGGCTTTTCGTTAAGCGGCGCGGTTAAGGAATTGCTACCTTGCGAATGGCTTTGGTCGTCAACCTCGACCGGACCCACCTCACGGAGGCAAGCCGCCCGTGCTTTGCGGGCTTGCCGCGCTTTACTCGACTTGACCAGATGGCTAGGAGAGGCGGCCTTGCGCTAGGGTGAGCCGACATCCTATTTAGGTCGTAACCAATCCAGAACGATTCCGCGCGATTGCTGATATACCGAGGCGCCGGAATCCATCTCCAACAAGGGTAGTCCATGAAGAACCCCGTTGAAACCTACATGAACCTCGTTCCGATGGTGGTCGAGCAGACCAATCGCGGCGAGCGTGCCTATGACATTTTCTCGCGCCTCTTGAAGGAACGCATCATCTTCATCACCGGTCCGGTCGAGGACGGGATGGCGACGCTGGTTTGTGCACAGCTTTTGTTCCTCGAGGCGGAAAACCCCAAGAAGGAAATAAACCTCTATATCAACTCGCCGGGCGGCGTCGTCACCTCGGGCATGGCGATCTACGACACCATGCAGTTCATCAAGCCGGCGGTGTCGACGCTCTGCATCGGCCAGGCCGCGTCGATGGGTTCGCTGCTCCTGACCGCCGGCCACAAGGACATGCGTTTTGCCACGCCGAATGCCCGGATCATGGTCCATCAGCCGTCCGGCGGCTTCCAGGGCCAGGCTTCGGACATCGAACGTCATGCGCAGGACATCATCAAGCTGAAGCGCCGCTTGAACGAGGTCTATGTCAAGCACACCGGCAAGAGCTATGACGAGATCGAGAAGACGCTCGACCGCGACCATTTCATGACCGCGGACGAGGCCAAGGACTTCGGTCTGATCGACAAGGTCATTTCCAGCCGCGAAGCCGTCGAGACAGCCACGGCTTCCGCCTGAGCATCGACGGCAAATGGCAGCATAACGCGGTTTTGGCGCGTCTTGCGGCATTTCGGCCACATTTGGCTGTTCCCACAGGCGTTGGGATTGCCTACGTTAAGGCTATGTTGATTTTCGACGGCTTAGCTTTGCGTGGGGTTGCTGCGAATCATTGCCGCGTTTTCTGATTTGTGTTTCGTACGGAATGCGCTGTGTGAGCCGGGACACTGGCGGTGGCGGATTCCCGCGATAGATTGGTGAGACGTCACTCAAAGCCAGACCACCGGCGGGCGTTGGTGAAAGGACAGAAAAATGAGCAAGGTCAGCAACGGCGGCGGTGATTCAAAGAACACGCTTTACTGCTCGTTTTGCGGCAAGAGCCAGCACGAAGTCCGCAAGCTGATCGCCGGGCCGACGGTTTTCATCTGCGACGAGTGCGTCGAACTGTGCATGGACATCATCCGCGAGGAGAACAAGACCTCGATGGTGAAGTCGCGCGAAGGCGTGCCGACACCGCAGGAAATCCTCAAGGTCCTCGACGACTACGTCATCGGCCAGCCCTACGCCAAGCGCGTGCTGTCGGTGGCGGTCCACAACCACTACAAGCGCCTGGCGCATGCGGGCAAGAGCAACGACGTCGAGCTGGCCAAGTCGAACATCCTGCTGATCGGCCCGACCGGCTGCGGCAAGACGCTGTTGGCGCAGACGCTCGCCCGCATCATCGACGTGCCGTTCACCATGGCCGATGCCACGACACTGACCGAGGCCGGCTACGTCGGCGAGGACGTCGAGAACATCATCCTGAAGCTGTTGCAGTCGGCCGACTACAATGTCGAGCGGGCGCAGCGCGGCATCGTCTATATCGACGAAATCGACAAAATCTCGCGCAAGTCGGACAATCCCTCGATCACCCGCGACGTGTCGGGCGAGGGCGTGCAGCAGGCGCTCTTGAAGATCATGGAAGGCACGGTGGCTTCCGTGCCGCCGCAGGGCGGCCGCAAGCATCCGCAGCAGGAATTCCTGCAGGTCGATACCGCCAACATCCTGTTCATCTGCGGCGGCGCCTTCGCGGGTCTCGACAAGATCATCTCGGACCGCGGCCGCAAGACCTCGATCGGCTTCGGCGCCACCGTCGCTTCGCCCGAGGATCGGCGCACCGGCGACCTGTTCCGCCAGGTCGAGCCGGAAGATCTGCTGAAATTCGGCCTGATCCCGGAATTCGTCGGCCGTCTGCCGGTCCTGGCGACGCTGGAAGACCTCGACGAGCCGGCGCTGATCCAGATCCTGACCGAACCGAAGAACGCACTGGTCAAGCAATATCAGCGGCTGTTCGAGATGGAGAATGTCGACCTGACCTTCCACGAGAACGCGCTTTCGGCGATCGCCAAGCGCGCCATCGAGCGCAAGACCGGTGCCCGCGGCCTGCGCTCCATCATGGAAGCGATCCTGCTCGACACCATGTTCGAGCTTCCGGCGCTGGAAGGCGTGCGCGAAGTGGTGATCTCGGAAGAGGTGGTGTCCGGCAACGCCCGGCCGCTCTACATCTATTCCGAGCAGAAGGAAAAGAAGGGCAATGTCAGCGCCTGAAATGGCGTTTGACCCCATAATTTTCATGGAACGGCGCCCGCGTGGCGCCGTTTTGCTGTGAAAGGCGGGAAGGCATGCGATGGAACGGGTCGAGCGACCGTGTTAACCCTTGATCTTTGCCTCGGCTGCATCCACCTAACAGCAGAAGGCCGAGGCGCCGAATTCTGTGCTGTAAAACTCCCGTCACAAACGGTGGTAGGCGGAACGACACTCGGTCGTTAATATGAGATTCGCGGTTGGCTAAAATAAGCGGCCGCGACATGAAAGGTTGGACAATGGCCAAGATATCCAAGGCTTCCGGCGACGGCGTTTTCGCAGTCCTCCCACTGCGCGATATCGTCGTGTTCCCGCATATGATCGTTCCGCTCTTCGTGGGCCGTGAAAAGTCGATCAAGGCGCTGGAAGAGGTGATGGGTCAGGAAAAGCAGATCCTGCTCGCCACCCAGATGAATGCAGCCGACGACGATCCTGAGCCCGATGCGATTTTCGACATCGGCACGCTCGCCAATGTGCTGCAGCTCTTGAAGCTGCCCGACGGCACCGTGAAGGTTCTGGTCGAGGGCGCCTCGCGCGCCAAGATCGTCTCGTTCACCGACCGCGCCGATTTCCACGAAGCCCGCGCTACCGCGCTCGCCGAACCGGAAGAGGAAGAGGTCGAGATCGAGGCGCTTGCCCGCTCGGTCGTCACCGACTTCGAGAATTATGTCAAGCTGAACAAGAAGATCTCGCCCGAAGTGGTGGGCGCCGCCAGCCAGATCGACGACTATTCCAAGCTCGCCGATACGGTTGCCTCGCATCTCGCCATCAAGATCCCCGAGAAGCAGGAGATGCTCGCCACGCTTTCCGTCAAGGAGCGTCTGGAGAAGGCGATGGGCTTCATGGAAGCCGAAATCTCCGTGCTCCAGGTGGAAAAGCGCATCCGTTCGCGCGTCAAGCGCCAGATGGAGAAGACGCAGCGCGAGTACTACCTCAACGAGCAGATGAAGGCGATCCAGAAGGAGCTCGGCGAGGGCGAGGACGGCCGCGACGAAGCCGCCGAGATCGAGGCGCGCATCAAGAAGACCAAGCTCTCCAAGGAGGCCCGCGAAAAGGCGGAAGCCGAATTGAAGAAGCTGCGCTCGATGTCGCCGATGTCGGCTGAATCGACGGTCGTGCGCAACTATCTCGACTGGCTGCTGTCGATCCCGTGGGGCAAGAACTCCAAGGTCAAGCAGGACCTGGCCTTCGCCCAGAACGTCCTCGACACCGACCATTTCGGCCTCGACAAGGTCAAGGAGCGCATCGTCGAGTATCTGGCCGTGCAGAGCCGGCAGAAGAAGCTGAAGGGGCCGATCCTGTGCCTCGTCGGTCCGCCCGGCGTCGGCAAGACCTCGCTCGGCAAGTCGATCGCCAAGGCGACCGGCCGCGAGTTCATCCGCATGGCGCTCGGCGGCGTGCGTGACGAGGCCGAGATCCGTGGCCACCGGCGGACCTATATCGGCTCGATGCCCGGCAAGGTCATCCAGTCGATGAAGAAGGCTAAGAAGTCCAACCCGCTCTTCCTGCTCGACGAGATCGACAAGATGGGCCAGGACTTCCGCGGCGATCCGTCTTCGGCCCTGCTCGAGGTGCTCGATCCCGAGCAGAACTCGACGTTCATGGATCATTACCTCGAGGTCGAATACGACCTGTCGAGCGTGATGTTCGTGACGACGGCGAACACGCTGAATATCCCTGCGCCCCTGATGGACCGCATGGAGATCATCCGTATCGCCGGCTACACCGAGGACGAGAAGATCGAAATCGCCAAGCGTCACCTGATGCCCAAGGTGATCCGCGACCATGCCCTGCAGCCGAACGAATTCTCGGTCGGCGAGGACGCGATCCGCGGCATCATCCAGACCTACACGCGGGAAGCCGGCGTGCGCAGCCTGGAGCGCGAGCTGATGAAGCTCGGGCGCAAGGCGGTGACCGAGATCCTGCGGACGAAGAAGAAGACGGTGAAGATCACGGCGGACAACCTCGCCGATTATCTCGGCGTGCCGCGCTTCCGCTTCGGTCAGGTCGAGGCGGACGATCAGGTCGGCGTGGTCACGGGTCTTGCCTGGACGGAAGTCGGCGGCGAGCTGCTGACGGTCGAAGGCGTCATGATGCCCGGCAAGGGCCGCATGACGGTGACCGGCAATCTGCGCGACGTCATGAAGGAATCGATCTCGGCGGCGGCATCCTATGTCCGCTCCCGCGCTATCGATTTCGGCATCGAGCCGCCGCTGTTCGACAAGCGCGACATCCACGTCCACTTGCCGGAAGGCGCGACTCCGAAGGACGGCCCGTCCGCCGGCGCCGCGATGGCCACGGCCATCGTGTCGGTGCTGACGGGTATTCCGGTGCGGGCCGATGTGGCGATGACCGGCGAGATCACGCTGCGCGGCCGTATCCTGCCGATCGGCGGCCTGAAGGAGAAGCTGCTCGCGGCACTGCGCGGCGGCATCAAGAAGGTCCTGATCCCGGAAGAGAACGTCAAGGATCTGGCGGACATTCCGGACAATGTGAAGAACGGCATGGAGATCGTCCCGGTCTCGCGGGTCGGCGAGGTGCTCGCGCATGCGCTGACCAGGATGCCGGAGCCGATCGAGTGGGTCGAGCCGGTCAATGCGCCCGCTCCGGTCGACAGCGGCGACGATGCCGGAAAGTCGCTTGCTCATTAGTATTTGCTAACATTGCAGCGCACAAAGAGAGAGCCGGGCCTTGAGCCCGGCTTTTTCATGTGAAAAAGCCATGAAAAAATGGAAAAAAGCCCGGAATTCTGCGGTTTTCGGCTTGGGTTCCGGAGCGCTTCTTTCTAAAGTCCGTTTCCTGCCGGATGAGTCGTAGTTCCGGTTTTCTCATGGAAGGGAATTTTTATGAACAAGAACGAACTGGTGTCCGCCGTCGCCGACTCCGCAAGCATTTCGAAGGCTGATGCGCAGTCCGCCGTCGATGCGGTGTTCTCCGTGATCACTGGCGAACTGAAGAAGGGCGGCGATGTCCGGCTTGTCGGCTTCGGAAATTTCACCGTGTCAAAACGCGCTGCTTCGACCGGCCGCAACCCGCAGACCGGCGCGGAAGTGAAGATTCCGGCCCGCACCGTGCCAAAGTTCTCGGCCGGCAAGGGCCTCAAGGACGCGGTCAACTAAGACCTTTTCTTTTAAGAGCAGAAAAGCCGGGCTTGCCCGGCTTTTCTTTTTTGCGGCTGTTCGCAGCGGCTCAGGCTGTCGGCGCGTCGACGCGCATCAGGCCTTCCTGTTTCAAATCCACCCACAGCGCCGCAGGTATTTTGGTGTCGAGCAGCGCGCGGTTGCTTTCGACTTCAGCCGGCCGCTGGCCGCCGGGGATTACCGACATCACCGAAGGATGCTGCAGCGGGAACTGCAGAGCCGCCTCGATCAGGCGCACGTCGTGGCGCTTGCAGACGGCTTCGATGCGCGCCACGCGATCCAGGATCTCCTGCGGCGCCTCGCTGTAGTTGTAGAAGGCTCCGGGCTTCGGTCCGGTCGCAAGCACGCCGGAATTGTAGGGGCCGCCCAGCACGATGCCGATGCCGCGCTTCTGGCAAAGCGGCAGGAAGGATTGCAGCGCCTCCTGCTCGAGCAGCGTGTAGCGGCCGGCGAGCAGGAACAGGTCGAAATCGCCGCGTTCGGCGAGGGTTTGAGCGACCTGCCACTCATTGATGCCGCCGCCGAAGGCCTTGATGACGCCCTGGTCGCGCAGCGAAAGCAGCCCGTAATAGCCGGACGACATGAACTCCTCGATGCGGGCGTCGGAGGCCTCCTTGCTGCCATGGGTGAAGACGTCGACGTCATGGACGAAGAGGATGTCGATGCGGTCGACGCCCAGACGCTCCAGCGAGGCCTCGAAGGAACGCATGACGCCGTCATAGCTGTAGTCGTAGACTTCCCGGCGCGACGGCGTCTCGAAGAACTTGCCGATGCCGGTGCGCTGGTCCGGCGCAGAGACGCGCATGATGCGACCGACCTTGCTCGACAAGACATAGTCGTCGCGCTTCCTGCCGCGCAGGAACGGGTTGAGGCGGGTTTCAGACAGGCCAAGGCCGTAGAGCGGGGCCGTATCATAGTAGCGGCATCCGGTCGCCCATGCCGCCTGCAGGGTGGCGTTGGCGTCCTCGTCGGAGATGGCGCGGTAGAGATTGCCGAGCGGCGCCGTGCCGAAACCGAGCTCGGTGAAGGTGATGCCGCCATTGCCGATGCGGTCGAAATGCCGTGTCTTCATGTCTGACGATGTCCCGGAGCGATTTGTCTGACATGACACTATCACGCTCGTGGCCCAGCAAAAGTGCCGAGGCTCGTTGGACAGCGATTTTCGCGGTGGTAGCATAAACAAAACAAGCCTTTCGCGGCAGCACATCACAAAGCCAAGCGATACCTCCGCAGGCAGGGTGAGCCCCATCATGACCAAAGCCGGATCAGGTATGTTCGCGACCGCGCTGAATGAGCTTGGCGCGGTGCTGGCGCGCACGGATGAAGCCCAAATCGACGCCGCCTGCGCAATGCTTGCCGGCGCCGGCAGGATCGCCGTCCATGGCTGCGGCCGCGAGGCGCTGCAGGTCAAGGGCTTCGCCATGCGGCTCTACCATCTCGGCCTGTCGGTCTCGGTCGTCGGCGACATGACCACGCCGCCATTGGGGCAGCGCGATGTCTTCCTGGCGAGTTCAGGGCCGGGCGAGACCACCACGGTGCTGACCTTGATGCGGGTTGCCCGCGCGGCTGGGGCAAAGGTGCTGCTCTTGACCGCAGAACCGGAAGGCAGCGCCGCGAAGCTTGCCGACTTCACGCTGCTCATCCCGGCGCAGACGATGGCCAGCGATCAGGGCGCCGCCCGAACCTCGGTGCTGCCGATGGGCTCGCTGTTCGAAGGCGCATTGTTCCTTTTGTTCGAAATCATGGTGCTTAAGCTCAAGGCGCTGACCGGGGCGACACCGGAAGCGATGCGCGCCAGGCACACCAATATGGAGTAGGGGATGCGCTACGAGCTGATGCTGCCGCACCAGATCCGCAAGGCGATCGAGGAGAACTGGCCGGTCGTTCTGCCGCTCGGCGTGCTCGAATACCATGGCGAGCACATGGCAGTCGGCATGGACACGCTGGCGGTGATCAAGACGGTGGAGCTGATCGAGCAGGAGAGGGACATCGTCATTTTGCCGCCCTTCTATTACGGCGCGGCAAGCTATGCGGTGGCGGCGCCGGAAGGCAGCGGCTCGGTGCAGGTCGGCGGTCCGGCGCTTTCGCCTTTCGCGGAGGAATTGTTCTACGGCCTGCTGCGCATCGGCTTCCGCAACATCCACGCCATCATCCATCATCAGACCGAGAATTTCGCGGCCGGCATGCCGACCGATCTCGCCTTCAAGACCGCCGGCCGGCAGGCGATCTTTCGTTTCCTCGAAAAGGAGCGCGGCGAGGGCTGGTGGGGCTCGAACACGATGGCCGACTACTATGCCGGCCACGCCCAGGGCGAGAATGTCTTCAACTGGGTGCAAGTGCATCCGCTGATGCCGGCCGCGATGAACGGCAAATACCCGTTCGACCATGCCGGCATCGGCGAGACATCGCTGATGCTGGCCCTATGCCCGGAGGCGGTGGACGAGAAGCATTTCGCCGACAACACCGGCTGGTACACTAAAGGCGCCGCGGAAGCCTCCGCGGGTCTCGGCAAGATCGGCGTCGCGATGATCCTCGACCATTTGCGGTCGATCCTGCAGGCCTAGCTCTCCCCTCTCCCACAAGGGGTCACAAGGGGTCACAAGGGGAGAAGGGGAAGGCGCCTATTTCACCGAGCCGGCCGTCATGCCCATGATCAGATAGCGCTCGAGCGCGATGCCGATGATGGCCAGCGGCGCGATCGCGGCCGTGGCCAAGGCCGCCATTGACCACCAGTTGATGCCTTGCGAGCCTGTTTGGCTCGCCACCATGACGGGGATTGTCTTGGCGTCCGTCGACGTCAGAAGGGCGGCGAAGAAATACTCGTTCCAACACAGCACCATCGCCAGGATGAAGGCGGCGACCATGCCGGGCAAGGCGATCGGCATGACGATGCGGAAGAAGGCGCCCCAGATCGACAGCCCGTCGACAAGGGCTGCCTCCTCCAATTCGACGGGTATCGAGTTGAACTGGTCGCGCATGATCCAGATGACGATCGGCAGCACCATCAGCGTGTAGAGGAGCACGAGCCCGATGCGCGTATCAAGGAGGGCCACTTCGCGGTAGAGCACCAGGAAGGGGAGCGCCAGAACGACCGGCGGCAGGATCAGTTGCGACAGGAAGAAGAAGGAGATGTCCTCGTTCTTGAACCAGGCGAATTTGTAGCGATAGCGGGTGAGGCCATAAGCGGCGAGGCTGCCGATGATGATGGCGAGGCCCGATGCCCCGACAGAGGTGATGACCGAGTTCATGAAGCGTTTGAGGAACTCGTCGCGCACAGTCGATGTCTGGAAGATCGAATCCGGCGACAGGCCGAGCGAGCGCCAGCCTTTCCAGTCCGGCTGGAAGTCGACGAAGGGAATGAGATGCCCTTGCGTGACGTCGACCGCGGATTTGAACGAGGTGGTGATCGTCCAGTAGATCGGGAACAGACAGACGAAAGCCCAGAAGATAAGCGCGCCATAGATGAAGACGCGGCTGGCGATGAAGGCCGCCGGCGAGCGGATTTCGGAAACGGTGTAGTCGGTGGTCTGTACGCTCATGACGGCCGCTCAGTTGACGTTGCGCACGAAGCGACTGGCGAATTTCAGCAGCCAGGTCACGAACACGACGATGATGATCAGATAGGCCATGGCCAGCATGGTGCCGTAGCCGACATTCGAGCGGTCACGATATTCGCGATAGATGAAGCTCGACACGGAATCGGTGGCGCCGCCGGGGCCGCCGGAGGTCAAGGTGATGATGATGTCGGCGAGCTTCAGCTTGAAGATGATGCGCAGGATCACGGCCGTCACCGACACCGGCAGCATCAGCGGGAAGGTGACCTGCCAGAAGGTCTGCCATGCGGTTGCGCCGTCGACGCGGGCGGCTTCCAGAACCTCGCGCGACATCGCCTGCAGGCCGGCAAGCAGCATGATCATCATGAACGGGATGAAGGTCCAGGCGTCGAGCATCATGATCGAGATGCGGGCGGTGATCGGATCGGAGAAGAAGGCGGGATTGTCCCAGCCGAGATGGCGCGCCAGCGTCGCCGCCGGTCCGAACCGGTATTCCATCAGCGACTTGCCGACCATCCAGGACACCGCGACCGGCGACAGCATCAGCGGCAAAAGGAAGACGACGCGGAAGAATTTGCGGGCACGGATCTGCGCGTTGAGCAGCAGCGCCAGGCCGAAGGCGATGACATATTCGACCAGTACCGCGAGCACGTAGAGCACCATGTTGAACAGCGCATTGCGGTAGTAGGGATCGGCCAGCATCTGCCAGAAATTGTCGAGGCCGTTGAACCTGCGTCCGGTAAACGAGCTGAGGTTCCAGTCGGTGAGCGCGATGTAGAAGCCGAACAGGGTCGGGAAGATCACCATGGCGATGGTGAAGAGCAGCGCCGGCAAAAGGAACAGCGCGCGCTGCCCGTCCTCGCCACGCGTCAGCACCTGCCAGGCGCCGAGCGCTGCGCCCCACAAGATGTAAGCGTAGATCACCGGTCGCCAGGTGTCGAAACCGACCGTGGACATTTCGGTCTTGTAGAGGACCTGCACGATGATGATCGCCAGCAGGCCAAGCGTCGCGAGAGCCAGCAGGCCCCAGCCGAGGCGCTTGCGGCCTGCCGGGATCAGATCGGCCGGATTCGCCGGCCACGCATTCGCGGTCGAAATCTGCTCAGCCACGCCTCTCGCCTTCTAAGGTTTGTTGATATTCAGGATTCCCATCTTGGCTTGGTCGTGATTCAAGCTTTTGATGGAACGATTCGTGCTGACGGACGCCCAGTGGGCGAGGATGGAACCGCATTGTCTGGGTAAGGCGATAGACCCTGGACGAAGCGGAGGTGACAATCGCCTGTTTGTTGAAGCGGTTCGATGGATCGTGCGCACTGGAAGCCCATGGCGCGATCTGCCAGCCTTCTTCGGCAAGTGGAACAGCGTCTTCACGCGATACCGCGGTTGGGTCAAAGCCGATGTTTTCATTCGGCTTTTCGAGGCCTGCTCGGACGAACCGGACATGGAATACGCCATGGTCGACGCAACCATCGTCAAAGTCCATCGCCACGGCCAGGGCGCAAAAGGGGGACTCAGAGCCAGGCCATTGGTCGCTCCAAAGGCGGCATGACGACCAAGATCTTGGCGCTTACCGACGCGCTTGGCAATCTCGTGCGCTTTGTCCTGCTGCCGGGCCAGCGGTTCGATACGGTCGGTGTTGAACCGCTCATCGCGGGCCTCTGCTTCGACGCTCTGATCGCCGATAAGGCCTTCGACAGCAACGTCATCATCGCCGATCTGAACGAGCGCGGCGCCAAGGTCGTCATTTCTCAGCACTCGCGCCGTGCAAAGCCGCTGCCGCTCGATGCCGAGATGTACAAATGGCGTCATCTGATCGAAAACTTCTTCTGCAAACTCAAGGAATTCAAACGTATCGCCATGCGCGCCGACAAAACCGACCAGAGTTTCAGTGCCATCATCCATCTCGCTGCCGCCGTCATAAACTCACGATGAATCTCAACAAGCCCTAGTTCGCGGTCACCGGAAAATCGAAACGCTGTTTTGGGAACGGCTCTTTGGCCAGCGTGAAGTGCCACCATTCGCGCGCATAGTTGCGAAAGCCGGCGGCGCGCATGGCGGTCAGCAGCGTTTTGCGGTTTGCGGTGGCTTCGGCGCCGATCAAGGCGCTGGCGGTCTCGCTCTTTGGGTCAAAGCAGTCGAAACCGGTGCCGAAATCGAGCGTGCCGCCGTCCGGCGCACCGCAGGCCGGATGAACTTCGCTTTTATTGACGGCCTCGGCGATAGCAAGGTCCACCGTCGAGCCTCGAGAATGGCTGGAGAATTCGCCGATATAGCCTTTGGCGATGAGATCGCCGCGCTCGACTGTCGGATACCATTGCGGATCGGGCTGGCCACCCTCTCTTGTCCATCTGCCCATGTCGGCGACGGCGCGCGCGGGGCGGTAGCAGTCGAAGACGACCAGCGTCAGGCCTTTGGCGGCTATTGCTTTCTGGACGGTCGACAACGCCTTGGCCGCTTGTGCGGTCAGGACGCAGACCGGCGCGTCATAGCCGTCGGCCTTGCGGTGCAGGAAGTTTTCAAGGCCGGCGTAGCGGACATCCTGGCGGATGGTCGGGTCGATATCGGCGAGCCTGACGAAGCCGGCGGGCAGGGGGTCGGCGTAAGCCGAGGGAGGGCTCGCGATCGCCAGCGCAAGCGCTGCGAAGAATGCTCCCGACAAAGGTCGGCGCGAGGCCCCCCTCTCTGCCCTGCCGGGCATCTCCCCCGCGAGGGGGGAGATTGGCAGTTTCGGCGCCGCGCCTCTCCTGCCATCGTCAAAGATTGGCGAAGGCCGCGAAGCGAATAATCTCCCCCCTTGCGGGGGAGATGGCCGGCAGGCCAGAGGGGGGTGCCTCGCGCCGAATATCAGGCGGAGAAACTCAATCCCCTGAATCGCTTGCCGCATCTTATTCGACGAACACCTTCACGCTCGCCGCGCGTCCGGCCGCGTCGATCACGGTCAGCGTCGAATAGCCGGTGCCGTCCGGTAGCCAGGTCGCGGTGCGGCGGCGGTCGATGCCGGCGAGCGGCTTGCCGTTGGCGAGCCAGCGGAACGGCGCGCGGCCGCCTTGCAGTTTCAGCACCAGCGGCGTGGCATCGGCGGAATTCGTGCCGAGGTCGACGCGCGCGCCATTGGGCGGGAAGATGATGGTCGGCGCCGGTTCCGTGGCGGTGGCCTGCACCAGCCCATCCGATCCGGGGCCGAAACGGGCGAGCGTCACCGGCAGTTCCTCGCGCTTGGGGTTGAAGACGCCCGGCGGTCGGCTTGGCAGCGGCACGCTGGCAAGGCCGGAACGGACGAAGCCTTCGAATAGGATCGGAGCTGCCGAGACATAGCCCGACAGGCCGGGGATGGGGCTGGCATCGGCGCGGCCAACCCACACACCCAGCACGTAGCGGCCGTCGAAGCCGACGGACCAGGCGTCGCGATAGCCGTAGGAGGTGCCGGTCTTGTAGGCGATGCCGCGCTGCATGGCGCCTTCCGGCGGCTTCACGCCGGACAGGATGTCGTTGATCTGCCAGGCGGCCTGGTCGTCGAGGATCGTTGCGGTGGTGCGCTCCGCATCGGCCGGCTCGGTGCCGTCATGCAGCGTATGCATCTTGCCGCCATTGGCGAGGCCGGTATAGAGCTGCACCAGGTCGCGCAAGGTCACGCCGACGCCGCCAAGCCCGATCGCCAGGCCCGGCGCCTCGTCGACCGGCAGGATCGGGTTGACGCCGGCCTGGCGGAAGCGCGCCGTGAGCCGTGCCGGACCGACGGCGTCGAGCACGCGGATCGCCGGCACGTTGAGCGACAATTGCAGTGCCTGGCGGATCGAGACATCGCCCTGGTAGCCCATGTCGAAATTCTTCGGACGGTAGCCGCCAAAATCGGCCGGGCTGTCCTCTATGATGGTTTCCTGCGCAACCAGCCCCTGCTCGAAGGCCAGGCCGTATATGAAGGGCTTCAGCGTCGAACCAGGGGAGCGCACCACCTTGGTCATGTCGATCCAGCCGGAACGGCTGGCATCGAAGAAATTCGCGGAGCCGACCTCGCCGAGAATGTCGCCAGTGCGCGCATCGGCCATGACCATGGCGACGGACAGTTTCGGGCCGAGCTTCCTGGCGGCGTCTCTTGCCACCTGTTCCAGCCCTTGCTGCACGTTTTTGCGGATTGTGAGCTGCAGCGGCTTGCCGGGCACGGCCTTGGGCAGCATGGCATAGGAGGCATGCGCGGCCAGCGCCGGTAGCTTGCGGCGCAGGCCGGAGACGTCGTCGAGCGCGGCGCGCGCGGCTTCGCGTTCGCCGAGCGCGCCGGCCGAGACCATGCGGGTGAGCACGCGGTCGCGCGCGGCGTGGGCAATGTCGAGATTGCGGTCGGGCCGGCGCCTTTCCGGCAATTGCGGCAGCGCCACGAGAAGGGCAGCCTCCGACACGGTGAGCCGCTTCGGCTCCTTGCCGAAATAGGCGAGCGAAGCGGCGCGCACGCCCTCGAGGTTGCCGCCATAGGGCGCCAGCGTCAGGTAGCGTTCGAGGATCTCCCGCTTGGACAGCCGCCGCTCGATCTGGATGGCGCGCAGCATCTGCTTGAGCTTCGAACCGAGGCTGCGGCTGTCGCGGGGCTCGATCAGCCGGGCAAGCTGCATCGACAAGGTCGAGCCGCCGGAGACGATGTGGCCGCTGGTGACGAGCTGGCCGGCGGCGCGGCAGAGCGCCAGCAGATCGACGCCGCGATGATCCCAGAAGCGCTTGTCTTCGTAGGTAACCAGCATGTCGACGAACTGCCGGTCGACCTGGTCGAGGCGGGTTTCGAGCCGCCAGTAGCCGTCCGGCGTGGCGAAGGCGCGCAACAACTGGCCGTCGCGATCTTGGACCTCCGTCGAGACCGTCAGCTTCGCCGGCAGTGGCGGCGGAAAGGCGCGGTCGAGTTCCCAGAGCTCGGCGATCGAAAGCGCGGCGAAGATGGCGAGGCAAAGGCCTGCGATCGCGGTTCGTTTGAGGATTTTTCTGGAGAGCACGGTGCTGCCCTTCATCCACCTGCCCGTCCTTCGCGGCAGCGACGCTGCAGCTTCGGAGGGTGAACCGGCACCTTCACCCCGCCCAGAGACGGGGTGAAGGGAGATATCGGTGACCTTTTCATCGCTATTCCGCCTTGACCTCCATCACCCCGGTGGCGGTGCGGGCCGAGTATTGCGGCCGGTACATGTCCTCGACCGTCGCCGCCGGATGGGCGTAGGTGCCCGGCGTCACGGCGCGCACGACATAGGCCAGCGTGATGTTGCGGTCGCCGTCGCCTTCGTTCGGGTTGAAGGCGGCGACGAAGCGGTCGTCGCGGAACTCCAGATGCGCGGCGTCGGTCTGCGCCAGCCAGGAGAAGTTCGACAATTGCGCGCTGGAAACCAGGCTCGGATTGTCGATCTCGAAGCCGGCCGGCAACAGGTCTGTGATCAAGAGCCGCGACGGCCACTTGTTCTGCTCGTAGACCTTGAGCACGACCACATAGCGCTCGTTCTGCCTGGCCTCGGTGACATTGGCCTCGGTGCCGTCGAGCCTGTAGTAGGTGCGATCGATGGTGAAGCCGTCGCCGCCGGCCGGCAGCGGCTCGACCGGCGCGGCGACCGCGGTGACCACCGCCTGCAGCGGCGTCGCGCCGGTGTTGGCGATGGTGAGGGGGCTGTCGACGAGGTCGCTGCCAGCGACCTGGTCTGAATAACCGCCCGAATGCGGCGCGCCGTTGACGGAAAGCATGATGGAATCATTGCCTTCCTTCAGCGCTCGCGCGGCGAGCAGCATCCACGATTCATCCTGCGTGCTCGTCCAGCGGGCATCGGCGCGCGCCACGCCCACCAGCTTGATCAACTGCGGCATGATGCTCGGCACCGGCTTCGATTCCGCCGCCAGCGCCAGCATCGCCGCGCCGTCACGCAGCCGCGAGCCATAGTCCGAGCGGTACCAGTCGTAGTCGGTTTCCGATTGCGCCAGCCGCAGCGCCGTCTGAAAGGTGGCTTCCGAACGCTGCGTGTCGCCGTAGAGCGCGAGGCTCGCCGCCAACTGAGCGACCGCCATCGGGCTGGAGAAGGCTTCGATCTGCGTGTCGGCGTAATAGCGCAGATCGCCGATCGAGGCCTTCTTGTTGCGGGCGAGCACGTAGAGCGCATAGGCGATCTCGCTGCCCTTGTCCTGGACGTCCTGGTCGTAGCCCAGCGAGTTCTGCAGGTTGTTCAGCGCCTGGTTCATCGCCAGCGCGGGCACATCGTATTTCTCCTCGCGCGCCCGGGTCAGGAACTCGCTGACATAGGCGTCGAGCCACAGGTCGCCGGAGCCCGGCCCCCAGAGGCCGAAGCTGCCGCTTGCCGCCTGATAGGACAGGACCTTGTAGATCGCGTCCTGGATGCGTTGATGCAGGTCCGGGTCGCTCTCCATGCCGATGCTCTTGGCCATGTCGTTGACATAGAGCAGCGGCATGGCGCGGCTGGTGGTCTGTTCGGCGCAGCCATAGGGGTAGCGGTCGAGCGACATCAGCAGCGACGGCACGTCGAGCGCGGAGGACTGCGAAACGCCGACGCTGACCGAAGCGCCGTCGAGCACGCTTGCGGCAAGCAGTTCCTTGTCGACCCGCAGCGAGCCGCCATGCGGCTTCAGGTCGACAACCATGCGGTTGGTGACCGGAAGCTGCGCCGGCCGCACCGGCAGATAGAGCGTCTGCTCGACCTGAGCGCCGCCGGCATGCGCGAGCTTGACGGTAACGGAGGCGTCGCCCGCGGTCTTGGCGACCAGCGGGAAGGTGAGCGACTGACGCTTGCCCTGGGCGAGCGTCAGCTTCTCGGGCAGCGGCTTGTCGCCGGTCGAAAGGTCGCCGGTCGTGGTGACCGACAGCGCATAGTCGCCGGCCGGACCATCGGTGTCGGCAATGTCGAGGCGCATGGTCGCCGCATCGCCCGGCGCCAGGAAGCGCGGCAGGCCGGCGGTGATCACCACCGGATCGCGCACGATGACGTCGGCCTGGGCATGGCCGACCGCATCCTTCGTCCAGGCGACGGCCATGACGCGCACGGTGCCGTTGAACTGCGGGATGTCGAAGTCGATGCGCGCCTTGCCGTCGGCATCGAGCTCGACGGGGCCGGAGAAGAAGGCGACCAGCTTTTCGGTCGGCGGGCTGCCTTGCGCCTGCATGTTCGCTCCGTCGCCGCCGGTGCGTATCTTGCCCATGGTGCCGAGCGAGCCATCGATCAGGCGTCCGTAGAGGTCGCGGATCTCCAGCCCCAGCATGCGCTGGCCGAAGAACCAGTCCTCAGGGTCGGGCGCCTTGTAATTGGTGAGGTTGAGGATGCCGACATCGACGGCCGCCACCATCACATAGGCGTTTGTGCCGGCCTGGGCGCCGTTGACGGCGACAGGGATCGACAGCTGCTGGCGCGGCAAGGTCTTTTCCGGCGGCGTCAAGCTGACCGCCAGCTTCTTCGAGCCCGGATCGACCGACAGCCATTGGATGCCGATGGCGCGGGCCGGCATGCGCGACTCCTGCGCGTCGCCGGGCCGGAACAGGGTCGCCGTGACATAGGCGCCGGCGCCCCAGTCGTCGCCGACGGGGATGTCGACCGTGCTGCCGCCGGCCGGCACCGAAGCGGTGACCGTCTTCAAAAGCTTCTCGGCGCCGATGGTGACCAGAAGTTCGCCGGCAAAATGCGGCGAGACCTTCAGCTTGGCTACTTCGCCGGCGGCGTAAGTATCCTTGTCGAGGGCGATCTCCAGGCCGTCTGGCGTCTCGGTGGTGGTCGAGGCGACGTACCAGCCGGCGTCGAACTCATAGCTGGTCGCCGGACCATCAGGATCGGCCGTCTCGACCTCGAGCCGGTAACGGCCCCAGTCGACGGGCAGCGATACCGTCGCCTCGCCATCGGCCTTCAGGTCGACCGCGCCGTTGGCTACGGCCTTGGTGAGGTTCACCGCCTCGTAGTTCCAGGAATTGTTGGAACGGTACCATTGATAGTTCCGCTCGACCTTGACCAGCGACCACTGCGCGCCCTTCAGGTCCTCGCGCTTGCCGTTCGGGTCGACGGCGATGATGCTGAACTTCGCCGTGCCGCCTTGCGGCACCTCATCATCCGCGAAATCGGGGCGAATGCCGATGACGTCGCGCTGTGGGCGAACGCCGATGTCGAGCGAGCGCTCGACGGCGCGACCGCCGGCCTCGCGCATCCGCACGGTGACCTTGGCGTTGACCAGCTTGGTGGTCGACGGCAACTGGTCGATGGTGACCGGGAAGGTCGCCTTGCCGTCGTCGCCTACGACGGGAAGATTGGCGAGAGGCGTCACGGTCGGCTCGCTCGACTGCTCGTCGGCCAGGCCGAAGGTGAAGTCCTTGAAGCTGTCCCAACTGCTCGTGGTCGACAAAGTCATCTCGCCTTCGAGCGCCAGGCCCGCGGCCGGCGCGCCGTAAAGGAAGCGGCCGTCGACGGTGGCGTTGGCGGTCTCGCCCTGGGCGATCTCCTTCTTGTCGGCGGTCAGGTCGAATTCGATGCGATCCGGCACGAAATCCTCGACCAGGAACATCTGGCTGGCGACCGGCGCCTGCTTGGGATCGGTGTAGATCGACACCGTCCAGGTGCCGCGCATGGCGTTGGCCTCGAGCGGCAGGTCGACGGCGTGGCCGCCGGCGGACTCGCCATTGCTGATGACGCGGCGGTTCTCGACGCCGTCGGGACGCGTGAAGATGAAGGTCAGCGGCAGGTTCTCGACCGCCTTGGCGGCGCCGTCGCGGGCAAGGGCGGCGACGTGAACGTCCTCGCCGGCGCGGTAGATGCCGCGCTCCGTCCAGGCATAGACGTCGAGCGCGCCTGGCGAGGCGCGCCCCTCGACGCCGCGATCCGAAAGATCGAAGCCGGCCTTGCCCATGTCGAGGAAGACGAAGTCGTTGTCGCCCTGCTTGGCCATCAGCACGGCCGGCACCATGCCGTTTTCGCCGCGGGTGAGGCCAGGATTGAAGACGGCGTGGCCCTCGGCATCGGTGGTCGCCGTGCCGAGTATCTCGTTGTTCTTGGCAAGCAACGTCAGTTCGGCGCCCGAAATCGGCTTGGCCGAGCCCAGCGAACGGGCAAAGACGTTGAGGCCGTCCTGGCCGGTATAGGTGGAAAGGCCGATGTCGGAGACCACGAACCACTGCGTGGCGCGTGAACCGTAATCGTCGCTCTTGTCGTCGACCGGCTGCGCGGTCAGCACATAGACGCCGGGCTTGCGCTGCGGGATCGCCTCGTCCACCGGAAACGAAGTGGTAACCTCCTTGTTGAGATCATTGGCGATATCGAGCGTGCCCGACCAGACGGGCGCGCCCATCTGGTCGGAAATGGTGGAGATGTCATAGCCGTCGAGCTGATGCAGGAACTGATAACCGGACAGAAGCTGCGCCAGCGAACGATCGCCGATGCGGTAGAGCGTCATCTTGGCGGCGTTCATGTTGACGGTGACGACCGGAATGCCGCGGCGGGCGCCGGCCGGCAGCACGAAGCTGTCGCCGGTGAAGCGGGCGGAGGGAGCGCGGTCCTGGACGTAGATCGACAGCACGACAGGCGCGGCGATTGTCTCGCCGATCGCGGCCGGCAGGCCGGCGCGGAAGGTTACGTCATAATGCTGGCCGTGCTCCAAGCCTTCGACGCAGATCTGCTTGTCCTTGGCCTCGACGGCCTTGGGCGCGGCGTTGTCGACGGTAACGAACTGCGCATAGTCGACGCCGGTCTTGACCAGTTCCTCGGAAAACTGGGCGCAGATGCGCGGCGAGGAGGAATCGGCATCGACGGTGTGCTCGATGACGCGAAAACCCTTGCGCGCCTTGAGGTCGGCATAGTCGGCCTGGACGGCGGGCGAACTCATCAGCGCAAGGCTCGCCTCATAGGCCTGCAGCGACGGCCGGTACAGATCGCGCTTGTCGAGGCCGGCGCCGAGCAGGGCCAGCGCCTCGGCGCGGGTCTTTGCGGTGCGCACCAGCTTGTAGGCGTTGAAGGCCGCCGAGGTGGCGTTCATCGGGAACGTCGAGGGTTCGGTGGTGTTCGAGGCCGGCTCCACGGCGAGTATCTCGCGCGCCAGCGCCAGCCACAGCGCGCCGTCATCGGGCAGGACGGAGACCGCCGCCTGGTATTTCTGCATGGCAAGGCGATGGTCGCCGGTAAGTGCTGCCTGCTCGGCGGCCGCCTGCAGGGCAGCAAGCCCTTCGGTCGGCTTGTCATAGGCCGGATCGGTCAGGTGGTTGCGGAACTGCTGGGCCTGGTCGGCCATCCAGTTCGGGAAGAAGGCCAAGGCCGGCGGGGCGCCGATATCCGGGTCGCCATCGACATTCGCGACCTTGCCGGCGACGGCGCCGGTGAAGGATTTCAACTGGTTATAGTCGGATTTGAGAAAACACCATTTGGCCTTGGTGTTGTAGGTGAAGGCACGGCAGGCCGGGTCGCCGAGGCACGTGGTCTTGCACTGGTCGAGGCTGACATTCTGCTCCGACCGCAGGTCGAAGCCAAAATAGTCGGAATTGTCGGTCGTCACGATTCGCCGGGCTTCGGCCGCAAGTGCCGTGCCGCTGAAGGCGAAAAAGACAAGGAGAAGGAAAGAGAGACCACGAGCCGCGCGCATTGCCATACCACCCTCCAGACATCGCCAGCGTCCGGGCATGATCAAGCTTCGTGCAGGCTTGTCAACGCCGGAGCGCCGCAGGTTTATCACCCGCGAACGGTTTCCATGCCGGCCAAAGGCCGGTATTTCGACAGAACCTCTGTGAGACGGATCACACTTTCTTGCGGAATCGCAAAAGGTGTGAATTCCAAGCCCAGTCTATTTCAGACAATTGGATTGTGGCCCCTTTACGAACGTTGCGGAACTTCATTCCAATTTTAGTTTTGTCGACTAGGTTGTCTTAATGCCGGCGCATGAAACGCAGATGTCAGGAGGGTACGCGCCAGGGCGCGGGCTTCCGCGCGCCCTGCTTTTCGCGCTCATCTGCTCGACCATGCTGGCCGCGGAGGTACGGCAGGTGGCGGCTTTCGAGATTTTCGGCATCAAGCTTTGGGGTTCGTCCAAGGACGAGGATGCCGATGTCGTCGATCCGCTGCGCTACTCGGTGACGATCAATGCGCCTGACGCCGACAAGGATCTGGTCAAGAAGCTCGAAAATGCCTCGGCGCTGAAAAACGACGAGGACCATCCGGTGTCGGGATCGCTCGGCCTGATGGCCAAGGCGCGCGGCGACCGCGAACAACTGGTCGCCGCCCTATACGCCGATGCCCGCTACGAGGGCGTGGTCACCATCACGATCGACGGCAAGTCGATCGACGAGTTGCCGCCGGATGCGGAGTTCAAGGGGCCGCAGCCCATTCCGGTGGTCGTCACGGTTTCCCCTGGAGCGAAATTCACGTTGGGCAACATCCGGCTGAAGGGTGATGCGGCGGGATTGGCGGCAGCCGATTTCGGCCTGATTGCCGGCGGCGATGCCGGCTCCGGCGCGGTGCTCAAGGCCGAAGCGCTGATCGTGCGGGCGCTGAAGGAAGAAGGCAGGCCGCTTGCCAAGGTGACGGACCGCGAGATCGTCGCCGAGCACGCCACCTCGACGCTGGACGTGACGCTGACGGTGGCGGCCGGTCCGGTCGCCGGCTATGGCGACACGACGGTCGAGGGCACGGAAAAGGTCGATCGCGACTTCACCGAATACATGACCGGGTTGAAGCGAGGCCAGCAATATTCGCCGCAGGAGATCGACGATGCCCGCGACCGGCTGCTCGGGCTCGAAGTCTTCAACAGCGTGACCATCAAGGAAGGCGACAACCTCGACGCCAACGGCAACATCCCGATCGATGTCCAGGTGAGCGAGCGCAAGCCACGCTATTTCGGCATCGGCGGCACGTTCTCGAATACGGAAGGCCTCGGGCTCGAAGGCTATTGGGGACACCGCAACCTGTTCGGACAGGCGGAGAAGCTGCGTATCGATGGCTCGATCAGCGGCATCGGCAGCAACAGCATTTCCGCGCTCAACTACAATGCCGGCGTCATGTTCGAGAAGCCCGGCGTGCTCGGGCCGACGTCGAAATTCTTCACCGGCATCAAGACGGTGTTCGAGCACCCCGATGCCTATGATCATTTCTCGGTCAAGGGCGACGTCGGCGTTTCCTACGACCTCGACAAGAAGCAGCGGGTCTCGGCCGAATTCGACCTCGATTATTCGAAGATCACCGACGCCTTCGGCAAGCATACCTATCTGATCGCCAGCGTGCCGCTGCAATATGTCTATGACAGCCGCGACAACAAGCTCAACCCGACCAGGGGGTTCCGCTTCCTCGCCTATGCCGAGCCGAGCTACGACATATTGAACGGCGCGACCTTCCTGAAGCTGAAGGGCGAGGGCTACACCTACCAGTCGCTCGACACGGCAAGCAGGTTCGTGCTCGCCGAACGCGCGACGCTCGGCTCGATCGTCGGCACCGGGCTGCAGAACGTGCCCGCCGACCGGCGCTTCTATTCCGGCGGCGGCGGCTCGGTGCGCGGCTATTCCTACCAGGGCATCGGCCCGAAGGATATCGACGGCCAGCCGATCGGCGGTCTCTCCTTCTTCGAGACCTCGGTCGAGATGCGCATCGGCGTCACCGACACGATCGGCATCGTACCCTTCGTCGATGCCGGCACGGTCTCGACCAAATCCTTCCCCGATTTCTCGAATGTGAAGGTCGGCGCCGGCGTCGGCCTGCGCTATATTACTCCCTTCGGGCCGTTGCGCATCGACGCTGCCGTGCCGCTCAACCGCGATCCGGGCGATCCGCATTTCGGCATCTATGCCGGCATCGGCCAGGCGTTCTGACGATGAAGATGGTCTGGCGCATCCTCCGCATCTGCCTCTACACGCTGCTTGTGCTGCTCGTGGTGGCGATCGGCGCGCTTGTCGTTCTGACCGGCACCGAAGGAGGCCGGCAGAATCTCGCCAGCTTGGTATCGAAGATGGCTTCGGATGAGGACCGCAAGGTGACGGTCGCCGGTATCGAAGGCATCTGGTCGGGCGCATTGAGGGTCGACCATGTGGTGCTGGAAGACCGCGCCGGGCCCTGGATGGTGGCGCGCAAGGTGGCGCTCGACTGGTCGCCGACGGCGCTGCTCTCCTGGAATTTCAGTGCCGACCGCTTTGCCGCCGAGCGCATCGAACTGGCGCGGCTGCCACAGCCAAGCCAGCAGCCATCACAGGGCGGCTCGACGAGCCTGCCGGTTTCGATCGACGTCAAGCAGATCGACCTGCCGGAGATCGCGCTTGGCCAGGAGCTTGCCGGCAGCGGCATCGCCGAGCTGGCCGCCAAGGGCTCGCTCAAGGCGGATCCATCGCCACTGGCGATCGAGAGCGTGCTGAACGTGAGCCGTCACGACGGCAGAGAGGGCAATGTCGACGCCAAGATCCATTTTGCGCCGGCCGACAACAAGCTCGACCTCGATCTCAAGGCTTCGGAGCCGGCGGGCGGCATCATCGCCAATTTGCTCAAGCTGCCGGATGCGCCGCCCATCAACATCGTGGTTTCCGGCAGCGGACCTTTAGCCAACTGGAGCGGCGTCGGCACCTTCATGGTCGACGGACGGATCGTCAGCCAGTTGACCGGCCGGCACCAACTCACCGACAAGGGCCACCGCATCGAGGCCAAGGGCGACGGCCAGTTCGAAGGCTTCCTGCCGGAGAAGATAAAGGCGCTTTTTGCCGGCAAGACGAGCTTCGACCTCGCCGGAACAGCGACCACGTCGGGCGGGGTCGATATCGAGCGCGCGACCATAGAGAGCGATGCTGTGCACGGCGCCGCGACCGGCAATGTCGATCCGAAGGGCGCCAGCGACCTCGCCGTCGAGCTCTCCGCCAAGGACAAGCCGGTCACTGTCGATGTCGGCAACAGCGCTGCACCGATCCTGGTCGCCGTCGAAAAGGCAACGGTGCGCGCCTTTGGCGACGGCAAGGCGCCGATGGTCGATATCGGCACGTCGCTTACCTCGGTGGCCGTCGGCGGGACCCAGCTCAACAATATTACGGGCGAGATCCATTCCGACGGCTTCGATATCGGGAACCGCAGCGGCCCGGTCAACATCAAGCTCGCGGCCGCCGGCCTAAAGACGGATGTGGCGACGCTGGCGCCGCTGGTGACCGGCAAGCTCGCCGCGGATCTTTCCGGCACGATCAGCCGCGAGACCGTGACCATCGAGAAAGGCACCTTGCGCAGCGATGCGCTCAATGCGGCGCTGACGGCGGGCGTGTCGCTTGCCGATCTGTCGATGACGCTGAAGATGAATGCCGACGCCGTCTCGATGGCATTGCCGCCGCAGATCAGCTCCCTGCTCGGCGAGCGGGTGAAGTTTTCCGCGACCGCGACCCGCGACCCGCAGGGCGCGTTCGCCGCCAACTCGCTGGAGATCAGCTCTGGCTCGCTCAGCGCCAGCGGCACCGGCAGCATGCAGGGCTCGGACATCCAGGCCAGCGTCAAGGGCACGTTGGGCGACGTCTCGCCGCTGTCGTCGCTCGCTGGCACGCCGCTCGCAGGCGGGGTCAATTTCGCGCTGAGCGCGAGCGGCCCGCGTTGGGCGCCGGATTTCACGGTGTCAGCCGACAGCGCCAGCCTGACGGCCGCCGGCCGCACGGTGAAGGACATCAAGCTCTCGGCCAAAGGCAAGGCCGACATCGCCAATCCGTCGGCCGACATCTCGCTGACCGGCAACGCCGAGGGCCAGGCGCTGGATATCGAGGCCTCGCTGGTGACCGCCGACGGCAAGCGCTCGATCAAGGGGCTGAGCCTGGCGCTCGGCGACAACAAGGTTTCGGGCGATCTCGCGCTCGACGACAAGTTCCTGCCGCTCGGCACATTGACGCTTGCCGTGCCCGACATCGGACCGCTTGCCGCCCTGGCAAATCAGACCGCGACCGGCGACATCAACGGCACGATCGCCTTTGCCAAGGAGGGCGAGGCGCCGACCGTCACCATCAACGCGACCAGCACGTCGATCGCGCGCGGCGAGCTGGCGGCAAAGACGATCACCGTCGACGCGCTGATCGCCAACTACCTCAAGGGGCCGGCGATCTCGGGCACCATCAAGGCCGACAGCGTCAGTTCCGGCGGCACGGTCATCAGCGGCATCGGCATCGATCTGAGGCGCGACGGCGACTGGACGAACTTTACCGGAGGCGCGACGGCGTCCGGCATTCCGGCCACCGCCACCGGGCGCGTGAAGATCGCCAACGGCACGACAAGCGTGGAAATCGCCTCCGGAGAGGCGACGGTGCGTGGCATCAAGGCGGCAATAGCCGAGCCTTCCAGCCTCTCCATCGCCAATGGCGTGACCGCCATCGAGAAGCTCGCGCTCAATCTCGGCGGCGGCTCGGCGACGGTTTCCGGCAGCGCCGGTCAGGCACTGGACCTGACGGCCAATCTCGCCAACCTCCCGCTGGCACTCGCCAATGATTTCGTGCCCGGCCTCGACGGGGCCGGAACGCTTGAAGGCACGGCACACGTCACGGGTCCATCGTCCAATCCCGACATTCAGTTCGACGCGAAGTTGGCGGGCGCCGAGACCAGCCAGACCAGGCAGGCGGGGCTCGGGCCGCTGGATCTGGACGCTGCCGGTACCTACACGCTGGCGGGCGGCGTCGCCCTGGACCACGCCACGCTTTCGGGCGAAGGGATTTCAGGCAAGGCCGCCGGCACTCTCAACCCGAACGGCGCCAGCGATTTCTCCCTCGACCTTACCTCATCCGGACCCAGCCTGCCGTTGACGGTCGGCAGCGCCCAAAGCCCGGTCAAGATCGCCGTCCAGTCCTTGTCGGCAAAGATGGCGGGCGAAAGCACGCAGGCGCGGCTCGATGTGTCCGCGATCCTGCCTTCCATTGCCGCCAGCCAGGCGACGGTCGACGGCCTCATCCTGGCGCTGCATTCGGATGCCTTCGACCTCAAGGGGCGGGCAGGTCAGGTTTCCGGCACGGTGTCGGTGGACAGGATTGGCCTCGACAACCAGTTGATCGCGCCGCTGATCGCCGGCAAGGTCACGGCCAAGGTCAATGGCCGCCTGACGACCGATGCCGTTGCCGTCGACAGCGGCTCCTTGAGAAGCGATGCGCTCAACAGCCAGGTCGCCGGCCGGATATCGCTGGGCGACGGTTCGGTCTACCTCAATATGAACGCCAATGTCGCCTCTTCAGCCTTGCCAGCGGCGGTACGCGGCATGCTTGGCGAGAGCGCTGCGTTGAGCGCCTCGCTGAAGCGCGATGCCAATGGCAATGTCAATATCGACGGGCTGAAGCTGAATTCGGGCGCGCTCACCGCCGATGGCCAGGCGAGCCTTGCCGACAGCAAGCTGGCCGCCGGGATCAGAGGCGCGTTGAACGACGTTTCAGGGCTCTCGAAAGACGCCAAGGGCGCCATTGCCTTTGCGCTCAATGCGCAAGGCCTGGTTACCGCGCCCGACCTGTCGATGACGGTGAGCAGCGACCGGCTTTCGGTGGCGGCGCGCGAGATCACCGGATTGAAGCTGACGGCCACCGGCAAGGCCGACGCCGCCAATCCGGCGGCCAATGTACAGCTCACCGGCAACGTCGCCGGACAAAACCTCGAGGGCAGCGCGGTGCTCGCCACGACCAATGGCAGCCGCGCGATCAACGGGCTTCTGCTGTCGCTCGGTCCGAACAAGATCTTCGGCGACCTCATCCTCGACGATGCCTTCGTGCCGGTCGGCACCGTTTCGCTCGACCTGCCCGATATCGGGCCGCTCGCCGCGCTGGCCCTGGAAAAGGCCGAGGGCAATGTGCGTGGCACGATCGCTTTCACCAAGGCGGCCAACGGACCCACCGTCGCGGTCAAGGCGAACACCTCGGAGATCAAGCGCGGCGATCTCTCGGCCAGGAATGTCGCCATCGACGCGCAGATCGCGAACTATATGGCAGCACCCGTCATTGCCGGCACGGTGCGCGCCGAGAGCGTGACGTCCGGCGGCACCGCCATCACCGGCATCGATGTCGATCTCAAGCGCGACGGCGACTGGACCGGTTTTTCCGGCGGCGCCACCGTCAAGAACATCCCGGCCAAAGCCGCCGGCCGCGTGAAGGTCGCCAACGGCACGACGACCGTCGAGCTCGCCTCTGGCCAGGCGACCGTGCAGGGCATCAAGGCCGCGATCGCGCAGGCCTCGACGATCACTGTCGCCAACGGCGTGACGACGCTCGACCGGCTGGTGCTCATTCTCGGCGGCGGCACGGCGACGGTGACGGGCAAGGTCGCGCAGGCACTCGACATCAACGCCAACCTGGCGAGGGTGCCGATCTCGCTCGCCAACAGCTTTTCGCCGGGTCTCGACGCGGCCGGCTCGATCTCGGGCACCGTCAAGGTCACCGGTGCCCCGGCATCCCCCTCGGTCGCCTTCAACATCGATGCTTCCGGCGTGCAGACCTCGCAGACACGCAGCGCAGGCCTCGGCGGCATGAATGTGTCGTCGTCGGGAACCTTCGCCGGCAACAAGCTCGCCTTCGACGCCAACATCAGCGACGGCGCCGGGCTCGGCCTTAAGGGTGGCGGCACGGTTGCGACGGCAGGCACGCCCACCTTGGCGCTCGACTTCAACGGCAAGGTGCCTTTTTCCTTCCTTGCCGCCAAGCTCGCCGCTCAAGGTCTGGCGCTCAACGGCACCGCCAATGTCGATGTGCAGGTGCGTGGCCCTGCATCCGCGCCGGTGATCAGCGGCAAAGTCACGACATCCGGCTCGCGCCTTATCGATGCCCGCTCCGGCCTGGCGGTCAACGATATCGCCGCCGACGTCGCGATTGGCGGCGGCGTCGCCAGGATCAACCGCTTGACCGGAAAGCTGTCGACGCGCGGCAACCTGTCGGCGAGCGGCACGGTGGGCATCACGCCGGCGCAAGGTTTTCCGGCCGACCTGTCGGTCAAGCTCACCGATGGCCGCTACACAGACGGCCGGGTGGTAACCGCCAATCTCGGCGGCGACCTGACGATCAAGGGGCCGCTCGTCTCTGCGCCGGTGATCGCCGGCACGATCAACCTGGCAAGGACGGTCATCACTGTCCCGGAAAAGCTGCCGGGATCGCTTTCGGCGCTGGATGTCAAGCACAAGAACGCGCCGGCGTCGGTGCGGGCGCAGGACAAGGCGCTGCGTCCGGCGACGTCCAGCGGCGGCAGCAACGGCGGCAGCGGCCTGACGCTCGACGTGACGGTGAACGCGCCGAACCAGATCTTCATCCAGGGCAGGGGCGTCGATGCCGAACTCGGCGGCTCGCTGAAGTTGACGGGCCCTGCCTCGGCGCCGCAGGCAGTCGGCACTTTCACCTTGCAGCGCGGACGGCTGATCATCCTCTCCAAGCGGCTGACCTTTACCGAGGGCACGATCGGGTTCCAGGGTTCGCTGGTGCCCTATCTCAACATGACGGCGACCACGACGACGAGCAGCGCCACGGTCACGATCCTCGTGTCGGGCGAGGCGACCAATCCGAAGTTCACCTTCTCCTCCGTGCCGGCGCTGCCCCAGGACGAGGTGATGGCGCAGCTCATCTTTGGCCAATCCATGTCCAAACTGTCGCCGCTGCAGATCGCGCAGCTTGCGAGCGCCGCCGCGCAGCTGGCTGGCGTCGGCGGCTCGACCTCGCTGCTCGAGAACCTGCAGAGCGCCATCGGCGTCGACGATCTCGACGTAACGACGGACGAGAAGGGCGGCACCGCGGTTTCGGCCGGCAAGTACCTCAACGACCGCACCTATGTGACCATACAGAAGGGCGACAAGCCGGGCTCCGGCAAGGCCACGATCGACCTCAATGTCGGCCGCGGCGTGAAGCTGCGCGGCGAGGCCAATGACGCCGGCGAGGCAAAGGGCGGCGTCTTCTACGAACGCGAATATTGAGGGTGCGCGGCCCTTCCAAGGCCAGTCGAAGCGGCCGCTCGCCATGGCCACAGAGGCCCTAATCCTCATAAAATGTATTGATTTAATCGCCCGCGACGAATTTTGGGAAAATCCGCCTCACGCTAACAAATTTGCGTCAAGACTGTCGCTATCGCGCGAACCGTATTGCAACCAAAGATGCACATTCCCTAACATGTTCCCACTTCACACCGTGTTTTGACATCACGGCTTGGATGCGGAATGTTACAAGGCGGAAAGCCAACAATGGGAGTAAGTCATGGCAATCTACAAGAGCAATGGTGACCGTGTTCCGGATCACATCCTGAAAATGGCCGAAGAAGCCAAATCGGGCGGCGTGGACCGCCGCGAGTTTCTGGCTTTGGCAAGCGTCTTCGGCGCATCGACGGCAATGGCCTATGGCATGCTCGGCCTCGCCGCGCCTACCCCGGCCCGGGCCGAGGACGTGCAGGGCAAGAAGGGCGGCGTGATCAAGGTCGCGATGTCGATCAAGGATCCGAAGGATCCGCGCACCGCCGACTGGTCCGAAATCTCCAATGCCGAGCGCCAGGCGCTCGAGCCGCTGGTGAAATACACCAAGGAATACACCTTCGCGCCGTATCTGCTGGCGAGCTGGGACATCAATGACGACGCCACGGAATATACGCTGCATGTGCGGCCGGGCGTCGAGTGGAACAATGGCGACAAGTTCACCGCCGACGACGTGATCTACAATTTCACCCGCTGGGCCGATAAGGGCGCGGAAGGCAATTCGATGCCTGGCCGCCTCGGCAGCCTCGTCGACGACACGACCAAGAAGCTGCGCGACGGCTCCGTCGTCAAGGTCGACGACATGACGGTCAAGCTCAAGCTGTCCAAGCCCGACATCGCCATCATCCCGAACCTGTGCGACTACCCGGCGCTGGTCGTGCACAAGACCTTCGACGAGAAGGGTGCCAACTTCAAGAACTGCCCGATCGGCACCGGTCCGTTCGAGCTGGTCTCCTACGACGTCGGCCAGAAGGTGGTCTACAAGCGTCGCGAGACCGGCAAGTGGTGGCAGGGCGAGGCCTTCCTCGACGGCGTCGAGTTCATCGATTACGGCACCGATCCGGCGGCGACCGTCTCGGCTTTCGAGTCGGGCGAAGTCCAGACCAACCACGAAACCACCGCCGACTACATCAAGATCATCGCGGATGTCGGCGCGCCGGTTTCGGAAGTCGTGACGGCAGCCACGGTTGTGTCTCGCTTCAACGTCACCAAGAAGCCCTATGACGACCAGAAGGTTCGTCAGGCGATGTTGCTTGCCGTCGACAATGCCACCGTGCTGCAGCTCGGCTATGGCAATGCCGGCACGCCGGCCGAAAACCACCATGTCGCGCCGATCCATCCGGAGTATGTCAAGCTGCCGGAGGTCAAGCGCGACATCGCCAAGGCCAAGCAGATGCTGACGGAAGCCGGCGCGATCGATTTCGAGCACGAGCTGATCAGCAACGACGAGGACTACCACAAGAACACCACGGACGCGATCGCGGCTCAGCTGCGCGAGGCCGGCATCAAGGTGAAGCGCACCGTGCTGCCGAGCTCGACCTTCTGGAACGACTGGACGAAGTATCCGTTCTCGGAAACCAACTGGAACATGCGTCCGCTGGGCATTCAGGTCATCGCCATCGCCTACCGCTCCGGCGAAGCCTGGAACGAGACCGCTTACGCCAACCCGGACTTCGACAAGAAGGTGAACGAGGCGCTCGGCATCGCCGATGCGGAGAAGCGCAAGGTTGTGATGAAGGACATCGAGCAGACGCTGCAGGATTCCGGCATCATCATCCAGCCTTACTGGCGCAAGCTCTACATCAACATCAAGCCCGAGGTGAAGAACCACTCGATGCACCCTACCTACGAGCACGACTTCGGCAAGGTCTGGCTCGACCAGGCGTGATCCATGGCGTGATGAATACGAGGGGCCGCGGCCCCTCGTATCTCAAGCTTCGTCGCCGCTGCATATCCTGCGGCGGTGGCGGGGCCTCATCCGCTTTTCGAAACAGGGTTGAGCCTATCTGACCCCAACCCGGCCGGCAGGGGGCGCGCATGTTCTCATTCATCGCCAGACGCATCGGCACCATACTGCTCACGATGCTGTGCCTGACGCTGGTCGTGTTCTTTCTCGTCAATCTCGAGCCCAATCTCAAGAAACTGGCGATCAGCCAGACCGAGATGCACACGCCCGCCGACCAGCTTGAAAGCTGGCTGGTCAACCATGGCTACCGGCAGAATTTCTTCGTGCGCTACGGCCAGTGGCTGGGCGTCCTGCCGAAGCATCCGATCACCGATCCGGCGACCGGCAAGACGACGCAACGCTTCTCCTTCTGCAACGACCCGATCGAACCGACATTCTCCGGCGTTCTGCAGGGCGATTTCGGTTGCTCGACCAAGTTCAAGACGACGGTCGGGGCCAAGCTTTTCCCGGCCCTCGGCGCCACCGGATTGCTGATGTTCTGGGTGCTGGCGGTGATGGTGCCGATCTCGCTGCTGATCGGCATTCTCGCCGGCATGCGCGAAGGCTCGCGCACCGACCGTGTGCTGTCCGTGGCCTCGATCGCCTCGACGGCGACGCCCGAATATGTGTCGGGCGTCATCTTCACCGTCATCTTCGCCTCCTGGCTCGGCTGGCTGAACGGCTCGGCTGCGTCCGCCAGCCAAGGCATCACCTTCTACAATTTCACGCTGCCGGTGATCACGCTGGCGATCTACGGCATCGGCTATATCGCGCGCATGACACGCGCCTCGATGGTCGAGGTGATGACGCAGCAATATATCCGCACCGCCCGGCTGAAGGGCCTGTCCTTCAGCAGCGTGGTCATCAAGCATGCGTTGCGCAACGCGTTGATCGCACCCTTCACCGTCATCATGCTGCAGTTCCCGTGGCTGCTCACCGGCGTCGTCATCGTCGAGGTGATGTTCCGCTACCAGGGCTTTGGCTACACGCTGGTCGAAGCCGCCGGCAACAATGACATCGATCTGCTGCTCGGCTGCTCGCTGGTCTCGGTGTTCATCGTGCTGATCACGCAGCTCATTTCCGATGTCGGCTACGCGTTTCTCAATCCGCGTATCAGGGTTCAGTAGGGGCAGGGCCGATGCAAACCGAATATATCAGCGCCTTCGACGTGGTTATCGGCGTGCTCTGGCGGTTCTGGCCGGTGTGGGTCGGGCTCATCCTGGTGATGGGCGCCAGCTTTACCTACAAGAAGCGGCTCGGCCTCTACGGCCAGCTTTTCGACAGCGGCGTCGGCATCGCCGGCGTCTTCATCTGCCTGTTCTGGCTGTTCACGGCGATCTTCGCCTCGACCATCTCGCCCTTCGACCCGTTGGCGCAGATCTCGGTGATGAAGGACACGCTGCCCGGCGCGATCGAGCCGGCATCGAAGCTCGTCTATTATTTCGGTGGCGACAAGCTTGCCCGCGACGTGTTCTCGCGCATGGTCTATGGCAGCCAGATCGTGCTGATCATCGCGCCGGCCGCCACCGGCTTCGCGCTGATGGTCGGCATCACGCTCGGCCTGCCGGCCGGCTACTATGGCGGCAAGATCGACACGCTGCTGTCGTTCCTTGCCAATCTGGTGCTGGCCTTCCCGGTCATCCTCTTGTTCTACCTGCTGGTGACGCCGGGCATCATGGACACGCCGATCCCCTATGCGATGGCGGGATTGTTCTTCCTGTTCCCGATCATCTTCTTCAGCGTCCTGTTTTGGACGCGGTTCAAAAACCGGCCGGATCGGCTCTATATCCTGCTTGGCATCACGCTGGTGGTCGGCGGCTGGATCTATGCGGGCCTCGTCTTCGACAAGGATCCGTTCCATATCGTCCACATCGATCCGAACCAGCTCAACATCTTCGTGGCGGTGGTGTTCGCTTCCAGCCCCGGCGTGTTCCGCATCGTGCGCGGTCTGACCATGGACATCAAGACGCGCGACTATGTTGCGGCGGCGCAAACGCGCGGTGAATCGCCCTGGTACATCATGCTGTGGGAGATCCTGCCCAATGCGCGCGGTCCGCTGATCGTCGATGCCTGCCTGCGTATCGGCTACACGACGATCCTGCTCGGAACGCTCGGCTATTTCGGCCTGGGCCTGGCGCCGGAGAGCCCCGACTGGGGCACCGCGATCAAGGACGCCAGCCGCCTCTTGCGTTCCTTCATCCACCCGGCGCTGCCGCCGACAATCGCATTGATGTCGTTCGTGCTGGGGCTGAACCTGTTGGCGGATTCGCTGCGTGAACAGTCGATGAAGGATTGATGGCGGGGCTTTCGGCCCCATCTTCCAAGAACAAGGATTGGAGCGACCCATGAACGAGGCAGTTCGAGATCCAGCCAAGGCGACCGGTCAGCCGATCATCGAGATCGAGAACCTCTCGATCTCCTTCTTCACCCGCAAGGGCGAGATCCCGGCCGTGATGGATTTTTCCTGCACGGTGATGCCCGGCGAGGCGATGGGCATCGTCGGCGAATCCGGCTGCGGCAAGTCGACCGTGTCGCTCGGCATCATGCGCGACCTTTCCAACATCGGAAAGATCGTCGGCGGCAAGATCAAGTTCCAGGGCAAGGACATGGGCGAGCTCTCCGAGGAAGAGCTGCGCTCCATCCGCGGCAACAAGATCGCCATGATCTACCAGGAGCCGATGGCGAGCCTCAATCCGGCGATGAAAATCGGCCAGCAACTGATGGAAGTGCCGCTGATCCACGACAAGGTGTCGAAGGAAGAGGCGCATAATCGCGCGCTGGAGATGGTGCGGGCGGTGAGGCTGCCCGATCCCGAGCGCATGATGCGCTCTTATCCGCACCAGCTGTCGGGCGGCCAGCAGCAGCGCATCGTCATCGCTATGGCGCTGCTGTCCAAGCCGGCGCTCTTGCTGCTCGACGAGCCGACGACGGCGCTCGACGTCACCGTCGAGGCCGGCATCGTCGAGCTGGTCAAGGGGCTGGGCGAGAAGTTCGGCACCTCGATGATCTTCGTGTCGCACAATCTCGGTCTCATCCTCGAGACCTGCGACAAGATCACGGTGATGTATTCCGGCGAGGCGGTCGAGACCGGCAAGATCGAGGATGTGTTCGACCGGATGCGCCATCCCTATACGCAAGGGTTGTTCCGCTCGATCCCGCTGCCCGGCGCCGACAAGAACTCACGGCCGCTGATCTCTATTCCCGGCCAGTTGCCGCTGCCGCACGAGCGGCCGAAGGGTTGCAATTTCGGCCCACGTTGCCACCATTTCGTCGAGGGCGTCTGCAACGCCGCGGAAATCCCGATGATCCCGGTCGACGGCCATGAGGGGCATTTCTCGCGCTGCGTGCGGTTCAACGAGATCGACTGGGAGGCACTGCCGCCTGGCGCCAAGAAGGTCAATGAGAAGGTCGAGCCCGGCGCGCCGGTGCTCAAGATCGACGATCTCAAGAAATACTACAGGGTTGGCGGCAGCGAGGTGTTCGGCTCCAGCGAAGGCCGCGTCGTCAAGGCCAACGAGACAATCTCGTTCACCGCGCGCGAATCCGAGACGGTTGCGATCGTCGGCGAATCCGGCTGCGGCAAGTCGACACTCGCCAAGGTGCTTCTGGGACTGGAGACCGCCAGTTCCGGCACGGTGACGCTGGGCAACAAGGAGATCCAGTCGACCGGCATCGAGAGCCGCAATGTCGAGACCGTGTCTTCGATCCAGATGGTGTTCCAGAACCCGTTCGACACGCTGAACCCCAGCCACAGCGTCGGCTCGCAGATCATCCGCACGCTGGAGAAGTTCAAGGTCGGCAAGAATGTCGCCGAGCGGCGCCAGCGCATGCTGGAGCTGCTCGACTTGGTGAAGCTGCCGCGCGCCTTCGAGACCCGCAAGCCACGCCAGCTGTCGGGCGGCCAGAAGCAGCGCATCGGCGTCGCGCGCGCCTTTGCCGGCGACGCCAAGGTGGTGGTGGCCGACGAGCCGGTCTCGGCGCTCGATGTCTCGGTGCAGGCGGCGGTGACCGAACTGCTGATGGACATCCAGCGCAAGAACAAGACGACGATGCTGTTCATCAGCCACGATCTGTCGGTGGTGCGCTACATCGCCGACCGCGTCGTCGTCATGTATCTCGGCTATATCGTCGAGCAAGGCACGACCGATCAGATCTTCTCGCCGCCTTACCATCCCTATACCGAGGCGCTGCTCTCGGCGATCCCGATCGCCGACACGAGCGTGGTCAAGAAGCACATCGTGCTCGAAGGCGACATCCCGTCGGCGATGAACCCGCCGACCGGCTGCCCGTTCCAGACGCGCTGCGGTTACAAGAAGCTGGTGCCGGACAATCTGTGCGAGACCAAGGTGCCGCCGGTGAAGAATCTCGGCGACGGCCATATGAGCCTGTGCTGGCTTGCCGACGACGTGCTGGCGAAGATGGAGCCGGTCATCAAGTTCGACAAGGAGCATGCCGCGCATGAGGGCGTGCCCGAAGATGCGCCGCACGGCGAAGGCCCGGGATTTGCGGCTTCGCCGCCGAAGCGTCCACGGGGCAAGAAGGCCAGTGCCGAAGCCGATGCGACCGGAGAGGCCATCGAGGAGAATGACGCCGTCTTGCGAGCCCGTCGTCACGAAGTCCGCGACGAGACATCGGAAACCGGTGTTTCAAAGCCGAAGGACACGACAAGGCGTCACTAGTGCGTTTCACCGTTTCATGGAAATGGCGAAACGCCCTATCTCTTTGTTTTGACGCAATTCCGGACGGCAGGCTGCGGCGAAGTCGCCCAGCCCAACCGCTCATACTTTCCTGGAATTGCTCTAGGCGGTGGTGACGATTTAACTATTTGAGCCAGATGGCGATAGCGGCGAGTTTGACGAAGCCCATGAAGTTGGCG